>JAGWVN010000147.1 GCA_018970865.1 Betaproteobacteria bacterium
TAGCGGGTGAAGTGCTGCTCGATGAAGAAGAAGTGCGCGAACTCGGCGTGGCGCAGCGACACCAGGATGAACCAGGGCGCCGCCACCACCAGGAAGAGCAGCGGGCCGGTGCCCCATTGCAGCCGCCGCCAGATCGTCAGATCGCGGCTCCACAGCGTGTGGACCACCAGCACCATGCCGGGCAGCACGATGCCCACCAGCCCCTTGCTCAGCATGGCCAGCGCCATGGCCAGCCAGGCGGTGAGCATCGCGGCGCGGGTCTCGGCCGGGCTGGCGTCATCGCGCAGCCCGTACCAGACCGCCACCAGCGCCACGCACAGGGCGGCCGACAGACTGGCATCGAGATTCACGAAGTGCGAGTTGCCGATCCACCACGCGCTGCTGCCCAGCACGCAGGCGGCGTAGAGCGCCGCCTTCTCGCCGATCACGCGCCGGGCGGTCCACCAGAGCGCGAGCACCGCGAGCGCGGCCGCCAGCGCCGGCCACAGGCGCGCGGCGAAGTCGTTCAGCCCGAAGAGCGCGAAGGCGATGGCGGTGGCCCAGTACTGCAGCGGCGGCTTCTCGAAGTAGAGGAAGCCGTTCAGGCGGGGGCTGATCCAGTCGCCGCTGGCCAGCATCGCGCGCGAAAGCTCGGAGTAGCGTCCTTCGTCGGGGGTGATCAGGTCGCGCCAGCCGAGGGTGCCGAACCAGGCCAGAAGCGCCAGGCCGAGCAGCAGCAGCGGCAGGGCTCGCCCGCTGCAGACCAGGCGGCCGAAGGGGGCGGTGGCGCGGCTCATGAGGCGAGCGCCGGTCCCTGGACCGCGAGCGTGCCGCTGCGGCCGGGCACCTCGCCGACCGCGATCTCGTGCAGGGGCAGCGCGCGGCCGGCCAGCGAGGCGAAGTACTCGCCGGTGCTCGTGAGCTGCAGCCCCTGGTCCTGCCAGCCGGCGAGCAGACGCTCGAACACCGGCGCGAGCTTCATGCCCTCGAGCTCGGCGTGCAGGGTGAAGACCTGGTCGCGTCCCGGCTGCGCGGCGGTGATCGCGAGCAGACGCTTGTCGACATCCAGGGCGCTCACGCCGTCCAGGCCGATGAGTTCATCGAAGGTCGGCAGGGTGGTGGGCAGTTGCGGCACGCCGACCGGCTGGCCGTGCAGCGCCGGCTGGTAGGGCGCGCTGCCGCGCCCGTCGGAGGCGTAGACGAAGCCGAGCTCGCGCTCGAGCCGGTAGGCATGCGCGTTCATCTGCCAGCCGGCCGCACCGTGGGTGCGCGGCGGGCTGCCGAAGATCTCGATGTGGCGCCGCACCGCGGCCCGCATCTCGCGCGCGGTCCAGTCGGCGTCACGGCCGGCCACGAAGTCCTGCCAGCGGACATGGTCCCAGCAGTGCACGCCGGTCTCGTGACCAGCGGCCGCCACGCTGCGCAGCAGCGCGGCGCAGCCGCGGCCGATGTCGGGCCCGGGCAGCAGCGTGCCGTAGAGCAGGGTGCGCAGGCCGTAGTGCTCAAGCACCGAGGTGCGCGAGACCTTCGAGAGAAAGCCGGGCCGGAACACCCGGCGGATGGCGCGGCCGGTGCGGTCGGGGCCCAGGCTGAACAGGAAGGTGGCCTGCGCGCCGCGCCGGCCCAGCACCTCGAGCAGACGCGGCACACCCTCGCGGGTGCCGCGCCAGGTGTCGACATCGATCTTCAGGGCGAGACGGGGCATCCGGCAACCGGCGGGGTCAGTCGAGCAGCGCCCGGGCCTGCGCCACCTGGCCGCGGTAGGCGTCGAAGATGCGCGCCAGCGCGTCGGCCATCGTGACCTGGGGCGCCCAGCCGAGATCGGTCATGGTGTTGTCGATCCGCGGCACGCGGTTGCGCACATCCTGGTAGCCCTTGCCGTAGTAGTCGCCGGAGGAGGTCTCGATCAGGCTCACGCGGGCGGCGTTGTCGCTGTACTCGGGATAGCGGGCGGCCAGCGCGAGCATCATCTCGGCGAGCTCGCGCACCGAGTGGTTGTTGACCGGGTTGCCGATGTTGTAGATCTGGCCGCTGGCCCGGCCTTCCGGGTTGCGGATGATGCGCATCAGCGCGTCGATGCCGTCATCGACATAGGTGAAGGCCCGCTTCTGGCTGCCGCCATCGACCAGCCGGATCGGCTCGCCGCGCACGATGTGGCCCAGGAACTGGGTGATCACCCGCGAGCTGCCTTCCTTCGCGGTGTGGATCGAATCCAGCCCCGGTCCGATCCAGTTGAAGGGCCGGAACAGGGTGTAGTCGAGGCCTTCCGACATGCCGTAGGCATGGATGATCCGGTCCATCAGCTGCTTGGAGCAGGCGTAGATCCAGCGCGGCTTGTTGATCGGGCCGTAGACCAGGTTGGAGGCCTCGGGGTCGAACTGGTCATCGGCGCACATGCCGTAGACCTCGCTGGTGGACGGAAAGAGCAGGCGCTTGCGGTGCTTCACGCAGGCCCGCACGATGGGCAGGTTGGCCTCGAAGTCGAGCTCGAACACCCGCAGCGGCTCGCGCACATAGGTGGCCGGCGTGGCGATCGCCACCAGCGGCAGGATCACATCGCACTTGCGGATGTGGTACTCGATCCACTCCCGGTTGATGGTGATGTCGCCCTCGAAGAAGTGGAAGCGGCGGTTGGTCATCAGCGGCTCCACCCGCTCGCTGGCCATGTCCATGCCGTACACCTCCCAGTCGGTGTCGGCGAGGATGCGCTGCGACAGGTGATGGCCGATGAAGCCGTTGACGCCGAGGATGAGGATCTTCTTCATGAGGGACTCCCGCGCTCGGCGGTCAGGGGAAAGCACAGCGAGCGCCCGAAGCGGCGCTCGAATTCGTCGGGGCCCAGCGGCTCGCCATCGAGCTCGGCGGCCAGCACCCGCAGCAGCCCGCCGTCGGCGCCGCGCAGCAGCAGGTGCCCGTCGTCGATCAGCAGGCCCGGCGCGCCGGCGCTGTCCGGCGCGGGGCGGGCCTCGCCGGGCGCCGTGGCGCCGGCGGGCGTCTGCTGGCGCAGAGTGCGCAGCACGCGAATGCGCGCGCCCTGCGCCTCGGTGAAGGCGCCGGGGTAGGGCGGGGCCACCGCGCGGACCAGGTTGTGGATGCGCGCCGCCGGCTGCGTCCAGTCGATGCGGCCGTCCTCGGGCTTTCGCCCGCCGAAGTAGCTCGCCTGCCGCTGATCCTGCTCGCGCGCCACCGCGCGCCCGGCGAGCAGGTCGGGCAGGCAGGCATCGAGCGCCATCTCGGCGGCCACGGTGACCTTGGCGAAGACCTCGGCGGCGGTGTCGTCGGGCAGGATCGGCACGGCCTGCTGCGCGACGATGCCGCCGCGGTCGGGCTTGGCCTGCATCTCGTGCAGGGTGGCGCCGGTGCGGGTCTCGCCGTGCAGCACCGCCCAGTTCACCGGCACCCTCCCCCGGTAACGCGGCAGCAGCGAACCGTGCATGTTCCAGGCGCCGCGCGGGGCCAGCGCGAGCAGCCGGGTGGCCAGCATCTGCCGGAAGTAGAACGAGAACAGCCACTGCGGCCGGCAGGCCGCCACCGCGGCGAAGGTGGCGTCGTCGTTGGCGTCGTCGGGCGTGATCACCGGGATGCCGCGCTCGCGGGCGGTCTGCGCCACGCTGGCGAACCAGAGGGTCTCGGCGGGGTTGTCCTGGTGGGTGACCACCAGGCCGACATCCACGCCATGCGCGAGCAGCACCTTCAGGCAGCGCACCCCGACATCGTGGTAAGCGAACACCACCGCGCGGTTCATGGCGGCGTGCCGGGGCCCGAGGGGCGCTCGAGCACCGCGCGCACCAGGTAGCGCGGACGCTGGCGCACCTCCTGGTAGATGCGGCCGATGTATTCGCCAAGCAGGCCGATGCCGAACAGCGCGATGCCCACCAGGAAGAAGAGAAGCGCGAACAGGGTGAACAGGCCGCCTTCCTCGGGGCCGAGGATCAGCCGGCGCAGCGCGAGCAGCACGAACAGCGCGCCGGACAGCACCGCCACCGCCATGCCGAGCATCGAGAACAGCTGCAGCGGCACCACCGAGAAGCCGGTCATGAGGTCGAAGTTCAGCCGCAGCAGGCTGTAGAGCGAGTACTTGGACTCGCCGGCGATGCGTTCCTCGTGGCCGACCACCACCTCGGTGGGATGGGTGGCGAAGGTGTAGGCCAGCGCGGGGATGAAGGTGTTCATCTCGCGGCACTGGTTGATCGCGTCGACGATCCGCCGGCTGTAGGCGCGGAACATGCAGCCCTGGTCGGTCATGCGGATGCGCGAGATGCGCTCGCGCATCCGGTTCATGGCCCGGGAGGCCCAGTGCCGCCAGGCGGCGTCGCGCCGGGTGCGGCGGATGGAGCCGACATAGTCGTGGCCAGCGTCCATCGCGGCCAGCAGCAGGCCGATGTCTTCCGGCGGGTTCTGCAGGTCGGCGTCGAGCGTGACCAGACGCTCGCCGCGGGCCTGCGCGAAGCCGGCGAGCAGCGCGCGGTGCTGGCCGAAGTTGCCGTCGAGGATGACCACCCGGGTGTGGTCGGGGCGGCGCTCGAACTGCGCGGCGAGCAGCGCGGCGGAACGGTCGCGGCTGCCGTCGTCGACGAAGAGCACCTCGTAGGGCAGCCCGAGCGCGTCGAGCGCCGGATAGAGCCGCTCGAAGAGCGCGGGCAGGCCGGGCTCCTCGTTGTAGACCGGGATGACCACCGAGAGCAGCCCGGCTTGCACGGGCTGAGCCCCGGCGGCCGACGCGCCCGTCATGTCGGGCCCTCGGCCAGCGCCGGGCCGAGCACTGCCGACAGGGCGTTGCAGACCCGGTCGACATCGGTGTCGGCCATGGCCGGGAACAGCGGCAGGGTGACGGTGGACTCGCCGATGGCCTCGGCCACCGGGAAGTCGCCGTCGCGCCAGCCGAGCTGGCGGTACAGCGTGAAGCGGTGCATGGCCGGGTAGTGCACGCCCACGCCGATGCCCTCGGCCTTCATGGCCTCGATGAAGCCGCCGCGGGACAGCCTCATGCGGGCGAGCGGCAGCAGCGGCTGGAACATGTGCCAGTTGCCCCGCGCCGGGCCGCTCTGCGCGTCGGTGAGCGGCAGGCTCAGGCCGAGGGCCGGGTCGATGCGCGCGAAGTAGCGCGCGGCCAGCTCGGCCCGCCGCTGGTTGAACTGCGCGAGCCGCGGCAGCTGACCCAGGCCGATGGCGGCGGCGATGTCGGTGAGGTTGTGCTTGTAACCCAGCACATCGACATCCATGCCGCCATCGGGGTGGCGGGTGACGCCCTGCAGGCGCAGCTTCTCGAACAGGCGCGCTTCCTCGGGGGTGTTCATCACCAGGCAGCCGCCCTCGGCCGTGGTGAAGTTCTTGTTGGCGTGGAAGCTGAGCGCGACCAGGTCGCCGCCGCAGCCGATCTCCTGGCCGGCCCAGCGCGCGCCCATCGACTGGGCCGCGTCCTCGATCACCCGCAGCCGGTGCTGACCGGCGATGCGGTAGAGCCGATCACGATCGAGCGGCAGGCCGGCGAGGTCGACCGCGATGATCGCCCGGGTGCGCGGCGTGATCACCCGCTCGAGCCGGTTGAGGTCGAGGTTGCGGGTGTGGGGGTCGACATCGATGAAGACCGGCCGCGCGCCGACCGTGAGCACCACATTGGCGGTGGCCACCCAGGACAGCGGGGTGGTGATCACCTCGTCGCCGCCGCCCACGCCGGCGATGCGCAGCGCGAACTCCAGCGCCGCGGTGGCCGACGCGGCCACCCGCACCGGACGGTTGCCGTAGCGCTCCGAGAGCCGCGCTTCGAGCTCGCGGCATTTCGGCCCGGTGGTGATCCAGCCCGAGCGCAGCACATCGGCCACGGCCGCGATGGTGGCGTCGTCGATGCTCGGTCGGGTGAAGGGGAGGAACTCCATGGCGCGCAGGCTCGGTCGAGTCGCGAGAGCACGCCGCCCGGGGGCGGGCGGCGGGGCAATCGCGCATTCTAACCGCCCGCCTGCGCGCGGGCGCCGCAAGCCCCGGTGTCAGACGATGGCGGCGTTGACCAGGTTGGCCACGGTGTCGAGGCGCTCGGTGTGCCAGGGGTCGGGCACCCGGTTGTTGGTGATGTAGGCGAAGGACACGCCCGAGTCGGGATCGGCCCAGCAGTAGGAAGTGCCCACGCCGCCGTGGCCGAAGGCGTTCGGCGAGGCGATCGCGCCCAGGCCGCGGATGGTCGCGGTGTGGCCGCGCAGATGCGGGCCGAGGCCGCGATGCATGGGCATGCCCATGAACTCGTCCACCCGGTCGCCGGTGTGATTGCGGATGGCGTAGGCGAGCATGCGCGGCGAGAGCAGCCGCACCCCGCCCAGCGTGCCGCCGGCCAGCATCATCTGGTAGAGGGCGACCATGCCGCGGGCGGTGCCGTAGCCGCCGCCGCCGGGCACGCCGGCCCGGCGCCAGGTCTCGGTGTTGTTCTCGGCCAGCGCCCGCATCCCGCCCTGGGGATCGGGCTCGTGCATGTCCGAGACCCGGGCATCGTCGGCGGGCGTCAGACCCACCACGATCTCGCCGGCCAGGCCGATCGGCGCGAGGATGGCCTCGCGCAGGTACTCGCGAAAGTCGCGCCCGGTGAGCGCCTCGATCAGCGTGGCCAGCACCCAGTGGGCCGACAGCCCGTGGTAGGCCACCTTCGAGCCGGGCGTCCATTCGAGGGTGAAGTCGCAGACGCCTTCGCGCATCCGGGCTTGATCGCCCCAGGCCGCGGAGGGCAGCACCGCGTTCGGGAAGCCGCCCTGGTGGGTGATCACCTGCAGCACGGTGATGTCGCGCTTGCCGTGGCGGGCGAACTCCGGCACATGCGCGCTCACCCGGTCGGTGAAGCGGAAGGCGCCCTGCTCGGCGAGCTTCCACAGCGCCGTGGCCAGCACCACCTTGGTGTTCGAGTAGAGCAGCCACAGGGTGCCGGGGCCGGCGGCCATCGGCTGGGCGCCGGTGCGGGCCTGGCCGAAGTGCTTCT
>JAGWVN010000029.1 GCA_018970865.1 Betaproteobacteria bacterium
GACGCTCCTTTCCTTTCGGTGCATGTCGCGCGCCGAGATCACCCGGATCAGGGTGCCATCACCGCGCAGCGTGAAGGTGATGTGCAGCGCACGCCCATCGAGCGTCTTGCCGAGGGCGTGGAAGCGCGCCTCCTGGTCGCGGTGCCGCAGGTCTTCCAGCATCAGCAGGGGCTGGTTGAAGAAGACCTCTTCGGCCTCGGCCTGCGCCGAGCCGTGCTTCTCGTTCCTGCGGGCGTTACCGTCGTTCCAGTCGAAGCCGATGATGCGCGCGAGATCGATCATTCGTGTACATTATCATCATATACACGCATCGCTTGAGTTCGCTATGACCACCGTCACGCCCGAGTCATGGCAGGTCGTTGCGCCGCTGATCGATAAAGCCCGGCGCATGCCCTGCGCCGACGAAGCGGCCTACCTCGCGGCCTGGAAAGCGCACGCGCTGCCGCTTGCCGATGGCCCGCTGCCGCTGGCAGTGGCGGGAGGCATGATCGCCGACCGGCTGGCCTGGGTGTTCCAGGCCGGCTACCAGGCGGCCTGCCGCGATGCGTTCCCGGAAATCCAATGCAGCGGCTGGATCGCCTACGCGGCCTCCGAAGACCGCAAGGGCGATCCGCCCTTGCCGGGCGTGACGCTTGCTGATGGCCACCTGCACGGCAGCAAGACCTGGGTGGCCGCGGCACGCAGCCTGGATCAGATGGTCATCAAGCTTGGCAGCGGTCCGGGTGCCCGCTACCTCCGGGTGCCTCGCGACGCGCCGGGGCTCACCCTGGTGCCGGGGCACCGATCCGGCTTCCTGGGGGATCTGAGCCAGGGGCAGGCGCATTTCGAGCGCACGCCCCTGAGCGCCACCGCGCAACTCGATCCCGGCCGCATCCGCCGGTTTCCCGTGACCGAACCCTTGTACCTCTATGCCGCCTTCTGCGGGTTTGTCATCGGCAGCACCCGCGAGGCCGAGCTGACCCGATGCGCACGAGACTGCCTGACCGCGGTCGCAGCCGCACTCGGGCCGGCAGGGAGCGGGCTCGACCGAAGCCGACTCGCCCATGCCGACGCGCTGGCCCAGGACCTGCGCGCGCGGCTTGCCGGCAACCGGCTTCAGGCGGCCGGTGACTGGCCAGGCGATGAGCGACTGATCGCGATGTATTCACGCAGCCTGCAAGGGCAGGCACAAGGGCACTGACCCCGGCTCCACTCCGCGGAGAGCGCCGCCAGCCGGCAACCGAGGCCCGCGCGGCGCCGAGGGCTTCAGAAGAGCTTCGCCACCCCCGGCAGCAAGGCGGTCTGTGCGGTGAGCGCGCCAATGGCCCACTTCACCCGATCGACCTTGCCGGCGGCAATCTCACGGGTGAGGCGGACACCGAGACTGGCGATCTCACGAGAAACCGAGGCTTCAGGCCCGGCGATCTCGCGAGACACCCTGGCCGACGAGCCCATCGGCCGATGACAGCAACCCGCCCCCATCGCGCCCATCGGCCGGATGACCATGGCCGGCGACGGCCGGGCATCAGCGCGGCAGGATGCCCATCTTCTTGCAGATGATCTGCAGCATGACCTCGTCGGCGCCACCGCCGATGGAGATCAGCCGCAGATCGCGGAAGGCGCGCGACACCGGATTGTCGAGGGTGAAGCCCATGCCGCCCCAGTACTGCAGACACGAGTCGGTGACCTCTCGGCACAGCCGGCCCACCTTGAGCTTGGCCATCGAGGCGAGCTCGGTCATGTCGCCGCCGGCCATGTGGACATCGGTGGCCCGGTAGACCAGCGAGCGCAGCAGCTCGATCTCGGTCTTGAGCTCGGCCAGCCGGAAGTGCACCACCTGGTTGTCCAGGATGGGCCGGCCGAAGGCGATGCGGTGCCGCGTGTACTCGATGGTCTGGTCGATCACATCGGTGAGCGCGGTGATGCGGCGCGCCGCGGCGGACAGCCGCTCTTCCTGGAACTGCATCATCTGATAGGCGAAGCCCTTGCCCTCCTCGCCGATGCGGTAGCGCTGCGGCACACGCACCTCGTCGAAGAAGATCTGCGCGGTGTCCGATGACCACATGCCGATCTTCTCGATGCGCTGCACGCTCACCCCGGGGGTGCGCTGGCCGTTCTGCCTGAGCGGCACGCAGATCAGCGACTTGTTGCGGTGAGGCTCACCCTCGGAGGTGTTGACCAGCAGGCAGACCCAGTCGGCCTGGGTGCCGTTGGTGATCCACATCTTGGAGCCGCTGATCACATAGTCGTCGCCGTCCTTGCGCGCCCGGGTCTTCACCGACGCCACATCCGAGCCCGCACCCGACTCCGACACGCCGATGGACACCACCTGTTCACCGGCGATCGCGGGCACCAGGAACTGCTGGCGCAGCGCATCGGAACCGAAGCGGGCGAGCGCCGGCGTGGCCATGTCGGTCTGCACCGCGATGCCCATGCTCACGCCCTGCGAGCCGATGCCGCCGATCGCTTCGCAGTAGGCGATCTCGAAGGAGTGGTCGAGCCCCAGCCCGCCGTACTCCACCGGCTTGTTCACGCCCAGGAAGCCGAGCTTGCCCATCTCGCGGAACAGTTCGTGCGCCGGGAAGATGCCGGCCTTCTCCCAGGCCTGGATGTTGGGCGTGATCTCGCGCGCGATGAAATGGCGCACGCTGTCCTGCAGCGCGACATGCTCGTGGGTGATCTGCATGCTCAGTTCTCCTGGATGCCCAGCTCGGTGACCAGCCGGGTCCATGAATTCAGGTCGTTGACCAGCGTGGCGGCGAACTCCTCGGCGCCCGCGCCGAGGGGGTCGAGGTTCAGTTCGCGCAGGCGCTGCTGCATGGCCGGCGACTTCACGATCCGGGTCATCTCGGCCGACATCAGCGCCACCCGATCGGCGGGCACGCCGGCCGGAAAGAGCGCGCCGATCCAGCCGTACTGCTCGAAGCCCTTGTAGCCCGACTCGAGGAAAGTGGGTATCGCGGGCAGCACCGAGGAGCGTCGGGTGCCGTTGATGACCAGCGCCTTGATGCGGCCGGCCTTGAGGTGGGGCATCGGCGTGCCGGTGTCGACGAAGGCGATGGGCACATGACCGGCGAGGAGGTCGGCCACCAGCGGCGCGGCGCCCTTGTAGGGCACATGGGCCATGTCGAGGCGCGCCTCGCGCTTGAGCAGTTCGCCGGCGATGTGCGCGCTGGTGGCGTTGCCGTAGGTGCCGTAGCTGTACTTGCCCGGACTGGCCCGCACCACCGCGATGAACTCCTCCAGCGTGCTGGCGGGAAAGGCGGGCGGCACCGCGATGATGGTGGGCGACAGCGCGATGTGGGCGATCGGCGCGAAGTCGCGGATCGGGTCGAAGGGCAGGTTGCGCCGCAGGGCCGGCGTCTGCACATGCGCGGTGTAGGTGAAGAGCACGGTCTGCCCGTCCTTGGGCGCCTTGGCGACATGGCTGGCGGCGATGATGCCGCTGGCCCCCGCCCGCACCTCGACCACCACCGGCACCTTGAGGCTGCGGCTGAGCTCGGGGGCCATCAGCCGGGCCACGGTGTCGACGATGCCGCCTGCCGCCGAGGACACCACCAGGGTGATCGGCTGGGTGGGCCAGGCCTGCGCGATGGCCGGGCCCGCGCCCAGCGCGAGCAGGACCGACAGCAGGCCGCGGGTGAGACGGGCTCGGATCGACATCGGGGCTCCGGGGCGAGAGATGACCCGGACCAGCCTATCACCGCAGGCGCGGCCTCAGCGGCGCCCGCCGGCAGCGGCGGTCCGGAAGCCGGGCCGCGCCCCGCGAAGCCGGTTCAGTCCAGCCAGAGATAGCACCCCGGCACCGGCCGGCGCTGCTCCTCGCGCAGCGGCGCTTGCCGGGCCTCGCGCACCCGGAACCCGGTGCGTTCGGCAAGCCGGCGCATGAAGGTCTCGGAGTGGGC
The DNA here is from genome assembly GCA_018970865.1 of Betaproteobacteria bacterium. GTDB lineage: Bacteria > Pseudomonadota > Gammaproteobacteria > Burkholderiales > Burkholderiaceae_E > Quisquiliibacterium. The sequence continues at coordinate 3,885 of JAGWVN010000029.1, forward strand.
GTAGCGCAGGCTGGGCAGCAGGCAGGTGTCGATGCCCGCGGGGGGCAGCTCCACCGAGCAGGCGAAACAGCCGCCCGGCGCGAGCACGCGGCGCACGGCAGTGAAGATGGCCTCGAGTTCGCCGACATAGATGAAGACATCGGCCGCAAGGACGAGGTCGAAGCCGGTCGCGGCGGTGTCGAGATAGGACGCGATGTCCTGGTGAACCAGGTCGCGATAGACGCCAAGGCGTCCTGCCTGCGCGAGCATGGCGCGGGAGAGGTCCACGCCATCGATGGCATCGGCGAAGGGATGCACGATCGAACCGCACAGGCCGCTGCCGCAACCCAGGTCGAGCACCTGCCGGTAGCGCGGGGCGGCGCGGATCAGCGGCGCGAGCAGGGTCTGCGGCGCCTGGTAGCGCAGATGGCTCACGAGGTGATCGCCGAACTCGGCGGCGTACTCGTCGAACAGGCCCTCGACATACTGGCGCGGGGCGCTCGGCGGGGGCGCGCCGCCATCGACCGCCGCGAGGTAGTAGCCCAGTAGCTGCGGATCGGCGCCCAGCGCCTGCGCGCGCCGGAAGGCCTGCGCGGCCTCGGCGAGCCGTCCGGTCTCGCGCAGCAGCCCGCCGAGGGCGCTCCAGGCCGGCTCCAGCTCAGGGGACGCCTCGGTGGCGCGGGTGAATGCGGCCAGCGCGGCCTCGATCTCGCCCAGGCGCACCCGGCAGCGGCCCAGCGCCAGCCACACCGGGCCCTGGCCCGGCGCCAGCGCGAGCGAGCGCGCCAGCGCCTCGCAGGCCGGCAACCATCGGCCGAGGCTTGCGCGGGCATGACCCAGCCAGGCCCAGGCCGCAGCGTCGTGGGGCTCGGCCTCGGTGACGCCTCGCAGCAGGGGCTCGGCAGCGGCGAACTCGCCAAGATGGCCGCGCGTGATGCCCAGGTTGAGCATCACCGACACGCGGCCCGGCGCCAGCGCCAGCGCCTGCTCGAAGCACCGCCGTGCATCAGCCAGTCGGCTCGCCTTGAAGTGATCGAGCCCCTCCAGGAACAGCGTTCGGGCCTGAGCCAGTGGCTCCATCATGCACTCCCCTCCGGAGCCGCGAGCATACCCGGGGGCATGGCGGCGATGGCGCATCGCGAGCCGCGGCCGGTCCGGAGCGGCTCGGCTGGAACGCCCCACCCCGGGTCACCGCTGACCTCACGGGTTAGACTCCGGTCCGAGGCCGGTCGGCGCGCGGCCCTCTTCAGGAGCACCCCTTGTTCGTCCTTCGTCTCGCCCTGCTCGTCCTGTGGCTCTGGAACCCGCAGGCCGCGCTGGCCGCCAATCCCGTCCTGATCGGCCTGGACGCCGAATTCGGCCACAAGACCAGCACCTCGGCACGCGCGGTGCAGCAGGGCATCGAGATCGCCATCGAGGAGATCAACCAGGCCGGCGGGGTGCTGGGGGGTCGACCGCTCAAGCTGGTCACGCGCGACAACCGGTCCATCACCGCGGTGGGGCTGGACAACCTGCGCGAACTGGCCGCCCTGCCCGATCTGGTGGGCGTGTTCGGCGGCAAGTTCAGCCCGGTGTATGTCGAGAGCCTGCCGGTGGTCCATGAACTCGGCATCCCTCTGCTCAACCCCTGGGGTTCGGCCGACCAGATCACCGACCACGACTACCGCCCCAGCTACACCTTCCGGCTGTCGCTGAAAGACGGCTGGGCCGGGCCGGCGTTCATCGCGTTTGCCCAGAAGCAGCACAAGGCGCAGCGCCTGGGCGTGCTGCTGCCGAACACCGCCTGGGGCCGCAGCAATCAGGCCGCGCTGCAGAGGGCGCTGCCTGGCACCGGCGTGAGCCTGGTCGGACAGCGCTGGTACAACTGGGGTGATACCTCGCTGATCGCGGCCTATCAGGAACTGCGCGCCGCCGGCGCGCAGGCCATCGTGCTGGTGGCCAACGAGACCGAGGGCGCCATCCTGGTCAAGGAAGTGGCGGCCCTGCCGGAGGCCCAGCGGCTGCCGATCATCAGCCATTGGGGTGTCACCGGCGGCGACTTCGCCCGCATGTGCGGCGACGCCCTCGACAAGGTCGATTTCGCGGTGATCCAGACCTACAGCTTCGTCGGGCAGACCGGCCCGACAGCGCGTCGGGTGCTGGCCGCCCTCAAGCGCCGTTTCGGCATCGACTCGGCCGAAGCGGTGACCAGCCCGGTCGGGGTGGCCCATGCCTACGACCTCACCCACCTGCTGGCGATGGCCATCCGCAAGGCGGGCAGCACCGACCGGCGCCGCATCCGCGACGCGCTCGAGCAGCTCGGCCCCTACGATGGGCTGCTGCAGCGCTATCCGGTGCCGTTCACGCCCACCCGCCACGACGCCCTCTCGGCGCGCAATGTCTTTTTCGCCCGCTACACCGCCGCCGATCACCTCATCCCGATCGGGCCACCGCGCCCGCCGTCCCCACCGGCCGGGTCGCCTGCAAAATGACGCCGGCCACCGCCGCCCAGCCGCTGGCCGACCGGATCCGGCGCGCCTCGTTCGCGCTGACCCTGGGCGTGATTGGTGCGGTGGTGGCGGTGATGATCGGCATCGCGCTGTTCGAGATCCCGGACGACCGCGAGGAGGCGCACCGGGCGGCCATCGGCGTGCTGGGCGGCACCCTGGCGGGTGACCTCGGCAACCAGCTCGACAACCTGCGCGAGCTCAGCCGCAGTCCGCTGGTCTGGACCAGCCTCTCGGACAGCGCCGGTCGGGACGCCTATCTCAAGCCCTTTCTGGCCGCACGCACCGACACGCCGGGCAGCCTGCCCGCCGCGCTGGTCGACTACCGTGGGCGCGCGGTGGCGGGCAACCTGCCCGAGCGCGTGCCGCAGGCAGCGGTCGACCGCACCGTGCAGGGCGCGTTGGGCGAGCGGCAGGCCCGCGCGCAGGTGCTCACCGAGCCTGGCCAGGTGATGCTGCTGGTCGCCTTCCCGGTCATCTATCCGTACACCAGTGATGCGATCGGCGCGCTGGTCTCGGTGATCGACCTCGGCGCGCTGCTGCAGCGCCGCGCCGCAGGCCTGGCCAGCGGGCTCGGCGTCGAGATTCGGCAGGCCGACCGGGTGCTGCTCGGGCTGCCGGGCACGGCAGCCGGCCGCTGGTTCCCGATCGACCAGGCGCTCGCCTTCGAGCCGGCCCCGGAAGGCGGTGCGCTGGGGCTCAGACTCTACGGGCTGGACAATCCCTGGGTTGCGCCGATGCTGCTGCGGCTGGGCATCATGTCGGTTCTGGCGCTGGCGCTGGGCGCACTGAGCTGGCGCATGGCCGGCGTGCTCGGCCAGCGGCTGGCCGGACGGCTCAACACGCTCGCACGAGACTGCGAGGCCATCTCTCGCGGTCAGCCGGTGCGCCTCACCGAAGACCGGATCGGCGACGAGATCGGCATGCTCTCGCGCACCCTGCGCCAGGCACTCGACGCCTACGAGGAGATCAACGCCGAGCTCGACCAGCGCGTGGTCGAGCGCACGCGGCAGCTGGCCACCAGCGAGGAGCGGTTCCGCGCCGCGATCGACGCGATCGAGGAAGCCTTCGCCATCTTCGATCCCGAAGATCGCCTGGTGTACTGCAACCGTCAGTACCGCGAGGCCTTCGCCACGACCGCCGAGCCCCTGGAGCCAGGCTGCCGCTTCGAGGCCATCGCGCTTGCCCGCTGGCGGCAGGATCACCCCACCAGCGACCCCGCACAGGCCGATGCCTGGCTGGCGATGCGGCTGGCGCAATACCGCCGCGGCAGCGACCAGGTGCTCGAACTCGGCCCAGGCCGCTGGGTGCGGGACATCGAGCGCCGTACGCCCACCGGCCATCTGGTGGCGCTCCGATTCGACATCTCGGAGCTGGTGCGCGCCAGGGAGCAGGCCGAGGCGGCCGACATCGCCAAGAGCCGCTTTCTGGCCACCATGAGCCACGAGTTGCGCACCCCCATGAACGGCGTGCTCGGCATGGCCCAGCTGCTCTCGCTGCCCGGCCTGCAGGAGGGCCGGCGGCTGGAGTACGCGCAGACCATCCTGCACTCCGGGCAGGCGCTGCTCACCCTGCTCGACGACATCCTCGACTACTCCAAGATCGAGGCCGGCCGGCTCGAGCTCGATCTGGTGCCCTGCCTGCCGCGGCAGCTGGTCAGCGACGCCGAGGCGCTGTTTCGCGAGGCGGCGCGGCAGAAGCAGTTGCGCATCGAGGCCCGCTGGCTGGGCACGCCCGGGCAGCGCTACCTCGCCGATGCCTATCGGCTGCGGCAGATGCTGCTCAACCTGGTCAACAACGCCATCAAGTTCACGGAGCGCGGCGAGATCCGCATCGAGGCCCGCGAGCTGCCCGCCGAGGGCGGGGTGGCCGATGGCCCGGTGTGGCTCGAGTTCTCGGTCACCGACACCGGGATCGGCATCACGCCCGAGCAGCTGCAGGGCCTGTTCGAGCCCTTCACCCAGGCCGACAGCTCGACCACCCGACGCTACGGCGGCACCGGGCTGGGTCTGTCGATCGTGAACAGCCTGGCAACACTGCAGGGCGGCCGGCTTGGCGCCGACAGCCAGCCGGGCGAAGGCTCGCGATTCTGGTTCCGGGTGCCGGTGCAGCGACTGCCCGATCAGCGACCGGTCCCCGGCGCCGCGTCTGCGCAGGGCTGGGACGCGGCCGGTGCCGGCAGCGCCGGGGCCATCGGCGGGCGGCTGCTCCATGGGCGGGTGCTGGTGGTCGAAGACCAGGCGGCCAGCCGCGACTTCCTGGGCGACGCGCTCGGCCGGCTCGGCCTGAACGTGACCCTCGTCGACGGCGGGCAGGCCGCGGTGGCGGCCTGCACCACGGGCGAGCCCTTCGACTGCGTGCTGATGGACATCCGCATGCCCGGTATGGACGGTCTGGAAGCCACCCGGCGCATCCGTCGCTGGGAAATCGACCAGGGCTGCACGCCCTGCCCGATCATCGCGGTGACCGCCAACGCCGCAGACGATGACCAGCGGGCCTTCCGCGACGCCGGGCTCGACGATCTGCTGGCCAAGCCGGTCCTGGTGTCCGAGCTCGTGGCGCTGATGCAGCGCTATCTCGGCGGCTGAATCGCCCCGCGCGCAACAGGCGGGCGCCCATGCGGGCCGAGGAGGCTCACGAGGCGCGGCGCATCGCGGTTCGCAATCCGGCCCGGGCGCGCGCGCGGGCTGGCGGGCCGCGTGTATAACCCCGGGAATCCGATCTGCAGGCCACCAAGGACCGCCCCATGACCCGACTCATCCTGAGCCTGCTGCTCGCCCTGTTCAACACCGGCGGCGCGCAGGCCGCCTTCCCCGAGAAGCCCCTGCGCATCGTCAGCGGTTACGCCGCCGGCGGCGCCAGCGACCTGATCTCTCGCTACATCGCCGAGGCGGTCGCGCCGATCCTCGGCCAGCGGGTGGTGGTCGAGAACCGGACCGGCGTCAACGGGGTGATCGGCGCCGAGGCCGTGGCCCGCGGCGCACCCGATGGGCACACCGTGTTCCAGTGTCCGATGAGCACGCTGTCGATCACGCCCCAGCTCATCGGCGTGAACGTGCCGCTCGATCCAGGCGTGGAACTGGTGCCGATCGCCAACATGGCGCTGTCGTCCTATGGCCTGGTGGTGGCCAGCGTCAGCCCGTATCGCAACCTCGCCGACATCCTTGCCGCGGCGCGCGCCAAGCCCGGTCAGGTCACCTTCGGCAGCCCCGGCCCCGGCTCGGCCCAGCACCTGTCAGGCGAGATGCTCAAGCGCCTGGGCAAGGTCGACATGCAGCATGTGCCCTACCGCGGCGCCTCGCTCGCCATCATCGACATCATCGGCGGGCGCATCGACTTCATGATCGGCAACCTCGGCGATGTCGCCAAGCAGGTGCAGTCCGGCCAGCTGCGGCTGCTCGCCCAGGGCGATGGCAACCGCTCGGCGGCCTTCCCTGACCTGCCCCGCATCGCCGACACCGTGCCCGGCTTCGAGGTGATCGGCTGGTTCGGCCTGTGCGGCCCCAAGGGGATGCCAGCCGAGGCGCTCGCCCGCTGGGATGAGGCCGTGCGCAAGGCGCTGCAGGATCCGGCCATGCTCAAGCGTCTGACCGATAGCGGCTTCACCCCGCTCTACGAAGGACCGGCCGCGTTCGCGCGCCGGCTCGAGGCCGATCGCCGCCGCTGGAAGGAAGTGATCCAGGCCGGCAATGTCGGCGGGCAGTAGCGGCAGTACCGACCGCCGCGGCCGTCACGACCGGCGCACAGGGCGCGGCAGTCGCAATGCCCGGAGGCCCTGACCGCTCGCAATGGGCGTCAGGCCGGCTCGGTCGGCCCGGCCAGACGCTCGAGCAGGCGCTGCTGCGACACCCGGCGCAGCCCGCGTACCCGGCGGCGCTGATAGCCGCCCTCGCCGTCCATGACCCAGGCCGAGCCGTTGTCGCGCAGGTGCTCGAGCAGGCCTTCCTCGATCACCCGCTTGCGCAGCCGGGGGTCGCGGACCGGGAAAGCCACTTCCACCCGGCGCAGCAGGTTGCGGTCCATCCAGTCGGCCGAGGCCAGCCAGACATCGCGCTCGCCATCGTTCCAGAAGTGGTACACCCGGCTGTGCTCGAGGAAGCGGCCGACGATCGAGCGCACCCGGATGTTCTCCGACAAACCCGGCACACCGGGACGCAGCGCGCAGACCCCGCGCACGACCAGGTCGATCTTCACGCCCGCCTGACTGGCCTTGTAGAGCGCCGCGATCACGGTGGGCTCGAGCAGCGCGTTGACCTTGGCGGCGATGTAGCCGCGGCGGCCGGCGCGGGCATGTCGCGCCTCGCGGCGGATGGAGGCGAGCACCATCGCATGCAGCGTGAACGGCGACTGCACCAGCGCATTGAGCTCGCCGGCTCGGCCCAGCCCGGTGAGCCGGCGGAAGAGCTCGTGCACATCGGCGCAGATCTTCTCGTCGGCGGTGAGCAGACCGAAGTCCTCGTACAGGCGGGCAGTGCGCGGGTGGTAGTTGCCGGTGCCCAGATGCACATAGCGGCGCAGCCGTCCGTCCTCGCGGCGCACGATCATCGCCATCTTGGCGTGGGTCTTGTGCCCGACCACGCCGTAGACCACATGCGCGCCAACCTGCTCGAGGCGAGCCGCCCAGTTGATGTTGGCCTCCTCATCGAAGCGGGCCATCAGCTCAAGCACCACCGTGACCTCCTTGCCGATGCGGGCCGCCTCGATCAGCGACTCCATCAGCGCCGAGTCGGTGCCGGTGCGGTAGATGGTCTGCTTGATCGCGACCACTTTCGGGTCGGTGGCGGCTGAGCTGAGGAAGCCCATCACCGGATTGAAGGACTCGTAGGGATGGTGCAGCAGGATGTCGCGCCGGCGAATGGCCGCGAACAGGTCGCGCTCGGCGAGCTCCGGCGGCACCCGGGCCTCGAAGACCGGGAACTTCAGGTCGGGCCGCTCCACCAGATCGATCACCTGGCCCAGGCGATGCAGGTTGACCGGGCCGGCCACCCGGTAGCAGTCGGATTCCTCGAGCCCGAACTCGTCGAGCAGCCGGTGCAGCACCGGGTCGGGACAGGCCGCCGACACCTCCAGGCGCACCGCGTCGCCGTAATGGCGCTGCCGCAGTTCGCCCTGCAGCGCGCTGCGCAGGTCGGTGATCTCCTCGTCGTCGACGAAGAGCTCGCTGTTGCGGGTGACCCGGAACTGGTGAACCGCGCGCACCACCAGACCCGGGAACAGCCGCTCGACGAAGCCCTGGACCACCGAGGTGAGCAGCATCACGCCATGCGCCACGCCGCAGACCGCCGGGGGCACGCTCAGCACCCGGGGCAGCGCCCGCGGCGCCTGGACCACCGCCAGACCGGCACGCCGGCCGAAGGCGTCCTGGCCCTCGAGCTCGACCATGAAATTCAGGCTCTTGTTGAGGATGCGCGGAAACGGATGCGCCGGGTCGAGCGCGATCGGCGTGAGCAGGGGCTCGATCTCGTCCAGGAAGACCTGCTCGGCCCACTGCCGGACCGCCGGGGTCCAGGACGCGATCATCTGGAAGACGATGCCCTCGGCGGCAAGCGCCGGCGTCAGCGCGTCATTGAGCAGCCCGTACTGGCGCTCGACCAGCAGGCGGGCGCGCGCGGCAACGGTGCGCAGGCTCTCGCGCGCAGCCACCGCATCGGCATGCCGGGAAGCCGCGATCTCGCGCAGTTCGGCCACCCGCACCTCGAAGAACTCGTCGAGGTTGCTGGAGACGATGGTCAGGTAGCGCAGCCGCTCGAGCAGCGGCACCAGCGAAGACTCCGCCTGCGCCAGCACGCGCTCGTTGAAGGCGAGCATGCCGAGCTCGCGGTTGAGCAGACGCGGCTCACCCTGCGTCGGCAGATCGCTGCCTTGATCGGAGGCTTCCATGGAGCCCAGTCTCTGGGCACGGGATGACGATTTGATGACACGGGTTTTATTTGCCATTCTCCCGGCCTCCTCTGTCCATTGTGCCTTGTCCGCTCCTGACCCGGGATGCCTGAACGCCACCTGCTTGCCGCCGTCGACCTCGGATCGAACAGCTTCCGCCTGCTGATCGGGCGCGTCGAGCAATCGGGCAGCGGGGTCCAGGTGCAGCCGCTCGATGCGCTGAAGGCGCCGGTGCGGCTGGCGGCTGGCCTCACGCCCGAAGGCATGATCGACGCCCCGGCGCAGCAGCGCGCCCTCGAGGCGCTGGCCCGCTTCGGCGAGCGGCTGCGCTCCTTCAGCCCCGACGCGGTGCGGGCGGTGGCCACCAACACCCTGCGGGTGGCGCGCAACGCCAGCCACTTCCGGGCCACCGCCGAAGCCGCGCTCGGCTTTCCGATCGACATCATCGCCGGGCATGAAGAGGCGCGGCTGATCTACTGCGGCGCGGCGCACGCCCTGCCTGCCGACGGCCGCAATCGGCTGGTGGTCGACATCGGCGGTGGCTCCACGGAGTGCATCATCGGACAAGACTACGAGACCCACCTGCTCGAGTCGGTGAGCGTGGGCTGCGTGTCGCTCACCCGCAAGCACTTCCCCGACGGCAACCTCAGCCGCTCGTCTTTCGAGAAGGCGGTGCTGCGCGCACGCGCCGCGCTGGCGCCGATCGGGCTCGCCTACCGGCGCGAGGGCTGGGACTACGCCGTGGGCACGTCAGGCACCGCCAAGTCGCTGAGCCAGATCGCGGCGGCGCAGTGGGGTCGCACCGAGCTCACCCGCCAGGGCCTGCGCGACATCGCCGACGCCCTGCTGGCCGCGGGCAGCGCCGAGCGGCTCAGGCTGGAAGGCCTGCGGGCCGATCGCCGGCCGGTGCTGGCCGGCGGCCTGGCGGCCATGATCGCGGTGTTCGAGGAACTGGAGCTGCCGGCCATGCGCTACTGCCCGGGCGCGCTGCGTCAGGGTCTGCTCTACGACCTGCTCGGGCGCGAGACCGAGGGCGACATGCGCGAGCTCACCGTGGCCCGCATGAGCGCGCGTTATGGTCTCGACCCGGCGCATGGCGCACGGGTGGCCGAGACCGCCCGCGCGATGCTCGGTCAGGCCGACCGCGGACCGGCCGAGCAGCGCTCCGCCGATCGCGACCTGCTCGGCTGGACGGCGCAGCTCGCCGAAGTGGGCATGTCGATCTCGCACGAGGACCACCACCGGCACTCGGGATACATCCTCAGCCATGCCGACATGCCGGGCTTCAGCCAGAACGAGCAGGCGCGCATGGCCAGCCTCGCCCTCGGTCAGGGCGGCGGCCTGCGCAAGATGCGCGGCGCGATCACCGACGAGCGCGACTGGCTGATGCTGCTCTGCCTGCGGGTGGCGATCATCCTGCACCGCCGCCGCGACGGCGAGGAGGTGCCGCTGCCGGCGCTGTTCGCGCGCGCCGGACGGGTTCGCATCGAGCTGCCGGCGGCCTGGGCGCAGCGCCATCCCCTGAGCGACGAGAGCCTGCGGGCCGAGGCCGCCACCTGGAACGAGGTTGGCCCGTTCCCGGAAGTGCTCTACCAGACCTTGTAGTCGCATGCGCAACCGCCTGGTGGACCTCGCCCGGCGGGCCCTCCTGACGCTGGTGCGATTCGAGGTGAGCGGCCAGGAGGCCGTGCGCGAGGCCGCCCCACGCCGGGTGTCGACCGCGACGGGCGAGGCGGGCACGGCCGGGCCGGACCATGCCCCGCCAGATCCCGCGCCGATCCTCTGCTACGTGCTGCCGGTGCGCCAGATCACCGCGCTGCTGGTGCTCGAGGAGGCCACCCGCCGATTCGGGCTGCCCGGCCCGCTGCAGCCGATCGATCGAGCCGGGCTGCGCGAGCGTCACGGCTACTTCTTTCTCAGCCGACGCGGCCAGCCCTCCCCGCTGGGCAGCACGCCCTACCGGTATCCGCCCCGGCTGGCACGCCTGGCCGCGGCCGCGCGCGAGGCCGACGCGCCGCCGCTGCGGGTGGTGCCGGTGAGCGTGTTCTTCGGTCGCGCGCCGCGCCAGCAGGAGTCGCTGCTCAAGGTGATGGTGGCCGATGCCTGGTCGGCGCCGGGCCTGTTCACCCAGCTGCTGCGGGTGCTGATCCATGGCCGCCAGACCCTGATCCGCTTCAGCCCGCCGATCGCGCTGGCCGACCTGCTCATCCAGACCCGCGCTGACGCGACCAACGCAGCCGACGCGACCGCCCCGGCCGAGCCGCCGGCGACGGCCCCTGCGGCCGACCCCGCCAGCGACCAGCGCCGCGTGGCTCGCGCGCTGCGCGCGCAGTTCCGCCTCGAGCGCGAACTCGCCATCGGCCCCAACCTGTCGCACCGCCAGACGCTGATCGGCGCCCTGATCGCCAGCCCGCCGGTGCGCGCGCAGATCGCCGCGCAGGTGGTTCGCGCCGGCATCAGCCCGGCCCAGGCCGAGCTGCAGGCGCGGCGCATGGCGGTGGGCATCGCCTCGGACTATTCCTACCCGGTCATCCGCGCCTGGGATGTGGCGCTCACCGCGCTGTGGACCCGCATCTACCGCGGCGTGTCAGTGCACGGCTTCGAGACGCTCGCGCACACCGCCGCGGGCGCGCAGCTGGTCTGGCTGCCCTGCCACCGCAGCCATGTCGACTATCTGCTGCTGTCGTGGATCATCCACCACCGCGGGCTGCAGATTCCGCACATCGCCGCCGGCGAGAACCTCGACATCCCGGTGGCCGGCACCCTGCTGCGACGCGCCGGCGCGTTCTTCATGCGCCGCAGCTTCCGCGACGATCCGCTGTACGGCGCGGTGTTCGCGCAGTACCTGCACGAGCTGCTGCGGCGCGGCTATCCGATCGAGTACTTCGTGGAGGGCGGCCGCAGCCGCACCGGCCTGACCCTCCCGGCGCGCGCCGGGCTGCTGGGGATGACCGTCGACAGCTTCCTGCGCGAACCGGTTCGGCCGCAGGTGCTGCTGCCGGTGTACATCGGCTACGAGCAGGTGATCGAGTCCGCGAGCCACGCCGCCGAGCTCGCCGGCGGCCGCAAGTCACGCGAGACCCTGGCCGGCGCGCTGCGCGCGGTGGCCGCCCTGCGCAAGCGGGACTTCGGCCGGGTGCATGTGAACCTGGGCGAGCCGGTGATGCTCACCGACCTGCTCGAGCGGCACTGGCCGCAATGGCGCGAAGCGCAGGCCCTGGCAGCGGGCGATCCCGGAGGTGATCCGGCAGGCGATCCGGCAGGCGATCCGGCACGTGATGCGTCAAACGATCCGCAGGCCGATGCCGGGCGCGCCGCACAACGCAGCGCCGTGATCCAGGCTCTGGCACAGGCGGTCAGCGAACGCATCAACCAGGCCGTGGTGATCGGCCCGATCAACCTGCTGGCGATGGCGATGCCCGGCGCCGACAAGGCCGCGATCGACGAGGACGAGCTGCACGCGCGCATCCGCCTGCTCAAGGCGCTGGCCGCGGCCAACCCGATGTCCCCGCGCCAGGTTCTGACCGGCGACGAGCCCGCCGCGGTGATCGCGCTCGGCCTGTCGCAGGGCCTGATCCGCCGTCAGCCGCATCCGCTGGGCGATCTCGTCCTGGTGATCGAGGAGCGGCGCCACGCGGTGGACTACGCCCGCCACAATGTGCTGCACGCCTTCGCCGAAGCCGGGCTGATCGCCGGTCTGCTCGCCCAGGGCGAGGGCCGCGCAGAGGCGGCGCCGCCCGCGGCCGCGCTCGGCCTGCACCCCCTGCTGCGGACCGAGCTCTTCCTGGGCGACGACGGCCGCCCGCCCATGGCCCGGCTGCAGGCCTGTCTCGATGCGCTCGGGCGCGATGCGCCGTCCGGCCCGCCCTCCAGACACCGCTGGCTCGCCGCGCCGGTGGCACCGCTGCTGCTGCGCTGGGCGCTGGTCGCGAGCCTGCTCGATGGCCTGGCGTCGGACCCGCCTGAGGCCAGGCTGGTCGAGGACTGCGCGCTGATGGTCGCCGAGCGCATGGCCCTGCTCGACCCGGCCAGCGCCGCGCGACTGCCCCAGCGCGCCGCGTTGCGCCAGGCGCTCGGCACGCTGCAATCGCTCGGCCATGTGACGCAGATCGAGGGCAGGCTGAGCGCGCAGCCCTCGCTGGCCGGGCTCTCGGCCTTCGCGCTGAGGGCGCTGCCGCCGCGCACCGCCGAGGCGATCGCCCGTGCCGCCCGGCGACCACCCGCCGCGTTGCTGGCCGCGGCTCAGACCCCGAACCGGCGCCGGTAACGCGCGCTCAGCGCGTCGACATTGAGCAGCAACGGCAGGTCGGCGCACCCGAAGTCGGCGTCATGATGCGGCTCGCCCAGCAGGCGCGCGCCAGCGCGCAGATAGCCCTTGAGCAGCGGCGGCAGCGGCGCCGGGGACGGCAGCGGGGCCAGCGTCTCCAGCGGCAGACGCGCGCGCGGCCAGACCCGCAGGCTCTCGCCGGCGAGATGGGTGTCTGCCAGTCGCCGGTAGAGGTCGGCGGCGAGCCGCCCGCCGTCGGCCATCGGCACGCTGACGCAGCCGATCAGGTAGCGATGGCCGCTGTCGGCGAGCAGCGCGCTCAGCGCGCCCCAGAGCAGCATCAGCACCGGCCCGCCGCGATGGTCGGCCCGCACGCAGGCCCGGCCGAGTTCGACCAGGTCGTCACGGATCGGCGCCAGGCGCCCGAGGTCGAACTCACCCTCGGCGTAGAGCCGGCCGATCGCGCGGGCGCCCTGCGGCATCAGCACCCGGTAGGTGCCCACCACCGCGCCGCGCGGGCCCTCGCGCACGATCAGATGCCGGCAGTGGGCGTCGAAGGCATCGCATTCGAGCCCGGCCTCGGCCGTGCCCCGCGCGCCGAGCTCCTGCACGAAGACCTGATGACGCAGGCGCAGCGCCGCGGCCACCTCCTCGTCGGTGCGGGCGACGCACACCCGCAGTTCGGCAGCGACATCGGCTTCGGCAATCGCGGTCATGATCGGGCTCCGGACAGGATGACGACACGATGGACCGCGAAGGTTGCAGCGCATTGACGCGACGATGAAGTCGCGATGACAGCGGTTGACAAGCGCCCCCCGGCTCACCCATGATGCCGGGATGTCTCCGAGCCGCGCCTTCCCGCTTCGCGCCTGCGCTTCTGCCGCCGGCCTGCGTGCGCTCGTCCTGCTAGCGCTACTGCGCCCCTAGGCGCAGACAACACTTTCCCCCATCACCGGTTGTGCTCTCGGCCTTCGAATGGCCGGGGGGCAGCCTCGCATTCCATCCCCGTGCCGCCGAAGGAAACCGCCATGCCCATGCCCGACCCCCGCGCCAAGTACCGCCCTTTCGCGCCGGTGAACCTGCCCGATCGCACCTGGCCCAACCGCACCATCACTCGCGCGCCCATCTGGTGCAGCGTCGATCTGCGTGACGGCAACCAGGCGCTGATCGAGCCGATGGACGGCGAGCGCAAGCTCGCGATGTTCCAGCACCTGGTGAAGCTCGGCTACAAGGAGATCGAGGTCGGCTTTCCCTCGGCCTCGCAGACCGATTTCGACTTCGTGCGCCGGCTCATCGACGAGAACCTGATTCCCGATGACGTCACCCCGCAGGTGCTGGTGCAGGCGCGCGAGGAGCTCATCGAGCGCACCTTCGAGTCGCTCAAGGGCGCCAAACGCGCCATCGTGCACCTGTACAACTCCACCTCCACCGCGCAGCGGCGGGTGGTGTTCTGCCTCGATCGCGAGGGCGTGAAGCAGATCGCGGTGCAGGGCGCGCAGTGGGTGGCGCAGCACGCGGCCCGCAACCCCGGCACCGACTGGATCTTCGAGTACTCGCCCGAGAGCTTCACCGGCACCGAGCTCGACTACGCCAAGGATGTCTGCGACGCCGTGGGCGATGTGCTCAAGCCCACGCCGCAGCACAAGATGATCATCAACCTGCCGGCCACGGTCGAGCACAGCACGCCCAACATCTACGCCGACATGATCGAGTGGATGCACCGCAACCTGAAGTACCGGGATTCGGTGGTGCTCTCGGTGCATCCGCACAACGACCGCGGCTGCGGCGTGGCCGCGGCCGAGCTCGCGGTGATGGCCGGCGCCGACCGGGTGGAGGGCTGCCTGTTCGGCAATGGCGAGCGCACCGGCAATGTCTGCCTGGTGACGCTGGCCATGAACCTCTACACCCAGGGCGTCGACCCCGGCATCGATTTCTCGGACATCAACGAGAGCATCCGGGTGTCGGAGCACTGCACCCAGCTGCCGGTGCACCCGCGCCATCCCTACGGCGGCGAACTGGTGTTCACCGCGTTCTCGGGCTCGCACCAGGACGCCATCAAGAAGGGCCTGGCCGAGCGCAAGACCGTGGGCGGCTTCTGGGATGTGCCCTACCTGCCGATCGACCCCTCCGACCTCGGCCGTACCTATGACGCGATCATCCGGGTGAACAGCCAGTCGGGCAAAGGCGGCGTGGCCTACCTGCTCGAGCGCGACCACGGCCTGAACCTGCCGCGGCTGCTGCAGATCGAGTTCAGCCAGGTCATCCAGGGCATCACCGACGCCACCGGCAAGGAGGTCAGCTCGAGCGAGATCCGCCAGGCCTTCGACCGCACCTACCTCGAGGGCAACGGCCCGCTGCGCTATGAGGACCACGCCCAGACCCATGTGCGCGGCCAGACCAACGCCGAGCGTGTCGAGGCCACGGTGCTGCACGACGGTCAGCCGCTCGCGGTCACCGGCGCGGGCAACGGCCCGGTGGACGCGATGATGCGCGGCCTGCAGCAGGCCCTGGGCATCGACGCCCATGTAATGAGCTATTCCGAGCACTCGCTCTCAGCCGGCGAAGACTCGCGGGCGGTGGCCTATGTGCAGCTGAAGTTCGGCTGGGACCAGAGCGCCTACGGCGTGGGCATCGACGAGAACATCGTCACCGCGGCGCTCAAGGCGATCGTCTCGGCGGTCAACCGGGGCGTCTCGCTCGGCATGGCCAGCCTCACGCTGCCCCCGGCGGCGCCGCGGGTGGTCAACAGCCGCTGAGCGGCTCAGGCGCAGGCCGGCTCAGGCGCTGGCCGCATCGAGCTCCGCGACGGCGGCCGCATCGAGCGGCAGCCGCAGGCCCGCCAGCAGCGCCTGCAGCTGCTCGACGCTGGTGGCGCTGGCGATCGGCGCGGCAATCGCCGGCCGGTCGCGCAACCAGGCGATCGCCACCGCGGTCTGGGTGGTGCCCAGCCGCGCGGCCACTGCATCGAGCGCGACCAGGATGCGCAGCCCGCGCTCGTTCAGGTAGCTGCCGGCGCGCGCCCCGCGGGCGCGGCCCTGCAGGTCTTCCGGCTTGCGGTACTTGCCGCTGAGAAAGCCCGCCGCCAGCGAGTAGTACGGGATGACCGACAGGCCTTCCCTGACGCACAGCGGCTGCAGCTCGGCTTCGAAGCCGGCGCGATCGGCGAGGTTGTAGCCGGGCTGCAGGGTCTCGTAGCGCGGCAGGCCCAGCCGGGCAGACACCGCCAGGGCCTGCGCCAGACGCGGCGCGGTGTAGTTGGAGGCGCCGATGGCGCGCACCTTGCCAGCCTTGATCAGGTCGGCGAACGCGCCCAGGGTGTCTTCCAGCGGCGTGTCGGCATCGTCCTGATGCGCCTGATAGAGATCGATGCAGTCGATGCCCAGGCGCTGCAGCGAGGCATCGACCGCGCGGCGCAGATAGGCCGGCGACAGGCCCTTGTTGCCCTCGCCCATGTCCATGCCGGCCTTGGTCGCGATCAGCACCTGGTTGCGCCGGCCGCTGCGCGCCAGCCACTGGCCGATCAGGCTCTCGGACTCGCCGCCGCGATTGCCGGGCACCCAGCGTGAATAGACATCGGCGGTGTCGATCAGGTTGCAGCCGGCATCGACGAAGGCATCGAGCAACTGGAAGGAACGGGCCGCATCGGCCGTCCAGCCGAAGACATTGCCGCCGAAGGCGAGCGGCACAACCTTCAGGCCGCTGCGACCGAGTTCACGGGTTTGCATGGATTGACCTCGCGGGAGAGTCCCGCAGGCCGGCGCGGCCGCGCGGGGGACCGTTCAGAGCTGCTCGGGGTTGGTCACCGAGCGTAGCACGACCTGCTCGCGGCCTTCGCGCTCGCGGGTGCTCAGCCACCAGACCGCGCCCTTGCGCACGCTCCAGTCCATCTCCTGACCGGCCATCAGCAGGCTGGCCAGGCGTCCGAGCATCGGCTGGTGGCCGACCAGCACCGCGGTACCGCCGCAGCCCTCGGGGCCCTGCGGCCAGTTCGCCGCCGCCAGGTAGTGGGCGACATCGACATCCGGGGCGAGATGACGCTCGATGCGGTAGTCGATGCCCAGCGCGTCGGCGGTCTGGCGGGTGCGCTGCGCGGGGCTCGCCAGGATCAGGCAGCGCTCGGGCAGGCGCGGCCGCAGCCACTGCGCCATGGCCTGCGCCTGTCGCCGGCCCCGCGCGGTGAGTTCACGGGCAAGATCGGGCTCGGCATCCTGCGCCTCGGCATGGCGCCACAGAATCAGGTTCATCGGATCTCCGGGAAACGCGCCCGAGGATGATCGCCGCACATGGCAGCGAGATGTCGATGGCGGTCGATGGAACCGGACGGTTCGGGGGCGGATCGGGGCGGGGCCGGTTCGGAGCGCGTCGGTCCGGGCGCGTCAGTCCGGGCGCGTCAGTCGGCTCGCGGCGGCGCAGCCGCTGGCGCCTGCTGCAGCCGCTGGTACTTGGCCATCAGTGCCTCGTGCGATTCCGGCCACTGCGGGTTGAGCGGGATGCAGTCCACCGGGCAGACCTGCCGGCACTGCGGCTCGTCATGGTGCCCGACGCACTCGGTGCACAGCGCCGGATCGATCTGGTAGATCTCGGGGCCCATCGAGATGGCATCGTTGGGGCACTCCGGCTCGCAGACATCGCAGTTGATGCACTCGTCGGTGATCATCAGCGCCATGATGGTTCAGGCCGGGCGGGCCCGCTCGGCGATCTTGGCCTGCAGGTGGCGGAACACCACCGGCGAGACGAACTGGGCCACATCGCCGCCCAGGGTGGCGATCTCGCGCACCAGCGTGGCCGACACATGCCGATACTCGTCGGTGGGGGTCATGAAGACCGTCTCGATCTCGGGCATGAGCCGGCTGTTCATGCCGGCGAGCTGGAACTCGTAGTCGAAGTCGGTCACCCCACGCAGGCCGCGCACCACCACCCGCGCGCCCTGCGCGCGCAGCAGGTTGACCAGCAGGCCCGAGAAGCGCACCACCCGCACATTCGGGTAGATGGCCAGCGCCTCGCGGGCGATCGCCTCGCGCTCGGCCGGCTCGAACAGTGGGCTCTTGCCGCGGCTGTCGGCCACCGCCAGCACCACCTCGGAGAACAGGCTGGCGGCGCGGCGCACCAGTTCCTCGTGCCCGCGGGTGATCGGGTCGAAGGTGCCGGCATAGACGGCGACGACGGGGGTCATGGATTCTCCTGGGACGAGGGCTGGATGGCGAGCAGATGGTAATGCACCTGCCCGGCAGCGGCCCGGCGCGCGATGCGGGCATCCGGACCGAGCCAGTCGCGCACCTGCGCCTCGTCGAGCGGGGCCTCCGACTCGACATAGACCCAGGCGCCAGCGGGATTCAGCAGCGGCGCCAGCGCCGGCAGCACGCCGGCGAGCAGGCCCTGGCGGAAGGGCGGATCGATGAAGACCAGGTCGAGGCGCACGCCACCGGCGCGCAGCCGCTGCAGCAGGCCGAGCGCGTCGCCGGCATGCAGGCGCACCTGATCGGCCGCGCTCAGTCGATCGATCGCCTGCTGCAGCGCGCGGCGCGCGGTCGGCGCGGTCTCGGCCAGGTGCACCGCCACCGCGCCCCGCGAGGCAGCCTCGAAACCGAGCGCGCCGGTGCCGGCGAAGAGATCGGCGCAGACCAGGCCGGTGAGGTCCTGGCCGAGCCAGTTGAACAGGGTCTCGCGCACGCGGTCAGGCGTGGGTCGCAGGCCGGGGGCGTCGACCACCGGCAGCAGGCTGCGCCGCCAGCGGCCGCCGATCAGGCGCACGCGCTGGGGCGCGCCGCGCGGGGCGCCGCGCGGCGCAGGACGGGCTGGGTCGGCAGGCATGGTGGGGTCGGTCCAGGGGGCAGGGACGGCGGGGGTAGAATTGTCGCGGAAATCATGTTCGGATTCCTCAGACGCAAGCCTGCGCCGGCCCCCCAGCCTGCGCCCCCTCCGGTCGACAGCCCCGCCGCGCCCGCCATGGGTTCGGACGCTGCGCCGGCTCCGGCGCCGGCACCGGCACCGGCTCCGGTCTCGGCCCCAGCCGCAGGTCCGGCTCCCGCTCCGGCCCGCACCGGCTGGCTGGCCAAGCTGCGGCAGGGCCTGTCGCGCACCAGCGGCAACCTCGCCGGCCTGTTCGGCGGCACCCGCATCGACGAGTCGCTCTTCGAGGAGCTCGAGACGGCGCTGCTTGTCAGCGATGCCGGCGTCGAAACCACGCGCTTCCTGCTCGAGGGCCTGCGTCGGCGCGTGAAGGAACAGCGCCTCACCGACGGCGCCCAGGTGCGCGAGGCACTGCGCGGGCTGCTCACCGAAATGCTGCTGCCGCTGGAGCGGCCCATGGACATCGACCGGGGCACGCCCCTGGTGATGATGATCACCGGGGTCAACGGCGCCGGGAAGACCACCTCCATCGGCAAGCTCGCCCATCACCTGCAGGGCGAGGGAAAGACCATCCTGCTGGCCGCCGGCGACACCTTCCGGGCCGCGGCGCGCGAGCAGCTCACGCAATGGGGCGAGCGCAACGGCGTGCAGGTGGTCTCGCAGCAGGGCGGCGACCCGGCCGCGGTGGCCTTCGACTCGGTGAGCGCCGGCCGCGCCCGCCAGACCGGGGTAGTCATGATCGACACCGCCGGGCGGCTGCCCACGCAGACCCACCTCATGGACGAGCTGCGCAAGATCCATCGCGTGCTCGGCAAGGCCATGGAGGGCGCGCCGCATGAAAGCCTGCTGGTGCTCGACGGCAACACCGGCCAGAACATGCTGGCCCAGGTGAAGGCCTTCGACGAGGCGGTGGGTCTCACCGGGCTGGTGGTCACCAAGCTCGACGGCACGGCCAAGGGGGGCGCGCTCGCGGCCCTCGCCCACACCCGACGGGAGCGGCCGATCCCGGTGTACTTCATCGGCGTGGGCGAAGGTCTGGATGACCTGCAGGCCTTCTCGGCCGCCGAGTTCGCCAGCGCCCTGCTCGACTGAGCCCGCGGCCGAGTTCGCCAGCGCCCCGCTCGACTGAGCCCGCGGCCGGGCCGCGCCACGGCCCTGCGGGATTGAGCCGGCGCAACGCCCACGCAGGCCTGGGCGCCGATCGTCAGGAACCATTGGCACTCTCGACCCATGAGTGCTAATATTTTTGTGTGCTGCAACAAAGGCACGCCCACGAAAGGAACCCCATGGCCACCCTGACTCCGACCGCTCTCGTCCCCGCCGGCGCGCACAGCGTCGCGATGGCCTTGCCGCCCGTCGGGAATCTGGATGCCTACATCTCGGCGGTGAACCGCCTGCCCATGCTCTCGCCCGAGCGCGAGACCGAACTCGGCCGTCGCCTGCGCGACCATGCCGACCTGACCGCCGCCCGCGAGCTGGTGATGTCGCACCTGCGGCTGGTGGTCTCGGTGTCGCGCCAGTACCTCGGCTACGGCCTGCCTCACGCCGACCTGATCCAGGAAGGCAACATCGGCCTGATGAAGGCGGTCAAGCGTTTCGACCCGGAGCGCGGCGTGCGGCTGGTGTCCTTCGCGCTGCACTGGATCAAGGCCGAGATCCATGAATACATCCTGAAGAACTGGCGGCTGGTGAAGGTGGCCACCACCAAGGCCCAGCGCAAGCTGTTCTTCAACCTGCGCTCGCAGCGCACCGACGCCCACACCCTGTCGGCCGGCGAGATCGATGCCATCGCGGCCCGGCTCAATGTGAAGCCGGCCGAGGTGGCCGAGATGGAAACCCGGCTCACCGGGCAGGACATGGCCCTGGAGCCCACCGGCGAGGGCGACGAGGACGGCTTCGCGCCGATCGCCTATCTGGCCGCCCCGCAGGCCGAGCCGAGCGAGGTGCTCGAGCGCCGCGAGCGCGACCGCCTGCACGGCGAAGGTCTGTCGCAGGCGCTCGCCGCCCTCGATCCGCGCAGCCGCCGGATCATCGAGGCTCGCTGGCTGCGCGACGAGAGCGAGGGCGGCTCGCTCACGCTGCACGACCTGGCCGACGAGTTCGGCGTGTCGGCCGAGCGCATCCGGCAGATCGAGGTCAAGGCCATGCAGAAAATGAAAGCCGCGCTCGCCGAGGCCGTCTGAGGCATTGAAAGGTCGGCCTCAACGGCCCGACCGACACGCAAGCCTGCGGGCTCGGGACCCCCGGCGGCGCGATGCGCGCCCCGGCCCCGGGTCGGCGGGCACCCGCCCGGGACGCGTGCCCGGGCCGGCTCCCTGACATCGGCATTCCCGGCTTCCCCCCTTGGGCCGTCCCTGG
Source organism: Betaproteobacteria bacterium (assembly GCA_018970865.1). Classification (GTDB taxonomy): domain Bacteria; phylum Pseudomonadota; class Gammaproteobacteria; order Burkholderiales; family Burkholderiaceae_E; genus Quisquiliibacterium. The sequence goes on from JAGWVN010000029.1 coordinate 24,705, forward strand.
CGCACGCCTTGGACGGCCTTGTTTTTGCCGCAACGGCGGGCCGCGCGCCGACTCAGCCGAGGCGCAGCCCGTGGGTGCGGTCGCGGGCGAGCTGTGCCACCAGCCCGAGCTCCCAGTCGAGGTACTCGCGGAAGGCGGCGTCGCGGCGCGCGGTGTCGCGGTGCGCGTACGGGCTGAACCAGTGATCGTCGTCGCCGGTGAGCACGCCCTGATCGCCATGGCCGACGGGCAGGCCGGCCGCCACCCAGGCCTGGGTGCCGCCGGCGATCGCCCGCGCATCGCGCCCGGTGCGGGCCGCGAGCTCGGCCGCCACCAGGTCGGCCAGCAGGCCGTCGGCCGAGGCGATCAGGATCGTCGCGCGCGCCGGCGCCTCGGCGAGGAACTCGGTGAGACGATCGGGCACGCAGAACCGCGCGCCCGCCACATGCCGACGCTCGTAGGGCGCGCGGCGATCGACATCGAAGGCGAGCGCCGAACCCTCGGCGAGCCAGGCGGCGGCCTGCGCGGGCGACACTGACGGCGCCTCGGGATGCCGGCGCAGCACCCGCAGGGGCTCCGGGCCGGTGGCGCGGGGCGCCCCGGCCGCAGGCCGGTGCAGCCAGACCTCGCCGATGCCGAGTTGCGCCAGCCAGGCGGCCGCGCTCAGGGCGCGCACGCCATCATGGTCAGCCAGCACGATGCGCGCGCCCCGGGTGCCGATGAATTCATCGGTGGCCTGCACGAGCTGGCCGCCGGGCGCCCAGCGCCAGCCGGCGAGATGACCGGCCTGGTACTCCTCGCGGGTGCGCACATCGAATCGGTAGAGGGTGCGGTCGGCTGACTGCTGCCAGCGGGCGAGCGTCGCCTCATCCACCCAGCCGACGCCGGCGCGATCGGCCATCGCCTGCGCGCGGGCGCGGGCATCGGCAAGGGCCTCGGCGCCCGGCTCGGGCAGCGCCGCGCGCCGCCCACGGGCGAGTTCGCGTCCGGCGAGCAGCCAGGCCATGGTGCCGTCGCGCAGCGAGACCACCGGGTTGGGGATGCCGGCGTCGATCAGGGTCTGGGCGCCGACGATGCTGCGGGTGCGGCCGGCGCAATTGACCACCACCAGGGTGGCAGGGTCAGGGGCGAGCTCGCCAATGCGGTAGACGAGTTCGCCGCCGGGCAGGCTGTGCGCGAAGGGCAGGCTGAACTGCGCGAACTCCTCGGGGGTGCGGCTGTCGACCACCACCAGGTTCTCGCCCGCGGCCAGACGCCGGACGAGGTCGTCGGCGTCGATGGACGGGGTGTGGCGCTGATGCTCGATCAGCTCGCCGAAGGCCTTGCTCGGCACATTGGTGCCGCTGAAGAGCTCGCCGCCCCAGTCGGCCCAGGCCTTCGTGCCACCGTCGAGCGCCGACACCGCGGTCCAGCCCAGCGCCCGCAGCGTGGCGGCGGCCTCGTCAGCCCGCGACCCATCGCCATCGACCAGCACCACCCGGGTGTCACGGCGCGGCACGAGACGGTCGATCAGCAGGCCCAGGCGCCAGGCCGGCGCCGATGCCGCGAGCAGCAGATGGCCGTGGGCGTACACGCCGGTCTCGCGGACATCGAGCAGCGCGATCTCGCCGCCATCGGTGAGCCAGGTCTGGAGCTGGGCGGGGCTGAGGCGCGCGGGGGGCGCGGATGCGGACCGGGGCGCGGAAGCAGGGTTGGCAGTCATGCCGGCCACGCTACGCCGGGCAGCGCCGGGCGGCAAGCCGGCGGGGTCCGCGGCCGGGGCGGAAAGCGCGCTGCGGCCGGGCGGCGCCGCGGCGAGCGGTCACGCGCCGCGGACGATCAGCCCGCCGGGGGCGGCTCGGTCATGGCCGCCTCGACCACCGCCCGTCCCAGCGTGGGCGCGAACTGCGCGATGAAGGCATAGACATAGTCGCGCAGGTAGCTGCCGCGGCGCACCGCCAGCCGGGTGAGGTTCACCGCGAAGAGGTGTCGGGCATCGATGGCCGACAGCGCGGTGTCGCGCGCCTCGTCGTGCGCGATCGCGGCGATGATGCCCACGCCCATGCCGAGCTCGACATAGGTCTTGATCACATCGGCATCCATGGCCGAGAGCACGATGTTCAGGGGCAGACCGGCGCGGCGGAAGGCATCGTCGATATGCCGGCGCCCGGTGAAACCGGTCTCGTAGGTGACGATCGGGAAATCCGCCAGGCGGGCCAGCGTGAGCGCCTCGCCACGGGCCTGCGCCAGCGCCAGCGGATGACCGCGCGGCACGATCACCGAGTGCGTCCAGCGGTAGCAGGGCAGCGCGGCGAGCTCGGGGAACTCGGCCAGCGCCTCGGTGGCGATGCCGATGTCGGCGTCACCGTCGATCAGCCACTGCGCGATCTGACGCGGCGAGCCCTGATGGATGTGCAGCGCCACCTCGGGATGGGCTTGGCTGAAGTCGCGCACCGCCTGGGGCAGCGCGTAACGGGCCTGCGAGTGGGTGGCGGCGATGGTCAGCGTGCCCCGGCCCTGCGCGGCGAAATCCTCGCTGGCGCGACGCAGGTTCTCGGCCTGCTGCAGCAGCGACTCGATGATCGGCAGCACCGCCTCGCCCGGGCCGGTGAGCCCGGTGAGGCGCTTGCCGGCCCGGTGGAAGAGCGCCATGCCGAGCTCATCCTCGAGCTCGCGGATCTGGCGGCTGACGCCGGGCTGGGAGGTGTGCAGGACCTGCGCGACCTGGGTGAGGTTGAAGCCGCGGCGCACGGTCTCGCGCACGGATCGCAACTGCTGGAAATTCACGGTGGGCGCCGCGGGATGACGAAGCCGCGGATTGTGCGGCGCGCCGGGCGCCCGGCCAACGACCGATTGGCACTATGCATGGTGCGGCCGCGCATAAGCGGCCGCGCGCCGGCGGCGGATGCCCTCGGCTCAGCCGGCCGCCTGCAGTGCCGCGAAAGGCGCCGCCCAGCCCACGATGCCACCCTGCGCGACGATCATCTCGATCGCGCTGTCGCGGAAATGCGGGAAGTAGCTCGCCGTGGCGTCCGACACCAGCAGGCTGTCATAGCCGCGGTCATTGGCCTCGCGCATGGTGGTCTGCACGCAGACCTCGGTGGTGACGCCGGCGAAGATCAGCCGCTCCACCCCCCAGTCGGTCAGGAGCCGGCCGAGCTCGGTGCCGTAGAACGCGCCCTTGCCCGGCTTGGCCAGCACGCACTCGCCAGGAAGAGGCGAGAGCTCGGGGATGAAATCGCTGCCCGGCTCGCCGTCGATCAGGATGCGGCCCATCGGGCCCGGGTCGCCGATGCGCTGGCTGGGCAGACCGCGCTCGCGCTTGGCCGGCGGGCAGTCCGACAGATCGGGCCGGTGGCACTCCTTGGTGTGCACGATGCGCAGGCCCTGCGCGCGCGCCCAGTCGAGCAGCGCCCGCGCGGGCGCGACCGCGGCGCGCAGATGCGAGACATCGTTGCCGAGGGACTCGCCGAAGCCGCCGGGCTCGAGAAAGTCGCGCTGCATGTCGATCATCATCAGCGCGGTGCGCGCCGGACGGAACCGGAAGGGCGAGGGACGGGCGGGCACTTCCCGCCAGGCGTTCGGATCAGGCATGTCCACCCATGGCCTTGCCGATGCGATCCCGATCGGCTTCGGGTTGCAGGGATTCGAGCACGATGCGACCGCCATTGATCACCAGCACGCGGTCGGAGAGCTCGAGCAGCTCGTCGAGGTCCTCGCTCACCAGCAGCACCGCGCAGCCCGAGTCGCGCGCGTCGCGCAGTCGCTGATGGATCTCGGCCGAGGCCTGGAAGTCGAGACCGAACACCGGGTTCATCACGATCAGGAGACGGGCCTCGCGGGAGAGTTCGCGCGAGAGCACCGCGCGCTGGATGTTGCCGCCGGAGAGCCGCTCGATCGGCTCGTCGGGACCGCGGGTCTTGATGCGGAAGGCCTCGATCGCCTGCTCGGCGGCGCTGCGAAACGCCGCCGGCCGCAGCCAGCCGCCCACGGACCAGGGCGCGCGGTCGAAGTCACGCAGGGCGAGGTTGCCGGCCACCGACAGGCCCGGCACGCAGGCGTTGTGCAGCGGCTCCTCGGGCAGCGCCGCCACGCGGTGACGCAGGTAGTCGGCCCGGCTGGCACGAAACGGCTCGCCGAAGACCCGCACCTCGCCAGCCGCCCGGGCGCGCTGGCCGGTGAGCGCCTGCACCAGCTCGCGCTGGCCGTTGCCCGACACGCCGGCCACACCCACGATGCTGCCGGCGGCCACCGCCAGATCGAGACCGCGCACAGCCGGCAGGCCGAGGTCGTTGTCGACCACCAGGCCGCGCACCGCCAGCGGCAGGGGCGCTGCCGATGCGCCCGCGGTAGTCACGCCGGCCGCCCCCGCGGCGCTTGGGCTCTCGGGCGCGCCGGTCGCCGCCGGCGAGGACACCGGTCGCGGCCGCCGGGCGGTGGCACCGGCCAGCGACTGGCCGACCATCAGCGTGGCCAGGCGGTCGGCATCCATTTCGGCGACCCGGCCGGCGCCGGCGAGCTGACCGCGGCGCAGCACGGTGACCTCGTCGGCGAAGCGCTCGACCTCGCGGAACTTGTGGGTGATGAGCAGCGCGGTCATGCGCCCGCCGTGCGCGAGGTCGCGCACCGAGCTGAGCAGCTCGTCGGCCTCCTCGGGCGTGAGCACCGAGGTGGGTTCGTCGAGGATGAGGAAGCGGTTGCGGGCATAGAGCTGCTTGAGCAGCTCGGTCTTCTGCTTTTCGCCCGCCGACAGGTCGGCCACCCGGGCATCGGGATCGACCCGGAAAGGCACGCTGCCCAGAAAGTCGTCGAGCTCCGCGCGCTGGCGGCGCCAGTCGATGCGCGCCGGCAGACCGCCGCGCGCCAGGGCGAGGTTCTCGCCCACGGTCATGGAGGGCACCAGGGTGAAGTGCTGGTACACCATGCCGATCCCGAGCTCGCGGGCGCGCTGCGGCGACGCGATCTCGGTCTCGCGGCCCTCGATGAGGATGCTGCCGCCATCGGGCCGGTGGAAACCCACCAGGCATTTCACCAGCGTGCTCTTGCCCGCGCCGTTCTCGCCGAGCAGGGCATGCACCGTGCCGGGCTGCACGGTGATCGAGACCCGGTCCAGCGCGACGAAGTCCCCGAAGCGCTTGGTCAGCTCGTAGGTGGCCAGCGCCAGCGCGCCGGTGGGCGCGCGCGCCGGCGCCACCACCGCGCCGTCGACCCGCAGGACTTCCATGACCGGCGACCTCAGCCCAGCGCGGCCAGCACCGCGGCCGAATCGGCCACCGCGCCGAACACGCCGCCCTGCATCTTGATCATCTTGATGGCCGCGAGGTGGTTGCCGAGATCGGTGGCGCCGGTGCAGTCCTCGAGCATCAGGCACTCGAAGCCGCGATCATTGGCCTCGCGCATGGTGGTGTGCACGCAGACATCGGTGGTGATGCCGGTGAGGATCAGATTGCGGATGCCACGGGTGCGCAGCACCAGCTCCAGGTCGGTGGCGCAGAACGAGCCCTTGCCGGGCTTGTCGATGATCACCTCGCCGGGCGCCGGCGCGAGCTCGGGGATGATCTCCCAGCCCGGCTCGCCCCGCACCAGGATGCGGCCGCAGGGCCCGGCATCGCCGATGCCCGCGCCGATGCGCTGCGAGCGCCAGCGCTTGTTGGCCGGCAGATCCGACAGGTCGGGCCGATGGCCCTCGCGGGTGTGGATGATCGTGAAGCCGAGGGCGCGCATGCGGGCCATCACGCGGCGGATCGGCTCGATCGGCGCGCGGGTGAGGCTCAGGTCATAGCCCATCTTGTCGACATAGCCGCCCACGCCGCAGAAGTCGGTCTGCATGTCGATCACCACCAGGGCGGTGTTGGCCGGGCGCAGGTCGGCATCGAAGGGCCAGGGATAGGGGTCGGCGGCAACGCAGGGCAGCGCGGCGGAAGCGGAAGTGCTCATGACGGAGTCCGGAAAAGGAGAGGCGCGCTCAGGGCAGCCGGTTGCCGGGATCGTGATCGCGCTGCGGCGGCGCGAAGCCGCAGGAGCGGCCATCGACATGCTCGACCTCGTCCTCCCAGGGCAGCCGGTAGCGGCCGTTCACCATGTCCTGCATGAAGGTGTAGGGGCAGTCCTGCGCGCCGCCGCGCACCGCCACATAGCCGCGGTGCCAGAGCTGATAGATGTTGTTCTCGACGCCCCAGTGACGGCGGGCCTCGCGCACCAGGTCGGGCCGGACCTCGCAGGTGATGATCTCGTCGGGACGATGGCTGCCCATGACCAGCGGCTCGCCGTCGAAGTTGACGAACATGCCCTCGCCCATCGAGTCGAAGGTGCCGTCGCTGCCGCACATGCACACGCTGGCGGTGACCATGAGATTCTGGAAGGCATTGGCCTGGTTGGTGATGCGCCAGGAATGCCGGATGGGCGCGGTGTAGCCCGCGGTGCGGATCATGAGTTCGGCGCCCTTGTAGGCGCACTCGCGGGCCATCTCGGGGAACATCCCGTCATGGCAGATGATCAGCGCGAGCTTCACGCCGCGCGGGCCGTCGATCACCGGGATGCCGAGGTTGCCCGGCTCCCAGGGCTCCACCGGCACCCAGGGATGCAGCTTGCGGTAGTAGAGCGCGATGCGGCCGGTGTCATCGATGATCAGGCCGCTGTTGTACGGATTGCCGTTGGGGTTGAGCTCCATGATCGAGAAGCAGCCCCAGATGCGATGCTCGACGCAGGCCGCCTTGAAGGCGGCGACCTCGGGCCCGTCGAGCGAGCACATCAGCGCGGGGTCGGTGTTCATCGACAGGCCGTGCAGCGAGTACTCGGGGAACACCACCAGATCCATCGAGGGCATGTTGCGCCGGGCCTTGCCGACCATCTCGACGATGCGCGCGGTCTGCGCGGCAAGTTGCGCCGGGGTGTCGACCACCGGCAGCTGCGACTGCACCAGGCCGACCACCACCCCGTTGGGTGACTTGTTCAGGCCGCCGAGTCCGGACATGAGCGATCTCCAGGAAATGCGAGGGAAAGGGAAAAGCGGTCAGCGGGTGAGGCTGAGTTCGCCCGGCGCGCCGGCCAGCGAGCGCCGCGCCGAGGAGGTGGCCACCATCACCGCCAGCGTGAGCACATAGGGCGCGGCGTTCCAGAGGTGGTAGCCCTGAACGATGCCGATCGCCTGCAGGGCCGGTCCGATCGCGCCGGCGCCGCCAAAGAGCAGGGCCGCCCACACGCAGCCCACCGGGCTCCATCGGGCGAAGATCACCAGCGCCACCGCCATCACGCCCTGGCCGCTGGAAAGCGCCTCGTTCCAGCTGCCCGGGTAGTAGAGCGAGAGGAAAGACCCACCCACCCCGGCCATGAAGCCGCCGGCCGCCGTGCTCCAGGCGCGCACGGCGTTGACCGGGAAGCCGAGGGCGCGCGCCGCGTTCGCGCTGTCGCCCACGGTGCGGATCACCAGGCCCCAGCGGGTGCTGCGCAAGGCCCAGGCCATGAGCAGCGCGCACACGATGCCCACCAGCAGCAGCGCGTTGACCTGCAGGGCCGCCTGCAGCGCCGGCGAATCGCTCCAGCCCCCGAGCGCGATGGCCGGCAGCCGCGGCGCGGTGGGTTGGACATAGTCCTTGCCGAAGAAGAAGGCGAGACCCAGGCCGAGGGTCATCAGGGCGATGCCCAGGGCCACATCATTGACGCGCGGCAGGCTGCAGAGCAGCCCGTGCACCAGGCCGAACACCACCCCGAACAGGCCGGCGGCGAGCACGCCCAGCCAGGCCGAGCCGCTGTGGTAGGCGATGGCATAGCCGCTCATGGCGCCGAAGACCATCGTGCCTTCCAGGCCGAGGTTGATGCGGCCGGCGCGCTCGGTGAGCGCCTCGCCGAGGCTGACGAACAGAAAGGGGGTCGAGACCCGCAGCGCGCCGCCGAGGATGGCCGCCAGCACGGTGAGCCAGGCGCTTTCATCACCGCTCATCGCGGCACCTCCGGGGTGGGCGCAGCCTGCGGACCGCGCAGGGCGATCGGACGCAGCCGCCAGTTGATGCGGCCGTGCATCGCCTCGCAGGCGAGGATCGACACGAAGAGCAGGCCCTGCAGCACCTGGGTGGTGGCATCGGGCAGGTCGAGGCGACGCTGCAGCAGGCTGCCGGCCGCCGCGATGCCGCCGAGCAGCACCGCCACCGGCACCGTGGCCAGGGGCTGCTGGCGCGCGATGAAGGCCACCAGGATGCCGGTATAGCCGAAGCCGCCGAGCAGCGAGGCGTTGGCCGACCCGTGCACCGCCAGCACCTCGATCGCGCCGGCCAGGCCCGCGCACATCCCGCCAAGCGCGCAGGCCGCGACCAGCAGCGCCGACACCGGCAGCCCGACCAGGCGGGCGGCGCGCAGATTGCCGCCGGCCACCCGCATCGCGAAGCCGGCGGTGGTGCGCGAGACCAGCAGCTGCGCGAGCACCGCGGCCACCACGCCGATGGCCAGCCCCCAGTGCAGGTCGGTGCCGGGCATGTTGCCGAGCATGGTCGCCTCGGGCAGGGGATGGGTGGAGGGTTTGTTCAGACTGGCCGGATCGCGCATGGGACCGTCGACCAGGTGGTTGAAGAGCGCGATGGCGATGTACGAGATCAGCAGGCTGGCGATGGTCTCGTTCATGCCACGCCAGGCGCGCAGCGCGCCGGCGGCCGCGTTGGAGAGCGCGCCCGCGGCCATGCCGGCGGCGCAGGCGATGGTGATGGCCGTCAGCGGGCCGGCCCCGGCCTGCGAGGCCGCGAGTCCGGCCGCGGCGGCCGCCAGCCCGCCCAGGGCGAGCGCGCCTTCGCCGCCGATCATCACCAGTCCCACCTGGGCCGGAATGGCCACCGCCAGCCCGGTCAGGATGAGCGGCGCGGAACGCAGCAGGGTGTTCTGCCAGGCGAACGAGCTGGCGAAAGCGCCCTCGAAGATGGTCACGACCACCTCGAGGGGATTGCGGCCGATGGCCAGCACGAACAGCGCGAAGAGGATCAGCCCCCCGACCACGCCCGCGAGCGCGATCAGGGTGGACTGCAGGCCGCGAGAAGACGCCATGACCGCGCCGCCGTGCCGGGAGCCGCTGCGCCGATCAGCCGGGGATCGCGCCGATCACGCCCTCGACCAGGTAGTTCATCTTCTCGAGCTCGACATTGGTCATCTCGAGCGAAGTGCCGGCGGCGATCACGGTGTTGCCCTTGTTGTCCTTCAGCGGGCCCTTGAAGATCGCGAAATCGCCGGTCGTGAGCGCGGCCTTCGCCTTGTCGCCGGCCTCCTTGGCCTTGGCCGACACCGAGGCGCCGTAGGGCGACATCTTCACGAAGCCTTCCTTCATGCCACCGCGCACGAAGTTGGGCATGGGCTTGCCCTCGGCAGCGGCCGCGATCAGCAGCTTGTACGGCGTGGTCCAGTCCCACTCGGCGCCGGTGAGATAGCCCTTGGGCGCGAGCTTGGCCTGGCTGGCGTGATAGCCGCAGCTCATGATGCCGCGCTTCTCGGCGGTCTCGATGACCACCTTCGGACCGTCCACATGGCAGGTGACCACATCGACGCCCTGGTCGACCAGGCTGTTGGTGGCCTCGGCCTCCTTGACCGGCAGCGACCAGTCACCGGTGAAGATCACCTGGGTGGTGATCGAGGGATCGACCGAGCGCGCGCCCATGGTGAAGGCGTTGATGTTGCGCAGCACCTGCGGGATCGGCTTGGCGGCAATGAAGCCGAGCTTCTTCTTCTTGCTCATGTGTCCGGCGACCACGCCCGAGACATACTGGGCGCCATCGATGTAGCCGAAGAACGAGCCGGTGTTCTTGGGGTGCTTGCCCTCGGTCCACAGGCCGCCGCAGTGCGCGAAGCGCACATTCGGATACTTCTCGGCCATCTTGAGCATGTGCGGGTCGAAGTAGCCGAAGGAGGTGGCGAAGATCAGCGAGGCCTTGTCCTGGTTGATCATGGCCTCCATGGACTTCTGCACCGCCACGGTCTCGGGCACCTTCTCCTCCTCCACCACCTTCACGCCCGGCATCTTCTTGATCATGGCCGCGGCCTGGGCCTGGGCCTGGTTGTAGCCGAAGTCGTCGCGCGGGCCGACATAGATCACGCCGACCGTGATCGGCTTGGCCTGGGCGAAGGCCGACAGCGGCAGGCCGGCCGCCGAGACGAGGCCGGCCGCGCCGGCGGAGGTGACGATGAGACGACGGGATGCATCCATGCTGAGGCTCCTGTATCGGTGAGGGGGAGAGTCGGTCGGCCGGACAGTCCGGCTTGTGTACAAGGCCGATTGCAAGTTCCTTGCCAGCTGGCCGCCACCCACCCGCCACCCTGGGCGCGGCAAGAAGCCTCCGGAAAGCGCACGCTGCTGGTGCGCCCGCACCGCCGAGAGGCCCGATCCTGGTGCGCCCGCCCGGTTTCCGGGCGAAACCGGCCGTCCGCCTGCGCCATCCTGCTGGCACAGGGATTGCAAGCCTTCTTGTATCCAAGAACACGCTGCCAGGACATTGCCGATGGATCCGACCTGGATCACCCGATTCACCCAACCCAGAGCGGGGACCGACAACGGCCCGCTGGCCGGCCGGCGTTTCGCCGTCAAGGACAACATCGATGTGGCCGGCGAAGCCACCACGGCGGCCTGCCCGGCGTACAGCCGCCCGGCGTCCCGCTCGGCGACGGTGGTCGAGCGGCTGATGAGCGCAGGCGCGAGCCTGGTCGGCAAGACCAACCTCGACCAGTTCGCCTGTGGCCTGAACGGCAGCCGCTCGCCCTATGGCACGCCGCCCAACGCCTTCGATCCGGCGATCGTGCCCGGTGGCTCGAGCTCGGGCTCGGCGGTGGCCGTGGCCCGCGGCGAGGTCGACTTCGCCCTGGGCACCGACACCGCGGGCTCCGGCCGCGTGCCGGCGGCGCTGAACAACCTGGTGGGCCTCAAACCCAGCCGCGGCCTGATCAGCAATCGCGGTGTGGTGCCGGCCTGCCGCTCGATCGACTGCGTGTCGATCTTCACCACCACCGTGGCCGATGCCGTCGATGTGCTGCGCGTGGCCGCCGGCCACGACCCGGAAGACCCGTACTCCCGGGCCCGTCCGCTGGACCCCGCGTTCTTTCCCGAACGCTTCCGCTTCGGCGTGCCGCACGAGGACCAGCTCGAGTTCTTCGGCGATGCGCTCTCCAGGCTCGCCTTCGAGCAGGCCTGCGCGCGGCTGCGCCGGCTCGGCGGAGAACCGGTGCGCATCGACTACCAGCCCTTTGCCGAAGCCGCGGCGATGCTCTACGAGGATGCCTTCGTGGCCGAGCGCTACGCCGGCATCCGTGAGTTCTACGATGCCCAGGCCGAGAGCAACCCCGAAGCCTTCGACCCGACGGTGCGCGCGATCATCGGCTCGGGCCGCCGCTACAGCGCCGCCGACTGGTGTCAGGCCAGCGACATGCT
>JAGWVN010000148.1 GCA_018970865.1 Betaproteobacteria bacterium
CCCGGCGAGCGCGCCCGCGGCGGCCGCGGCGCCGGCACCTCTCGCGGCGCGGCCTCGGTCCGAACCGGCGCCTCTCGCGGTGCAGCCCCCGGCCGAACCGGCGGCGGCCGCAAGCGCTGAGCACGCGCTGCGCGGGCCACGGCCCGCGCCGGGCTACTCGTACCGAACGGTCAGGATCTCGTACTCGCGCACGCCGCCCGGCGCCTGCACCTCGGCGACATCGCCGGCGTACTTGCCGATGAGCGCGCGCGCGATCGGGCTCGACACCGAGATGCGCCCGGCCTTGATGTCGGCCTCGTCGTCACCGACGATCTGGTAGGTGACCGTGTCGCCGCTCTTGAGGTCTTCGAGTTCGACCGTGGAAGCGAACACCACGCGGCCTTCGGCATCGACCAGTCGGGCGTCGATCACCTGGGCGTTGGCGAGCTTGCCTTCGAGCTCGGCGATGCGGCCCTCGATGAAGCCCTGGCGCTCGCGGGCGGCGTCGTACTCGGCGTTCTCGGAAAGATCGCCCTGGGCGCGGGCCTCGGCGATGGCGGTGATCACCGCCGGACGATCGACGGTCTTGAGGCGGTGCAGCTCGTCCTTGAGCAGCTGGGCGCCCCGCAGGGTCAGCGGAATGGTGGGCATGGTGGAACTCCGGTTCAGGTGCGCGGCCGCCGCCCGCGGCGCGAGGCGGCGGCCGGGGGCGACTCAGGCGGCCAGGCTCTGGTGCAGCTGCTGCAGACTATAGACATCGAGGGCGCTGAGGTGGCGCATGCCGGCCACCGCCGCTCGGGCACCGGCCAGCGTGGTGTAGTAGGTCACCCGCTGCGCGAGCGCGGTGGTGCGGATGGAGCGCGAATCGGCGATGGCGCCACGCTTCTCTTCCACGGTGTTGATCACCAGCGCCACCTCGCCATTCTTGAGCATGTCGACGATGTGGGGGCGACCCTCCTGGACCTTGTTCACCACCTGCACCGGGATGCCCTGCGCGGCGATCGCCGCGGCGGTGCCGCGGGTGGCCACCAGCCGGAAGCCGATCTCGTGCAGCGCGCGGGCCACCTCGACCACGCCCGGCTTGTCGGCGTTCTTGACCGACACGAAGGCCGTGCCCGAGGACGGCAGGCGCACGCCGGCAGCGAGCTGCGACTTCACGAAGGCCTCGCCGAAGGTGTAGCCCACGCCCATCACCTCGCCGGTGGACTTCATCTCGGGGCCGAGGATGGTGTCCACGCCGGGGAACTTCACGAAGGGGAACACCGCCTCCTTCACCGAGTAGTAGGGCGGCGTGACCTCGTGCTCGACGCCCTGGCTGGCGAGGCTTGCGCCGGCCATGCAGCGCGCCGCGATCTTGGCCAGCGGCAGGCCGGTGGCCTTGGACACATAGGGCACGGTGCGCGAGGCGCGCGGGTTCACCTCGAGCACGAAGACCGTGCCGTCGCCGCCATCGGCCGCGCGCTGGATGGCGAACTGCACATTCATCAGCCCGACCACCTTCAGGGCGCGGGCCATCTGCTCGGTCTGGCGCTTGAGTTCGGCCACCATGGTGGCCGAGAGCGAGTACGGCGGCAGCGAGCAGGCGGAATCGCCGGAGTGCACGCCGGCCTGCTCGATGTGCTCCATCACGCCGCCGACGAACACCCGCTGACCGTCGGACAGGCAGTCGACATCGACCTCGATGGCATCGTTCAGGAAGCGGTCGAGCAGCACCGGGCTGTCGTTGGAGACCTTGACCGCCTCGCGCATGTAGCGCTCGAGGTCGCGCTGCTCGTGCACGATCTCCATGGCCCGGCCACCCAGCACATAGCTGGGCCGCACCACCAGCGGATAGCCGATCTCCTGGGCCATGGCGATGGCATCGGCCTCGGTGCGCGCGGTGCGGTTGGGCGGCTGGCGCAGGTTGAGCTTGACCAGCAGCTTCTGGAAGCGCTCGCGGTCTTCGGCGACATCGATGCTCTCGGGTGAGGTGCCGATGATCGGCACCCCGTTGGCCTCGAGGGCGCGGGCCAGCTTCAGCGGGGTCTGGCCGCCGTACTGCACGATCACGCCCACCGGCTTCTCGAGGTCGACGATCTCGAGCACATCCTCGAGGGTGAGCGGCTCGAAGTAGAGGCGGTCGCTGGTGTCGTAGTCGGTGGAGACGGTCTCGGGGTTGCAGTTGACCATGATGGTCTCGAACCCGTCCTCGCGCAGCGCGAGCGCCGCGTGCACGCAGCAGTAGTCGAACTCGATGCCCTGGCCGATGCGGTTGGGGCCGCCGCCGAGCACGATGATCTTGCGCCGGCTGGTGGGCTGGGCCTCGCACTCCTCCTCGTAGGTGGAGTAGAGGTAGGCGGTGGTGGTGGCGAACTCGGCGGCGCAGGTGTCCACCCGCTTGAACACCGGGCGCACGCCCCATTCGCGGCGCAGCTTGCGGATCTCGGCCTCGGTGCTGTCGAGCAGATAGCCCAGGCGCCGGTCGGAGAAGCCCTTCTTCTTGAGCCACAGCAGCGTGGCGCGGTCGAGGTCGCCGAGTGTGCGCCGATCGAGCGCGAGCTCGATATCGACGATCTCCTTGATCTGCGACAGGAACCAGGGATCGATGCGGGTGAGCGCGTGCACCTCCTCGAGCGTGAAGCCGGCGGCGAAGGCATCGCCCACATACCAGATGCGCTCGGGCCCGGGCTCGCCGAGCTCCTCCTCGATGCGCTCGCGCTCGGTGGTCTTCTGGTTGAGGCCGTCGACGCCCACCTCGAGGCCGCGCAGCGCCTTCTGGAAGCTCTCCTGGAAGGTGCGGCCGATGGCCATCACCTCGCCCACCGACTTCATCTGCGTGGTGAGGTGGCTGTCGGCCTGCGGAAACTTCTCGAAGGCAAAGCGCGGGATCTTGGTGACCACATAGTCGATGCTCGGCTCGAAGGAGGCCGGCGTGGCGCCGCCGGTGATGTCGTTGCGCAGCTCGTCGAGGGTGTAGCCCACCGCGAGCTTGGCGGCCACCTTGGCGATCGGAAAGCCGGTGGCCTTGGAGGCCAGCGCCGAGGAGCGCGACACGCGGGGGTTCATCTCGATGACGATCATGCGGCCGTCGGCCGGGTTGATCGCGAACTGCACATTGCTGCCGCCGGTGTCGACGCCGATCTCGCGCAGGATGGCGATCGAGGCATCGCGCATCAGCTGGTATTCCTTGTCGGTGAGCGTCTGCGCCGGCGCCACGGTGATGGAGTCGCCGGTGTGGATGCCCATCGGATCGAGGTTCTCGATCGAGCAGACGATGATGCAGTTGTCCGCGCGGTCACGGACCACCTCCATCTCGAACTCCTTCCAGCCGATCATGCTCTCCTCGATCAGCAGCTCGCTGGTGGGCGAGGCCTCGAGCCCGCGCTTGCAGATGGTCTCGAACTCCTCGGCGTTGTAGGCGATGCCCCCGCCCGTGCCGCCAAGCGTGAAGCTGGGCCGGATGATCATGGGGAAGCCCGCGCCGCCATTGGCTTCGGCGATGCTGCGCTGGACCGCCCAGGCCTCGTCGAGGCTGTGCGCGATGCCCGAGCGCGCCGAGCCCAGCCCGATGCGGGTCATGGCGTCCTTGAACTTGCTGCGGTCCTCGGCCTTGTCGATGGCTTCGGGCGAGGCGCCGATCAGCTCGACGCCGTATCGCGCGAGCACGCCCTGGCGATGCAGGTCGAGCGCGCAGTTGAGCGCGGTCTGGCCGCCCATGGTGGGCAGGATGGCGTCGGGGCGCTCCTTGGCGATGATGCTCTCGACCACCTGCCAGGTGATCGGCTCGATGTAGGTGACATCGGCCGTGCCGGGGTCGGTCATGATGGTGGCCGGGTTGCTGTTGACCAGCACCACCCGGAATCCCTCTTCGCGCAGGGCCTTGCAGGCCTGCGCGCCGGAGTAGTCGAACTCGCAGGCCTGGCCGATGACGATCGGGCCGGCGCCGATGATGAGGATGCTCTGGATGTCGGTGCGCTTGGGCATGGCGGCCTGTCAGGCGAAAGGGTGGACGGCGGACACGGGCGGCATCAGGCGCGCGCCTGACGCATCAGCGCCACGAACCGGTCGAACAGGTAGCCGATGTCGTGCGGCCCCGGGCTGGCCTCGGGATGGCCCTGGAAGCAGAAGGCCGGCCGGTCGGTGCGGGCGAGACCCTGGATGGAGCCGTCGAACAGCGAGACATGGGTGACGCGCAGGTTGGACGGCAGGCTGTCGGGATCGACCGCGAAGCCGTGGTTCTGGCTGGTGATCAGCACCTGGCCGGTGTCGAGGTCCTTCACCGGATGGTTGGCGCCGTGATGGCCGAACTTCATCTTGAGGGTGCGCGCGCCCGAGGCGAGACCCATGATCTGGTGGCCCAGGCAGATGCCGAAGGTGGGCAGGCCGCGGCCGATGAGCTCGCGCGCCGCGGCAATGGCGTAGTCGCAGGGCTCGGGATCGCCGGGGCCGTTGGACAGGAACACGCCGTCGGGCTGCAGCGCCAGCGCCTGCTCGGCGCTGGCCTGGGCCGGCAGCACGGTGACCTCGCAGCCGCGGTCGGCGAGCAGCCGCAGGATGTTGCGCTTGACGCCGAAGTCGAAGGCCGCCACGCGCAGCGCCCGGCCACCCACCGGCGCGCCCGGGGCGCGATGACCCTCGCCGAGCGCCCAGGAGCCCTCCTGCCAGGGATACGCCCGCTCGGTGCTCACCACGCGCGCAAGGTCCATGCCGGCCAGACCCGGGAAGGCCCGCGCCGCGGCGAGCGCCTCGGCCACATCGAGCGTGGCGCCGGGTGCGTCGGCCGCCAGAAGACAGCCGGCCTGCGCGCCCTTCTCGCGCAGCAGGCGCGTGAGCCGGCGGGTGTCGAGCCCGGCGATGCCGGGGATGCCGTTGTCGCGCAGATAGGCGCTCAGGCTGCCGGTGCTGCGCCAGTTGGAGGCCAGCGCGGGCACATCGCGCACCACCAGACCGGCGGCATGCACCTGCGAGGACTCGGCGTCTTCGGGATTGACCCCGGTGTTGCCGATGTGCGGATAGGTGAGCGTGACGATCTGGCGGCAGTAGCTGGGATCGGTGAGGATCTCCTGGTAGCCGGTGAGCGAGGTGTTGAACACCACCTCGCCCACGCTGCGCACGGGCGCGCCGATCGACTGGCCGTGGAAGACGCTGCCGTCGGCAAGCGCCAGGACGGCGGGGGCTGTTTGGGGCAACAAAGGACGACTCCTGGGCGAGGTCCGCCTGACGGGCCGGGCGCGGACCCGGCGGGCCTGGCCCCGGACGGGCGCGGGCCCATCCGCCGGATCACCGCGCCGGGCCTGCGACAAGGCCCGGATCAGTGACGCTCGCAAGCAGCCCGATGCGCGGTTTGCGCAGCGGCGGTCAAACCTGCGGATGATAGCACGGCGGGTCAGGCCGACCCGCCTGCCCGACTCAGCCGCGGATGGTCTTGCGGTCGCGCATGGCCTGGGCGATGGTCGAGGCGTCGACATACTCGAGCTCACCCCCCACCGGCACGCCACGCGCCAGCCGGCTCACCGCCAGACCCCGGGCCCGCAGCAGCTCGCCGAGGTAGTGCGCGGTGGCCTCGCCCTCCTGGGTGAAGTTGGTGGCGAGGATCACCTCGGTGACCACGCCGTCGCCGGCGCGCTCGAGCAGGCGCTGCAGGCCCAGCTCACGCGGCCCCACGCCATCGAGCGGCGAGAGCCGGCCCATCAGCACGAAATAGCGGCCCTGGAAGGTCAGGGTCTGCTCGACCATGGCCTGGTCGGCCGGGGTCTCGACCACGCAGAGCAGGCTGGGGTCGCGCCGCGGCGAGGCGCAGGTCTCGCAGAGCTCGGCATCGGCGAAGGTGTTGCAAAGGCGGCAGCGCCCCAGTCCGCCGAGCGCGGCGTCGAGCGCGCGCACGAGCTGGCGCGCGCCCTCGCGATCATGCTGCAGCAGGTGATACGCGTGGCGCTGCGCCGCGCGCGGGCCCACCCCGGGCAGTCGGCGCAGGGCCTGCACCAGCGCCTCGAGCAGGCCGGGCGGCGCAGCGGATTTCATGGCCGCGGCCGCAGGCTCAGAAGGGCAGCTTGAAGCCCGGGGGCATGGGCATGCCCGCGGTCACGCTGCTCATGCGCTCCTGCGAGGTCTGCTCGGCGCGGCGCAGGGCATCGTTGACGGCAGCGACCACCAGGTCTTCGAGCATGTCGCGGTCATCGGCCACCAGGCTGGGGTCGATCACCACCCGCTTGACCTCGTTGCGGCAGGTGACGGTGACCTTGACCAGTCCGGCGCCCGACTGGCCCTCGACCTCGACCTGCGCGAGCTGCTCCTGCACCCGCTTGAGGTTGTCCTGCATCTGCTGGGCCTGCTTCATCAGGCCGGCGAGCTGTCCCTTCATCATGGCGTTGGTGTCCTTGTCTGCGTCGCGAGTGAACGACGGGTTGGGCGGAGAAGAAACCGGGGGCGGTCAGGGATCGACCGGCCGGATGGAATCGGGAACGATGCGTCCGTCGAGATCGTCGATCAGGCCGCGCACGAAGGGGTCGCGCTCGAGCGACTCGCGAGCCTGGGCGAGGCGGCGACTGCGCTGCTCCTGGGCGACCTGGGCGGCGGTGGCCTGTCCCACCGCGCCCACCTCGACCGAGAGCTGCACCGGCTGGCCGAAATGCGCGGCCAGCCCCTCGCGGACCTTGGCCAGGGTGCCGGCCTCGGCCAGGGGCCGGATCGGCACCCGCACCCGGAAGGCGAGGTCCTCGTGGCCGATGAGTTCGCTCTGCTCGAGGAACTGCTGCGCGAAGCCTCCGAGACGGACGCGGGTGGCCAGCGCCGGCCAGTTGCCGTCGAAGGGCGAGGATCCGGTGGCGTCGGATCGGGGCTCGTCTGAGGGAGCGGGGGCGGGAGCTGGGGCGGGAGCGGGGGCGGGAGCGGGGGCGGGAGCG
>JAGWVN010000149.1 GCA_018970865.1 Betaproteobacteria bacterium
CTTCGCCGCGACACCAAGCGCGCGGTGGTCGAGCGCTTCGGCAACCTGCTGCACGAGATCTACGGTTTTTCCGAGGGCTTCGCCACCATGCTCAAGCCCACGCATCCCCCGGAGAAGTTCGACACCGTGGGCACGCCGGTGCTTGGCTTCGAGCTGCGGATCATCGATGAGCAGGGGCGCGAGCTGCCGCGTGGCGAGGTCGGCGAGATTGCCGGCTACGGCGCCGGCATGATGGCCGCGTATCACGATCGCCCCGAGCAGACCGAAGCCCTGATCTGGCGCGACGAGCGCGGCCGCACCTTCATCCGATCCGGCGACATCGGGCGACTGGATGCCGATGGATTCCTGTCGATCGTCGATCGCAAGAAGGACATGATCATCTCCGGCGGCTTCAATGTCTTTCCGCGCGACATCGAGGAGATCGTGGCCACCCACCCGGCGGTGCTCGATGTCGCGGTGATCGGCGTGCCGCACGAGAAGTGGGGCGAAACGCCCCTGGCCCTGGTCATCCCGCGGCCGGGGGCGGCGCCGCAACCCGCCGAACTGCTGGCCTGGGCCAACGCCCGGCTGGCCAAGCACCAGCGCCTGAGCGCGGTGGAACTGCGCGAGGCTTTCCCCCGCAACGCCCTGGGCAAGGTGCTCAAGAAGGACCTGCGCGCGCCCTACTGGGCCCAGGCAGGGCGCACGCTCTAGCCGGCGGCCGCGGCCGGTCGTCTGAGGCGTGCACCGGTCTGCCGAGGCGCGTCGCGCTCGGCCATCCGGGTTGCCGGCTCGGCCATGCAGTAAGATCGGGCGGGAGAGCCGCCGCACTGTCGACGGTGGCCCGTCGGAGGAGCCCCGTTCATGTCCGCACTGCTGCGCTGGCCGCGCCTGCTCGCGGCGATCTGCCTCTGGGCGATCGCCGCCACCGCCACGGCCCAGTCCGATACCTGGCCCTCGCGCCCGATCCGGCTGATCTCGCCCTTCCCGCCAGGGGGCACCACCGACCTGCTCGCCCGTCTGTTCGCCCCGCCGCTGTCCAAGGCGCTCGGCCAGCAGGTCATCGTCGAGAACCGCTCGGGGGGCGGCGGGTCGATCGGCACCGGCATGGTCGCCAAGTCCCCGCCCGATGGTTACACCTTCGTGCTGGTCTTTGACACCCATGCCGTCAATCCCAGCCTGATCCCCAACCTGCCCTTCGACACCCGCGCCGACCTCGCGCCGGTCATGCTGATCGCCACCGGCCCCATGGTGATCACGGCCCACGCCTCGCAGCCGTACCGCAGTTTCTCGGCGCTGATGGCGGCGGCTCGCCAGAAGCCCGGCGTGATCACCTACGGCACCATCGGAACCGGCAGCCTCGCCCATCTGGCCATGACCCAGATGAACAGCCTGGGCAAGTTCAGCACCACCCATGTGCCCTACAAGGGCGGCGGCCCGCTCGCGCAGGACGCCGTGGCGGGCCATGTGCCGATCGCCATCGCCACCAGCGCGCTGCTGTCGCCGCACATCCGCAGCGGGGCGCTGGTGCCGCTCGCCGTCACCAGCGCCAGTCGTGATCCCGCCCTGCCGGATGTGCCCACCGTGGCCGAACAGGGACTGACCGGCTTCGAGGCATTGGCCTGGTGGGGGCTGCTGGCGCCGGCGAAGACGCCGCCGGCGATCATCCAGCGCATGAACGCCGAGGTGGGCAAGCTGCTGCGCGAGTCGCAGATCCGCGACCGACTGGTGTCGCAGGGCATGAACATCGTGGCGTCGTCGCCCGATGAGCTCAACCGATTCCTCTTTCCCCAGATGAGCCGCTGGGCCGAGGTGGTCAAGGAATATGGCATCCGCGCCGGTGACTGATCGCGCCGGCCCGAAGGGACGCGCGGGCACGCGTGCCGCCACCGGCCCCACCGGCACGGCCGCCACCGCCACCACCGCCACCACGGGCCCCGCCACCGCCACCGCGAGGCCCGCCCGCTTCTATCGCCCCGATCGCTACTCGGCCGACGAGAGCGTGGGCTATCTGATGCGCCGCGTGCTCAATGGCATGGCGCAGGCCACCGAACTGCGTCTCGAGCCGCATGGCCTCACCAACGCGCAGTGGATGCCGCTGTTCAAGCTGCGCCTGGGCGCGGCGCAGACCGTGGCCGAGCTCGCCCGGGAATGCCAGGCCGACGCCGGGGCCATGACCCGCATGCTCGACCGGCTCGAGGCCAAGGGCCTGTGCCGGCGCGTGCGCTCCACCGCCGACCGCCGCGTGGTCAACATCGAGCTCACCCCCGATGGCGAACAGGCCGCCGACAAGGTGCCGCCGGCGATCGCCGAGGTGCTCAACGGCTACCTCGCGGGTTTCACTCGCGAGGAGTGGGAAGTGCTGAAAAGCCTTCTGCGGCGCATGCTTGGCAACGCCGACGCGGCGCGCGAGTTGCGCTGATGCCCGCCTTCCCGCTGCCAACCGCGGCAAATTAATTGCCTATGCAAATAAAGCTTGAACAAGTTTCATCCCCCGGACCCCGGCGCCGCCGGGGCGGGGCGGCAGCAGCGGCCCTGGCGCTTGCGGTGCTGGGGGCCAGCCTGGCGGGCTGCGCGTCGCCGGGCCGATCGCCCGCGCCGGCAAAGCTGATCGAAGCCCGGGCCGCCGGCATCGATGCCACCGTGCAGGCCGAGACCGTGCCCGCGAACTGGTGGCGCGAACTCGGCGACGAGCGCCTGAGCACCCTGGTCGAGGCGGCGCTGGCCGACGCGCCCAGCCTGAAGATCATCCAGGCCCGGCTGACCGGCGCCCAGGCGATGGTGAGCGAGTCCGAGGCCGCTTTCGAACCCTCGGCCGAACTCGGCGCCGACCTGAACCGCCAGCGCTACTCGGCCAACGGCCTGCTGCCGGCCACCGTCGCGGGCAAGGTGCGCACCATCGCCAACCTGCAGGCCGGCATGAGCTGGGAGATCGACTTCTTCGGCCGCCACCGGTCAGCGCTCGAGGCGGCCCTCGGCCGCGAGCGCGCCCTTCAGGCCGAGGCCCAGGCGGCCCGCGCCCTGCTCGCGGTGCAGGTGGCGCAGGCCTATCTGCAGCTGGCCCGGCTGGTGGAGCAGCGGGCCCTGATCGACGAGTGGCTGGCCGCGCGCGAGGAGCAGCAGGCCCTGAGCGCCGGTCGTCATCGGGCCGGCCTTGACGACGCCGCCGGCCTGCGCGCCGCCGAGCTCGCGGTGGCCGAACTGCGGCGCCAGCGCGCGTCCACCGACGAGTCGATCGGCGCCGCGCGCCGCGTGCTCGCCCATCTCAGCGCCCAGCCGCCGGCAGCGCTGGCCAGCCTGTCGCCCCGGCTGGGCTTCGGCCCGCGGCTGGCCACGCCGCTGGATGTCCCGGCCGATCTGATCGGTCGCCGCGCCGACCTGTCGGCGGCGCGCTGGCGGGTCGAGGCCTCGGTGCGCGACATCGAGTCGGCTCGCGCCCGCTTCTATCCGAACATCAACCTCGGCGCCCTGATCGGCCTGAACAGCATCGGCCTCGATCGCCTGTTCGAGGGCGGCAGCTGGCAGGCTGCCGCCGCGCCGGCCATCCGCTTGCCGATCTTCGAGGCGGGTCGGCTGCGCGCCGCGCTGCGCGCCCGTCAGGCTGAACTCGATCTGGCGGTGGAGTCGTACAACCAGGTGCTGCTCGATGCGGTGCGCGAGGTGGCCGACCGCCTCGGCGCGCTGCGCGGCATCGGTGAGCAGCTCGACGAGCACGCCCGCGCCCAGGTTGCCGCCCAGGCCCAGCTCGAGATCGCCCGGCAGCGCCAGCAGGCGGGCCTGGGCAACCGCCTCGCGGTGCTCGCCGCCGAGGGCGGCGTGATCGCGCAGCGCCAGCAGGAGCTGGAGCTGCGCGCCCGACTTCTCGAGAACCGGCTCGGCCTGATCCGCGCCCTCGGTGGCGGCTATGCCGCCGACACCGTCACCCTGTCCATCCGCACCCAGCCATGAGCGAGCCGCAGCAACCCTCCGCCCAGCCACCCGCCGCGTCCAATGGCCGCCGCACCCGCGCCATGCTGCGGGTGACCGCCCTGGTGGTGGTCGCAGGTCTGGCCTATCTCGCCTATTACCTCCTGTTCCTGCGCGGCCGCGAGAGCACCGACAACGCCTATGCCCAGGCCACGGTGGTGCAGATCACGCCGCAGGTGGCGGGCACGGTGGCCGAGGTCACGGCCGACGACACCGACCTGGTCAAGGCCGGCCAGCTGCTGGTGCGCCTGGACGCGGCCGATGCCCAGGTGGCGCTCGACCAGGCCGTGGCGCAGCTGGCCCAGTCGGTGCGCGAGACGCGGACCCTGTTCGCCGCCAACACCACGCTCCAGGCGCAGGTGGCCGCGCGCCAGGCCGATCTCACCCGGCAGGGCATCGAGCTCAAGCGCGTCCTGGAGGATGCCGCGCGGCGCGAACCGCTGCTCAGGAACGGCGCGGTGGCGCGCGAGGAGTACGAGCACGCCATGGCCCAGGCGCAGTCCCTGCGCAGCCAGGTGCAGGCGGCGGAATCGGCGCTCGAGGCCGCGCGGGCCCAGCTCGCCGCCAACCAGGTGCTCACCGAGGGCACCAGCGTCGAGCGGCATCCCGCGGTGGCCCGCGCCGCCACGCGCGTCCACGAGGCGCAGCTCGCGCTCGAGCGCACCCGGCTGACCGCGCCGATCGGCGGCTACATCGCCCGCCGCAACATCCAGGTCGGGCAGCGGGTGCAGGCCGGCACCGGACTGATGTCGGTGGTGGCGCTCGACCAGGTCTGGGTCGACGCCAACTTCAAGGAAGGGCAGCTGCGCAGCCTGCGCATCGGCCAGCCGGTCAAGCTGCAGGCCGATCTCTACGGCTCCACCGTGGAATACGACGGCACCGTCGAGGGCATGGGCGCGGGCACCGGCTCGGCTTTCGCGCTGCTGCCGGCGCAGAACGCGAGCGGCAACTGGATCAAGGTCGTGCAGCGCCTGCCGGTGCGCATCGGGCTCGATCCGAAGCAGGTGGCGGCGCATCCCTTGCGGGTGGGCCTGTCGATGCGGGTGACGGTCGATGTCAGCCGTCAGGACGGGCCCAGCCTCGCCCAGGCCCCGCGCCCGGCTGCGGCGGCCACGGCCACCGAGGACGCGGCCCGCGCGACTGCCGATGCGCTGGTGCGGCGCGTGATCGCCGAGAACATCGGGAAGCGCTGAGTGTCGGCAGCGCCACCGCTGCCGCCGCTGCAGGGCGGCGCGCTGGTCGCGGGCACGCTGGGGGTGTCGCTGGCCACCTTCATGACGGTGCTCGACAGCTCGATCGCCAATGTGTCGCTGCCGGCGATCGCCGGCGACATGGGCGTGAGCCCCACCCAGGGCACCTGGGTGATCACCTCATTCGGCGTGGCCAATGCCATCTCGGTGCCGCTCACCGGCTGGATGGCGCGGCGCTTCGGCCAGGCCCGACTGATGCTCTGCTGCGTGGCCGCCTTCACGGTCTTCTCCTGGCTGTGCGGCATGGCCGGATCGCTCGAGATGCTGATCGCCGCCCGCGTGCTGCAGGGCCTGGCCGCCGGGCCGCTGGTGCCCTTGTCGCAGACCCTGCTGCTGTCGAGCTATCCGCCGGCGCGGGCCGGCACCGCGCTGGCCGCCTCGGGCGTCACGGTGCTGGTGGCGCCGGTGGTGGGGCCGCTGCTCGGCGGCTGGATCACCGACAACATCGCCTGGCCGTGGATCTTCTACATCAACATCCCGGTCGGTCTGATCTCGGCGATGCTGATTGCCAGCGTGCATCTCAGCCGTGAGTCGCCCCACGGTCCCGCCCCCCTCGACTACGCCGGCCTCGCGCTGCTGGTGGTCTGGGTGGGCAGCCTGCAACTCATGTTCGACCTGGGCAAGGAGCTCGACTGGTTCGAGTCGGTGGAGATCACCGCCCTGGGCGTCATCGCGCTCACCGGCTTCCTGTTCTTCCTGGCCTGGGAGCTCACCGAGCGTCATCCGGTGGTCGACCTGAGCCTGTTCGCGCGGCGCAACTTCCTGCTCGGCTCGGTGTCGCTGTCGATCGCCTTCGGCCTGTTCTTCGGCAATGCCGTCATCCTGCCGATCTGGCTGCAGCAGCACATGGGCTACACCGCCTTCTGGGCGGGCATCTCGCTCGCGCCGATGGGGGTCTTCGCGATCCTGCTCTCGCCCTGGGTGGGCCGGCAGATCGGCCGGGTGGATCCGCGCCTGCTGTCCACGGTCTCGTTCAGCGGCTACGCGCTGGTGCTGTGGATGCGATCGCACTTCAACACCGAAGTCGACCTCTACACCATCCTGATCCCCACGCTCATGCAGGGCGTGTCCACGGCCTTCTTCTTCATCCCGCTGCAGTCGATCATCTATGCCGGGCTGCCGCTGAGCCGGCGCCCCTCGGCAGGCGGCCTGAGCACCTTCCTGCGGGTGAGCGCCGGCGCCTTCGGCACCTCCGCCGGCGCCACGCTGTGGGAGCATCGCGCGTCGATGCACCACGCCCACCTCGTGGAGCAGATCGCGGCCGGCCACTCCGGCGGCCAGTCGGTGGTCGACACCCTGCGGCAGTCGGGCCTCGGCCCCGCGCAGACCGCCGGCTACATCGACCGCATGATCGAGCAGCAGGCCTTCACCATGGCGGCCACCGACATCTTCCATCTCTCGGCGGGTGTGTTCGTGCTGCTGCTGGTGCCGATCTGGTTCGTGCGCCCGCCCGCGCCAGTGGCCTCCGGGGCGACCCGGTGAGCGCGCCGCCGGCAGCGCCCGAGCCGCTGCAGGGCAGCGCCCGGATGGTCGGCACCATCGGGGTGTCCCTGGCCACCTTCATGACGGTGCTCGACAGCTCGATCGCCAATGTGTCGCTGCCGGCGATCGCCGGCGAC
>JAGWVN010000030.1 GCA_018970865.1 Betaproteobacteria bacterium
TCAGTTGCCCTTCTCGACAACCATCTTCTGGCCCTGCACGCCGAAGACATAGTGGCGGTTGGCGAGCTGCCCGTTGGCTGCGAAGCTCACGTCACCCAGCAGCGTGCCGCGGAAGCTGCCGCCGCGGATCCGCCTGGCGATCGCTTCACGATCGAGGGTCTTGAGCTCGTTGGCCGCCATGGCCCAGATCTGCAGCGAGGCCGCGCCCAGCGCCATGAACTTGTCGGGCGTGAGCTTGTGCTGATCCTGCACCTTGGCCACATAGCGCTTGTTGACGGGGTTGGAGGCGAAGGGCTCGACATCGGGAAAGTAGATGTCAGCGCCAACCAGACCGTTGGCGGCATCGCCGGCCACCGAGATGACGCTCGGGGCGATCGTGCCCACCGCCGCGATCAGCTGCCCGGGAATCCGCGCCTGGCGCGCCTGACGGATGAGCGCCGGCATGCCCAGACCTTCGCTGGCATTGATCGCCACCACCGCGTCGGGGTTGGCGGCCCGCACATTGGTGAGGGCAACGCGGAAGTCGGCCTGGGTGAAGGGGAACTTCTCTTCGGCGACCCGCTCGTAGCTGTGGTTGAGCTTCTTCAGCTCGGCTTCGATGGAGGCCTGGGCGCCATTGCCGTAGGCGTCGTTCTGGGTGAGGAAGGCCACACGCCGGGCCTTGAGGCGGTTGGCGATGTAATCGGCGATCACCGCCCCGTCCTGCGAGTTGGAGCTGTTCAGGCGGATGGCGAGCGGATTGCCCTCGCCGGACAGGATGGGGTCGGCCTTGGAGATGGCGGTGATGTCGAGCACCCCCGCGCGGCTGATCACCGGCTGCATGGCCAGCGTGACCGGGCTGTTCCAGCCCTCGATGATCACCGACACGCCAGCCGAGATCAGCTCGTTGGCGCGAGACACGCCCACGGCCGGGGTGGATTCATCATCGCGGGCCTCGATCACGATCTGGCGGCCGAGCACGCCGCCGCTCTCGTTGATGAGCGCCGCCATCGACTGGATGGACTTCACCAGATGCTGCCCCTGGGGGCCGGCGCCGCCACTGAGCGGGAAGATCACGCCCACCTTGATCGGTTGCGCGACACCGGGGGCGGCAAGGCCCAGACCGAGCGCGAGGCTGGCCAGAGCGGAAAAGAGGAATTTCATGGGGCGATCTCCGGACGGTGGAAGCGCAGGGAGTGTAGCGGCAGTCCGTATCATCCGGGCGTGCACCAGGAGCCGCCCATGACCGAAAAAACCGTTCTGATCGCCGGCGCCTCCGGCGTGGTGGGCCATGCCGCCCTTGAACACTTTCATGCGCTGCCGGACTGGCGGGTGGTCGCGGTGTCGCGTCGCTCGCCGGCGCTGCCCGCGGGCTTTCGCGGTGTGCATCTGCCGGTCGACCTCACCGATGCGGCCGACTGCGCGCGCGCCGCGCAGGCCATGCCGCCGGTGACGCATCTGGCCTATGCCGCGCTTCATGAAAAGCCGGGGCTGGTGCGTGGCTGGCGCGAGGCCGATCAGATGCAGACCAATCTCGCCATGCTGCGCAATCTGGTCGAATCCCTGCTTGCGGCCGGGCACCGGCTGCAGCATGTCAGCCTGCTGCAGGGCACCAAGGCCTATGGCGTGCACCTGCACCCGGTGGCGGTGCCCGCGCGCGAAGAGGGGCCCCGGGATCCGCATGAGAACTTCTACTGGCTGCAGGAGGACTACCTGAGGGCGCGGGCCGCCGAGGCCGGTTTCGCCATCACCATCTTCCGGCCGCAGCTGGTGTTCGGCGACGCCCTGGGCGTGGCCATGAACCTGGTCCCGATCATCGGCGTTCATGCCGCGCTGTGCGCCGACGCCGGTGAACCCTTCGCCTATCCCGGCGGGCCCTCGAACATCCTCGAGGCCACCGACGCGCGCCTGCTGGCCCGCGCCCTGGCCTGGGCGGCGCAGGCGCCCACCGCGCGCGGCGAGATCTTCAATGTCACGAACGGCGATGTGTTCGTGTGGCGCAATCTCTGGCCCGAGATCGCCGACAGCCTCGGCGTGCGCACCGGCCCCGACCGCCCCCTGTCCCTGGCGCGGCACCTGCCAACCCAGGCGGCGCGCTGGGATCGGCTCGTGCAGGCGCATGGACTGGCCGCGCCGCCGCTGGCGCAGCTGCTCGGCGAGTCCCACCACTACGCCGACTTCTGCTTCGGCTTTCACGCCCGGGAGGCGCCCCCGCCGGTGATCGTGAGCACCATCAAGATCCGGCAGGCGGGCTTTGCCGACTGCATCGACACCGGGCGCATGTTCCGCGACTGGTTCACGCGACTGCGCGAGCAGCGCATCCTGCCGACCATCGAAGCGGCGGCGATGGCATCGCCGCCCGGGCCGCGGTCTGCTGCTGGCGGCTGAGCATGGCGCGGGTGGCGGTCATCGGCGCCGGCATCGTGGGCGCCTGCTGCGCCTTCACGCTCGTCCGTGAGGGGCACGCCGTCATTCTCATCGACCCGGCCGAACCCGGCGGGCCGCATGCGGCCAGCCATGGCAACGGGGCCTGGTTCAGTCCGGCCTCGGTGGTGCCGATGTCCCTGCCTGGGCTGTGGCGTCAGCTGCCCGGCATGCTCCTCTCGCGCGAGGGGCCGGTGCGCCTGCGACCGGCCGCGCTGCCGGGCCTCGCGCCCTGGCTGCTGCGTTTTCTGCGGGCCGGCGCCACGCCGAAGCGCGCGCGTGCCATCGCCGCCGCCCTCGGCCCGCTGCTGCAAGGATGCGCGGATCGGCACGCACAGCTCGCCGAGGCGGCCGGGGTGCCGTCGCTGGTGGTGCGCCGCGGCCTGCTCTATGCCTATCGCGACCGGGCGGCCTTTGAGCGCGAGGCCTTCGCCTGGAGGCTGCGACGCGAACAGGGCGTGGTCTGGCATACCGCCGAGGGCGAGCGTCTGCGCGCGCTGGCGCCGAGCCTGGCTGACGGCTTGCGCTTCGGCGCCCATGTGCCCGCCGGTGGCCACTGCACCGACCCCGGCGCCTATGTGGCGGCCCTGGTAGCCGCCAGCGAGCGCGCCGGGGCGCAGCGTCTTCGCGGCACGGCGCTCGGTCTGCGCCTGCAGGATCGGCGTCTTCGCGCGGTGCTCACCGCTCGCGGCGAGGTGCCCTGCGAGGTCGCGGTCATCGCGGCCGGCATCGCCGCAGGCGGCCTTGCCCGTCAGGCAGGCGACCGTGTGCCGCTTGCCGCGGAGCGCGGCTACCACGCGGTGTTCGACGCGCAGGGCTTGCCGGTGCCGGTGCCGGTGATGCCCGCCGATGGACGCATGGCCAACACGCCAACCCGGCACGGACTGCGGGTGGCGGGGCAGGTGGAGTTCGCGCCGGCCGGCGCGGCGCCCGACTGGCGACGCGCCGAGCTGCTCGCGCGCCAGGCCCGGCGGCTGTGGCCCCCACTGCGCGAAGCGCCGTTGCGCTCGCGCTGGATGGGTGAGCGTCCGTCCACGCCTGACGGTCTGCCGGTGCTGGGCCGCGCCAGCGGTTGCGCCGATGTCCTGCATGCCTTCGGCCACGGTCATGTCGGCATGGCCGCCGCCCCGGCCAGCGCGCAGTTCCTCGCCGACCTGCTTGCGGGCCGCGCGCCTGCGCTCGATCCCGAACCGTATCGGGCGGCGCGCTTCCGTTTGGCCTGATCGCCCGGCTTATGATCGGGGCCTCGCCGGGTCCGAGGGGAAATGCGATGTCGCAGGTGCGCTATGAGGTGATCGATGGGGTGGCCGAACTGCGGCTCGATCGACCGCCGGTGAATGCGGTCACCGTCGGGCTGGTCGACGAACTGCTCGATGGTCTCGCACGCGCCCGCGACGACGCGCAGGTGCGCGTGGTGCTGCTTGCCAGCGCGAACCCCGGCCCGTTCTGCGCGGGGCTGGATATCCGCGAGGTCGATGGCCAGCCGTCCGAGGCCCTGCATGCGCTGCTCGACAAGCTCTATGTGAGGGTGGCCGACGCCCAGCACCATCTTGGCAAGCCCTCGATCGCGGTCATCGGTGGCGCGGCACGCGGGGCGGGCATGACGCTGGCGATCTCCTGCGACCTGATCGTGGCCGAGCGCGGCGCGAGCTTCGGTTATCCCGAGATCGATGTCGGCCTGATCCCGGCGATCCACTTCGCGCACCTGCACCGGGTGGTCGGTCGCCATCGGGCCTTCGATCTGCTGTTCACCGGTCGCCGCTTCGAGGTCGCCGAGGCGGTCGAGCTCGGTCTGGTCAGCCGGGTGTGCGAGCCCGGGGAAGGCCTGGCCACCGCGCGGGCGCTGGCCCGCGAGCTGGCGGGCAAGGCGCCCGGCGTGATGCGGCGCGGCCGCGCCGCCTTTCTGAGGGAATGCGATGCCGACTACCGCCGAGGGGTGGCTGCCGCCGTCGAGAATTTCACCAGTCTGGCCGCCACCGCCGAAGCCCGGGAAGGCATTCGCGCCTTCGTCGAGAAGCGCCCGCCGGCCTGGCGGAAGGCCTCCCCGGAGTAAGCGCCAGGACCTTGCCGGGGCTGGCTGGCGTACGCTGCGCGCGGCCGGTGCCGCCCGCTGGCGCAGGCCGCGTCAGGCCCGCCGGAGCAGGCTTGCGATCGCGTCGGCGGGCACCGGCGCGCCCGACAGGAAGCCCTGGTAGAGCCGGCAGCCGTGCGCCCGCAGGAAGGCAAGCTGGCGCTCGGTCTCGACCCCCTCGGCGATGACCTCGAGCTTCAGGCCGCGGGCCATGGAGAGCACCGCGATCACGATCGCGGCGTCATCGGGATCGTCGCTGAT
This sequence comes from Betaproteobacteria bacterium, assembly GCA_018970865.1. Classification (GTDB taxonomy): domain Bacteria; phylum Pseudomonadota; class Gammaproteobacteria; order Burkholderiales; family Burkholderiaceae_E; genus Quisquiliibacterium. The sequence continues at coordinate 4,736 of JAGWVN010000030.1, forward strand.
GTCGGTCACGAAGGAACGGTCGATCTTGAGGGTGTCGATCGGCAGCGTCTTGAGGTAGTTCAGGCTCGAGAAGCCGGTGCCGAAGTCATCGATCGCCAGGCGCACGCCGAGATCGTTCAGCTGGCGCAGGGTGGCCAGCACCTCCTCGGTCTTGCTCATCAGGGTGCCTTCGGTGATCTCGAAGGCGATGCTCGAGGGAGCGATGTCGTGCTTGCCCAGAAGCTCGGCCACCCGCTGCCCGAAGCCGGGAAGGCGCACCTGGATGCTCGACAGGTTCAGGGCCAGGCGGGGCGGCTGCAGCCCGGCGCGTCGCCAGTCGTCGATCTGCTGGCAGGCCGCGTGCAGCACCCACTCGCCGATCGGCACGATCAGTCCGGAGGCCTCGGCAAGGCCGATGAACTGCGCCGGGGGCACCAGGCCCCGCGTGGGATGGTTCCAGCGCAGCAGCACTTCCAGGGAATGGATGGCCATCGATCCCAGCTCGAAGATCGGCTGGTAGTGCAGCACCAGTTCGCCGCGTTCGGCGGCACGGCGCAGCTCATTGGTCAGCGCATAGCGCTCGACCGCCTCGACATTCATCTGGGCGGTGAAGTACATCCAGTGATTGCGGCCGGATTCCTTCACCTGGTACATGGCGGTGTCGCTGTGGCGAAGCAGGGTGTCGACATCGCCGCCGTCATCGGGGTAGAGCGCGATGCCGATGCTCGATCCGACGAAGACCTCCTGGCCGTCGATCGAGAAGGGCTGCGAGAGCATGGCATGGAGCGACTGCGCGACCAGGCCAGCGGCTTGCGGGCTTTCGAGCTTGGGGATGAAGACGATGAACTCGTCGCCGCCCTGGCGCGCCACGGTGTCCTCGGCCCGCACGCTCGCGGCCAGCCGGCGGCTGACCTCGACCAGAAGGCGGTCGCCGGTGGTGTGCCCCAGCGAGTCGTTCACGGCCTTGAACTGATCGAGGTCGATGAACAGCACCGCGGCGCGATGGCGGTTGCGGTGCGCGCTTTCGAGCGCCTGGTGGATGCGGTCGCGCAGCAGGGCCCGGTTGACCAGCCCGGTGAGGCTGTCGTGCGTGGCCAGGCGCAGCATTTCCTGTTCGAACTGCTTGCGCTCGGTGATGTCGATCCGGATGGAGATGTAGCGCTCGACCTCGCCATCGGCGTTCTTCATGGGAACGATCGCGGCATCCACCCAGTAGAGGCTGCCGCTCTTGCTGCGGTTGCAGATCACGCCTCGCCAGACCTCGCCGCGCGTGAGCGACTGCCACATCCGGGTGAAGAACTCCCGCGGATGGACGCCGGAGCTCAGGATGCGGTGGTTGCGCCCGATCAGTTCGTCGCGACTGTAGCCGCTGATGCGCACCAGCTGGTCGTTGACATCGATGATGCGCCCGCTGCGATCCCCTACCGAGACGATGGCGTGCTGATCGATCGCCTTCATGTAGGACGACAGCTCGGTGAAGGCTCGCTCCACGCCGCGCTGCGCCTCGAGCAGGGCCTGCGCGGCCTGATTCTCGAGCGAGGAGCGGCGCAGGCGCAGCGCGGCATCGCGCAGCTCGCGGTCCTGGGTGCTCAGGCGCCACGCGAATGCGCTCAGGGCGGCGAAGCTGGCGATGAGGATGGTGGCAATCAGCAGCGTGGTCTGGTTGATCTGGTCACCGGCGAGCAGTTCCGCCTTGTCCAGCGGAATGGTCACCGAGAGCGCACCCATCAGCTGATGCGGCTCCCAGTGCTTGCCGGGCGACACACCGGAGGCCACCCGACGCGCGATGATTTCCGGGCGGGCCTCGTAGGCGTTGTGGCAGCTGGCGCAGGCCGGTTGCGAGGCGGGATCGGCCGACAGATAGCGCAGCACGCGGCGCCCGTCGCGTGACTCGATGCGGGAGATGGCCTTCCAGGCGATCGGCCCGCTGGGATTGGCCTGGTCCTGTGCTTCGAGCTGCGGCCAGGCCCAGCGCAGGAAGTCGTCGTCGAGCCCCTGCGAGGGTTCGAGGTTCCAGCGGCTCACCGGCTTGTACTGGTAGAGCCGGTGCGCGTTCTCGGACGAGGCCTTGCCGACCAGCTTCAGGAACTGCGCCGGGATGGGCACGAAGCCCGGCTTGCCCTCGGATTCGACATGGGGCCCGAGCCCTTCACGGGCGAGCTTGGCCGCGATCTCCATGGCGTACACCGAGCGGGCGGTGGTGGCCTGGCTGGCCACCACTTCCGCAATGGCCAGCGCCTGACTCTCGACGGTGGTGTTGACCGCCTGGCGGACGGCGAGATAGCCCAGCAGGCAGGCCAGCGAGAACACCGCCAGCAGGGTGAGCAGCAGACGCCGCCCGAGCCCCGCGGCGGGCGAGGCCTCCGCGCCACCGGCGAGCCCGGCGGCGATGCCGAGCGGGTCGGCGCCCGATACCTGACCGGAGGCGCTCATCGGGTCAGTGGCTCATCGGTCCGACCGGGTGGCTGGCGCCCCCGGCGCTCGACCGATCAGCCCAGGGTCTTGCCGAAGAACCGGAAGCTGCGGTCCCACGCGATCTGCGCCCACATCGGGTCGTACTGGGTGATCGGCAGCCGGCCGGGGCCCACCGCGGTCTCGTTGGCGAAGGCATGCTGGGCGAGGTAGCGATGGCCGGTGTAGGGCGCGCCGGCAGCCGACAGGCGCGCCTCGAGCTGGTCCACGGTGTCGATCGCGAAGGCGGCGTCCTGCGTGGCCCAATGGGCGAGCAGCGGCACGCGGATCTTGCTGGCATCGACGAATTCCAGGGGCGGCAGGCCGTACCAGACCACCCCGGCATCCATCTCGGGCACCATCATCGAGGACAGCACCGTGAGCGCGCCGCCCATGCAGTAACCGGTGACACCGACCTTGCCGCCCCGCGCCTTCAGGAACTGCGCGGCGCCGCGCACATCCTGGGAAGCCGCGTCACCGAAGTTGAGGCTGGACATCAGATGGTGGGCCTCCTCGGCCTCCACCGTGGCCCGGCCACGATAGAGATCGGGAACCAGCGCGGTGTAGCCGGCCTGCGCGAAGCGCTCGGCCACGCCGCGGATCTGGTCGTTCAGGCCCCACCACTCCTGGATGACCACCACCGAGGCGACAGCCCCCGGTGCTTCGGCCAGATAGCCCTGGACCGACTGGCCATCGGGGCGGGTGAAGGTGACGGTGCTTCCCATGTGCATTGGCTCCTAGTCAGATGAATTCCCAGACCTTGCCGTTGAAGCGCTGCATCTTCATGTATTCGATGACGCGGTAGTCGGTGGGGCTGGTGTTGATCAGGCTGCCGGGCAGAAGGGCTTCATTGCGGTAATCCTTCAGGTTGGCGGCCTGGCGCATGATGTTCTCACGGGTCAGGTCGTCACCGCACTGGCGCAGCACCTGCTCCAGGGTCTGGGCATAGGCATAGCCGGCCAGGTTGAGCGAGTCGGCGATGTTGGCCTCGGGCATGTATTTCTTCATCCATTCGAGCCAGTTCCGCATGAAGGGGTCGTTGGCCCATTGCGGGTCGGTGGCGTCCTTCATGAAGCCGGCGGTCTTGATGCCCACCGAGCGGTCGAGACCCGCCGGCGTGAGGGTAGCGCCGATCGATGCCGAGCCCAGATGCAGGTAGGTGTCGGGCTTCCAGCCGATGTCGGAGATCTTGCGGATCGCCTGGGCGGCCTGCTTGGAGTAGGTGAAGAGCATCAGCGCGTCGGCGCCCTGGCCCTTGAGCTTGACCAGCTGCGAGTCGACAGTGGGGTCGGTGGCCTGGAAGCTCTCGGCGCCAACCACCATGGTGCTGGCCTTCGCGCCGAGGGCGTCCTTCAGGCCGGTGAGCATCTCCTTGCCGAAGTCGTCGTCCTGGTAGAGCACGCCCACCTTGGCGTTGGGGTGGGCGGTCATCAGATGCTTGGCGTAGAACCCCGCCTCGGTGTAGAGGGTGGGCTGCCAGCCCATCGACCAGGGGAATCCGGCCGGATCGGCAAAGCGCACCGAGCCCGCGGCATTGAAGATGTGGGGAATCTTGCGCTGGTTCAGGTAGCCGCGCACCGCGAGGTTGATCGGGGTGCCCAGCACATTGAACATGAAGGCCACTTCTTCCTGCTCCACCAGACGGCGAACCTGCTCGACCGCCTTGGGTGGGCTGAAGCCGTCATCGAGACTGATCAGGTTGATCTTGCGGCCGTTGATGCCGCCGCGCTCGTTGAGGAACTTGAAGTAGGCGGCCTGGGCGCGGCCGATCTGCCCGTAGGCCGAGGCGGGGCCGCTGTAGGGCAGGGTCTGGCCGATCTTGATCTCGGTGTCGGTGACCCCGGGTGCGTACTTCTTCTGGGCAAAGGCGGCGCCGGTCGGCAGCGAAGAGGCAGCGAGCGCGGCCAGCGGCATGAGGAGGGTGGAGCGGCGAGTCGGGCTGGTCATGTCGGATCCTTCGGTCGAGGGGTGGCGTGGGCGGTCGCCGCCGTGCGCGTGGCCGAGGGCAGGCGCCCGGTTCGGGTGCGACTCGCTGTCCGATTCTAGGGGGGCGCGGGCATTGCTTGGCTGCCTGCGTCGGCAATCCGGCCAAAGTTGAGACACTTGCAGGGGTATTGGGCGCCGGCGGGTTTCAGGACCCGCTCGAGGCGTGCCGGGCGGGCAGCCGCATCGCCGCCACGGCCGACAGGGCCAGGGCGGCGCTGGTGCAGGCAAACACCAGCGCGAAGCCGCCCGCGAGCGCCGGTTGGGCCTGTCCGGCTTCCCGGACCAGCGCGGCGGCCGAGCCCTGCGCGCTGCGTCCGAGCGCGGCGAAGAGCACCGAGGTGAGGCAGGCCAGCCCGAGCGCGCTGCCGAGCGATCGGGCCAGTCCGAGGAAGGCGGTGGCCGCGCCGGTTCGGGTGGGCGCCACCGACACCTGCACCGCGACGATACCCGGGGGCAGCGAGATGCCGATCCCCAGGCCCATCAGCAGCATCGACACGCCCACCGCCCAGGGGGACTGGAATCGGAGCAGGGCCAGGCTGGCCGCCGCGCAGGCGGCCAGCAGTGCGCCGAAGACCATGTTGCGCCGGAAGCGCATGGTCCGCGGCATCATGCGCCCGCTGAAAAAGGCGCCGCAGGGCACGGCGAGCGCGTGCATGAGCATCTTCAGGGCCACCCGGTCGGGGGTGTCGCCGGCCACGGTCTGCAGCGCGAGCGGCAGCATCACCGCCCCGCCGATCATCGAGAAGAACACCAGCGCGGACGAGAGGCTGGCCCAGAGGACCTGCGGATTCGTGAGCAGATCGGGCGCCATCACCGGCGCGGGGGTGCGGAACTGGCGGCGCCAGAAGGTCACGAGCAGCACGGCGGCCAGCGCGAAGAGCCCGGCGCCGGCGGGATCGTCCAGCCGGGCGCCCTGTCCGATCCGGGTGAGGGCGATCATCAGCGAACTCAGGCCCGTGGCCAGCAGCGCGATGCTGGGATAGTCGACGCCGCGGGCGTGGCCGGGGCGCGGCAGGCTGGCCAGGATCCGCCGGGTCAGGACCAGCGCGATCAGCGCCAGCGGCAGGCTGACGAGGAACACCGAGCGCCAGCCGAACCAGGCGGTGAGATAGCCGCTGGTCACGGGGCCGACCAGTGCCGCCAGCGCGTAGGTGCCCGAGAGCCAGGCCTGATAGCGGCCGCGTTCGGTGGGCGGCACGACATCGCCGATGGTCGACTGCGCGAGGACGATCAGGCCGCCACCGCCCAGGCCCTGCAGCACCCGCAGCGCCAGCAACTGGCCCATCGACTGCGCGAACACGCATCCGATGCAGGCGAGCAGGTAGATCAGGATGGCCACCGTCATCATGCGCTGGCGACCATGCAGATCGGAGAGGCTGCCGTACACCGGCGTGGCCACGGTGGCGGCCACGGTGTAGCCGGCGATCACCCAGGCGATCAGGCCCGTGCCGCCAAGGTCGCGAGCGATGGACAGCAGGGCCACCGACACCAGCGTGGAGTCGAGCGCGGCCACGAAGATGCCCACCTGCAGCCCGCTCACCACCCGGCGCTGCTCCCGGTGCGGGAAGGGCGTCGTTTCGGGACCGGCGCTCATGGCGGCCGGCGAGCGGGTGCCCCGAGGGGGGACATCGCCTCAGTCGCCATCGGCATCGAGCCATTCCTCCACCCGGGTCCGCTGGATCTTGCCGCTGGTGCTTCGCGGAAAATCCTCGGGCGAGGCCACGAAGCGGATCTCGCGCGGCAGCTTGTACGACGACAGCCCGGCGCGGCAGTGCCGCAGCAGCGACTCGGCGCTGACATCGGGCTGCCGGCAGGCCACGAACGCGACCGGCACCTCGCCCCAGCGCGGGTCGCGACGGCGAACCACCACGGCCTCGAGCACGCGCGGATCGGTCATCAGCACCCGCTCGATCTCCATGGGGTAGATGTTCTCGCCGCCGGACTTGATCATGTAGCGGGAGCGGTCCACGAAGCTCACCCTGCCGTCCGGCCCGGCCACGAACAGGTCGCCCATGTGGAACCACCCGCCGCGGAACTCGCGGGCGTTCACCTCGTCGGCCGCCCAGTAGCCGCTGAACACGGTGGGGCCGCGCACCGCCATTTCGCCAGGCACGCCGGGTGTCACGGGCCGGTCGTTGTCGTCGACCAGCTGCCATCGGCACAGGCTGCTGGGCGCCTTGGCGAGATCGGGCGGCATCTCGCCCGGGGCAAAGCGCGTGCCGGCGGCCGGCAGCATGCCGGTCTCGGTCGAGCCGAAGGTGTTCCACCACGGCGCGCGCAGCAGGGCCGAGGTGCGCGCGAGCAGCTCGCCGGGCACCAGATCGGCAAGCGCGCCCACCACGCGGATGCCCCGTGGCGTCACCGCCCCGGCCTCCAGCGCCGCGACCAGCGGCTCGATCATGCCCGGGATAAGCACCAGCCACCATTGCGGCTCGGTGGCGATCAGGCTCACCAGCCGGGCCACCTCGGCGCCGTCGACCACGAACACTGTCCCGCCGCAGCCAAGCACATGGATCGCATGCTCGAGCGACACCATGTGGAACATCGGCGCCCAGGCCACGAAGCCGTCGCCGGGCTGCAGACCGCCGTCGATGCGACTGAGCGCCATGCGCGCCAGTTCGGCCCGGTGGCTGATCAGCGCCCCCTTGGGCAGCCCGGTGGTGCCGCTGGTGTAAAGAATGAGCAGGCCGTCCTCGGGCTGCGCCAGCTCGGCCGGCCTATCGGGGCTGGACGATCCAAGTCGCGACTCGTAGTCATCGCCCAGAGCGACCACCGCTGCGGGGATCGGCCCGATCGCGGCCAGCGCGGCCGCGAAACGGGGCGACACCAGCATGACCCGCGGCGAGACCAGCCCCACGCAGTGCGCGAGCTCGTCTCGGGCCAGCCGCCAGTTCAGGGCGCACAGGATGGCCCCGAGCCGGGCCGCGGCGAAGGTGGCTTCGAGGTACTCGATGCGGTTTTCGGCCAGGATGGCCACCCGCTCGCCGCGGCACACGCCGAGCGAGGCCAGGGCATTGGCCAGACGGTTCACGCGCTGATCGAGCTCGCGATAGCTCAGGGCGCGATGGCCGTCGTCGACCGCCCGGCGCTCGGGCGTGCGCAGGACCTGCTCGGCCAGCAGCTCGCCCACCGTGAGGCAGCCGGCCCGTGCCACGGCTGCGAGGGGGCTGGCGTCGTGCGCCATGCCGGCGGCTCGGGCGCTCATGGCGTCACCCAGGGTTCGAGCACCGGTTGCACCCGCAGCGCCGGCGGCAGGCGGTGCGCCCCGATGCGCCGGTCGAGCGCTTCATGCCAGTGGTAGATGCGTCGCTCCTGGTAGTTGAGCGGCACGCCCCGGAAGCCGGCCGTGTCGAGGCTGGCCTGGATCGGTTCCACGAAGGAGACATCCTCGTCGACGATGCGATCGAAGTTCGCGATGCGGGCCTCCCAGAGCGGATGCCGCGCGCCGTCCGCGGGCAGCGGGGCGTACCAGAGCACCTCCAGCCGCGAGCGGTCGATGGCCAGCGGCGTGATGACCACGCAGGGCGCGCCGGTGGCCGAGATCGGCAGGATCAGGTTGGGGAAGAGGTTGTAGCTCGCGTTGAAGCGCCGGTCGATCTCGGTGACCCCGGTCATCTCGGGCATGCCGACGGTGCCGGGATCGACCCAGTCGTCGCGGCGATGCGGCGACAGCATCATCGAGTGACCGTGCCGCCAGAGATGCACGCTGGTGCCCTGATGGTCGAAAATCCGGTGGGTGGTCTTCATGTGCAGCAGCCGGAAGTGGTAGGCCTCGAGGAAGTTCTCGAGCACCACCTTGTGGTTGCCGCCGACCTCGATGCTGCGGTGATGCACCAGGCGCAGCGCATCGAGCGGCAGATGGCGAAGGAATCGCGCGGCCGGGGCGAGGAACTCGTCGAGCGGCGGCGCGAGCGGGCTCTCGCAGATGAAGATCAGGCTGCCCAGGCGCTCGCAGCGCACCGGCACCAGCCCCAGGCAGCTCGGGTCGAGATCGGTGAAGTCGCGGGGATCGGTCACCGAGGCCAGGCTGCCGTCGAGCCGGTAGGTCCAGCCATGGTAGCCGCAGGTGAATGACTGCGCGCCGCTGCCGCTGTCGGCCCGGGCCACCGGTGCGCCGCGGTGCCGACAGGTGTTGTAGAAGGCGCGGATCCGGTCGTCCGCACCGCGGATCAGCAGCACCGGCGAGCCGGTTCGGCGGGTGACCAGCCAGCTGCCCGCGGCGGGCAACTGGTCGGTGTGCGCGGCGTGGATCCAGCCTTCGCGCCACAAGGCCTGGCGCTCCAGGTCGAAGAAGGCCGGGTCGCGGTAGCGGGCGCCCGGAATCGGCGGCAGCGCGGGAAACCCCGCCGGCGGCCGATCACGCTCCCGCTCAGCCTGCACGCCTGCCTTCCAGCGCGCCACGGTGGCGTCATCGAGGCCCGCCGGTGGCGGGTGGGTTCCGGTGTTCCGGTCGCGCATCGGCGGCTCCGCTCCGAGAGAACGGGCCTGACAATAATCAATGCGACCGCCGACAATCCTCCGGAGCATCGGATAACGGAAGCGCATGGCCGGCGCCACGCGCCTCGCGGGCTGGTGTTCGCGCCCTGTTCCGCCACACTCCCGGACGGCGCCCGCCGTGATCCGGGCCGTCGTGCCGTCTGCCAGTGCCGCCTTCTGTCTTCGGAGCCCCGATGTTCGAATTTTCCGCTCGCGTGCAGGAACTCCAGGAACGCATCCGCGTGTTCATGGAGACCCACATCTATCCCAATGAAGCCCGCTTCTATCGCGAGGCCGAGGAACTCGGCCCGTGGAAGGTGCTGCCGGTGGTCGAGGAGCTCAAGCCGATCGCCCGCCGCGAAGGTCTGTGGAACCTGTTCCTGCCGGAGTCCGACCATGGCGCGGGTCTGAGCAACTTCGAGTACGCGCCGCTCTGCGAGATCATGGGCCGCTCGCATCTGGCGCCCGAAGTCTTCAACTGCTCGGCGCCCGACACCGGCAACATGGAGGTGCTGGCCCGCTACGGCACCGCCGAGCAGCAGGAGCGATGGCTCAAGCCGCTGCTGGCCGGCGAGATCCGCTCCTGCTTTGCCATGACCGAACCGGCGGTGGCCTCGAGCGATGCCACCAACATCGAGTCAAGCATCGTGCGCGACGGCGATGACTACATCATCAACGGCCGCAAGTGGTACACCACCAATGCCACCGATCCGCGCTGCCGCATCTGCATCTTCATGGGCAAGACCGACCCCGACAACCCCAACCGGCACCTGCAGCAGTCGATGATCCTCGTGCCCATGGACACGCCCGGCGTGCGGGTGGTGCGCCCGATCGCGGTGTTCGGCTTCTACGGCGTGCCCGATCGCGCCTCCGAGGTGGTGTTCGAGAATGTGCGGGTGCCCGCCTCGAACATGCTCCTCGGCGAGGGGCGTGGCTTCGAGATCGCCCAGGGCCGGCTCGGCCCGGGTCGCATCCACCATTGCATGCGGCTGGTCGGCCTGGCCGAACGCATGCTTGAACTGATGTGCCGGCGAAGCCTGAGCCGGGTGGCTTTCGGCAAGCCGGTGGCCGAGCAGGGCGTGACGGTCGAGCGCATCGCCGAAGCCCGCATTCTCATCGAGCAGGCCCGGCTGCTCACGCTGAACGCGGCCTGGCGCATGGACAAGGTCGGCAACAAGGCGGCCAAGGCCGAGATCGCCATGATCAAGGTGGCCGCGCCCAAGATGGCCTGCCAGGTGATCGACTGGACGATTCAGGCCTTCGGCGGGGGCGGCACCAACAACGACCACGGCATCGCCTCGGCGTATGCCACCGCGCGCCTGCTGCGCCTGGCCGACGGGCCCGACGAGGTCCACCGCAACCAGATCGGCCGGATGGAGCTGGCCCGCTACCGGCCGGCGCGCGTCTGATGCCGGCAATCCCGAGCCCTCGCGCAGCGTGGCGGCATCCATGAGCGGGCGGCGCGCGGCCATCCTCGGCCTTGCCGCGGTACCCATCGGTCAGCACCAGCGCGTGGCGCTGGGTGATCCGCCGCTGGAGCATGAACTCGCCACCGGCGTGGTGCTCGATGCCATGGCCATGGCCGGGCTGAGCCGCGAGCATCTCGATGGCGTGGTGGTGGCCCACCCCGGCGATCACACCCGGCAGGGCTACTTCCACACCTTTCTCACCGCGCATCTCGGCATCCGGGCCACCGGCACGGTGATCCAGGTGCTGGGCAATGGCATGACCGGCGGGCATGCCTTCGACACCGCGGTCCATCAGGTGACCTCGGGGCGCAGCGACTGCGTGCTCTCGGTGGGCGTGCACTTCGAGACCGGCGTGCCCACGGCGCGCCATCTCGACTACAGCATCCGCCTCACCGGCGATGTCGATTTCCAGTCGGTCTTCGGCGCAGTGCCGATCGCCTGGTACGCCATGGACGCGCAGCGCTACCTTCACGAGCACCGCGTGCCGCGCGCGGCGCTGGCCAGCGTCGCGGTCAAGAACCGCGCCCACGCGGTGCTCAACCCGCTTGCCCAGTACCGCACCCCGATCACGCTCGAGGAGGTGCTCGCCTCACGACCGATCGTCGAGCCGCTGGGCCTGCTGGAGGTGCCCGGGCGGGCCGACGGGGCCGCCGCGCTGGTCATCGTCTCCGAGGACATCGCCCGGGCGAGCGGCCGCCCCCATGTGCTGGTGCGCGGTCGCGGCTTCGAGCATGAGGGCCTGCACCAGCTCTCCGATCGCCCGGCCGATGCGCTCGATTACGGCACGCTGCGCGGCGCGTCCCGCCGGGCACTCGAGCAGGCCGGTCTGACCCTTGCGGACATGTCGCTCTTTCAGCTCTACGCGCCGTGCACCATCGTCGAGGTGCTGGCCAGCGAGGCGCTCGGCCTGTTCGCGCCGGGCCGCGGCGCGCAGGCCGCGGCCGACGGGCTCACCAGGCTGGGCAGCCGCCAGCCGGTGAACACCTGTGGCGGCGCGTTGTCGCGCGGGCATCCGCCCGAGGTGACCCCGCTCTACGATGTGGCCGAAGCCGCCGCGCAACTCCTCGGTTGCGCCGGCCCGCGCCAGGTGCCCGATGCGCGGTTTGCGATGACGGTCTGCGAGCTGGGCAAGTACAACGCCTCGCTGGTGCATGTGCTGGAGGGGGCGGCATGAGCCCGATGGCGCAGATCCTTCTGCCCGGGCCGCGGCCCTTCGCGCCGCGGGTGTCGGCCTTCAGCCGTCCGTTCTGGTCGGGTCTGGCGCGTGGCGAGCTGCTCACCACCCGTTGCCGCGCCTGCGGCGCGCTGGGCTTCCCGCCGCGCAATCTGTGCCGTGGCTGCTGGGGGCGCGAGCTCGACTGGGTGCCGCTGCAGCCGCGGGGCCGGCTCTACAGCTTCACGCGGGTGCATGTGGCGCCCGAGGCCTTCCGCGCCGAGGTGCCCTATGCCATCGGACTCGTCGACCTCGATGAAGGCGTCCGGCTGATGTGCCGACTGGTGGGCGAGGTGACGCCGGCCGATCTCGATCAGCCGATGGAGATGCTGGTGCTGGTGCACGACGACGGGCTGCTGTTCGGCGCGCGCAAAGCCTCGCCTGGCTGATCCGCCGGCCGCCCTGTCGCGGGCTGTCCCTGGATGAAGGCGACGGCCTCGCGGCGGCCGGAGTACCCCCGACCGGATCAGGCTTGCTTGAGGCGAACCTCCGGTGCGCCCAGAATGCCGGCGGTTCCCGCTTCCCGTCATCCGCCCGGAGATCGCCATGTCACAGCCTCATCTGTCCCATTCCTCACCCCGCCGCGGGCTGCTCCAGGCGCTGGGCGCCGGCGCGGCGGCCCTGGGGGTGCCTGCGGCCCTGCTCGGGCCGGCGAGCGCGAGTGCCCAGCCGCGCGACCTGATCCTGCGCAAGATTCCGCGCACCGGTGAGACGATTCCGGCGATCGGTCTGGGCACCTATCTCACCTTCGACCTGCTGCCCGGACAGGCGCGCGAGCACATCGGCGAGATCATGCGCCGATTCTGGGATGGCGGCGGGCAGGTGATCGACACCTCGCCGCTCTACGGCACCGGCGAGATCAGCGTGGGCGATTTCGCCGCGGCGATGGGCATCACCCGCAAGATGTTCATCACCAACAAGATCTGGTCCACCGGCGAGTTCCTGGCCGATGACAGCCATGCCCGCAGGAGCCTCGAGCAGTCGATGCAGCGGCTGTGGCGCGAGACCATCGATGTCATGCAGGTGCACAGTCTGGTCAATGTCGACCAGATCCTGCCGGTGCTGCGCAACTGGAAGCGGGAAGGGCGCATCCGCTACTTCGGAGTCACCCACCACGAGCTGCCGTACTTCAACGCGCTCACCCCGTATGTGGAGCGGGGCGAGGTCGACTTCGTGCAGGTGCACTACTCCATCCATACCCGGCTGGCCGAGGAGCGCATTCTGCCGGCGGCGCTCGACAAGGGCATTGCGGTGCAGGTGAACATGCCCTTCGAGAAGGCGCGCCTGTTCAAGATCGTCGAAGGCCGTCCGCTGCCCGACTTCGCCCGGGAGATCGGCGTGAGCAACTGGGCGCAGTTCTTCCTGAAGTGGGTGATCTCGCATCCGGCGATCACCTGTGCGATCCCGGCCACGAGCAATCCCGATCACCAGGCCGAGAACATCGGCGCGCTGCGCGGGCCGCTCCCCGACCGCGAGATGCGCGCGCGCATGGTCCGCCACATGGAGACCATCCCGGGCTTCGACAAGCTGGCCGAGATGCCGCCGTACCCCGGCAAGGCCTACAACGGCATCATCCGCCGGGCGCAAAATCAGCGCGCCGCAGCCGCGAGGCCCTGAGCCAGCGGGGGCCGGGGCCGCTCCCGAGGCGCGGGCATTCCGGCCGCGCCGCGCCGGCCCCTAGGCGATCAGGTTGACCAGGGTCTGGTTGGCCTGTTCCTGCATGAGCGTGGGCAGCATGGCGGGATTGGCCGGCAGCGCGTTGGTCCAGTAGCCCACCGGATCCTGATTCGCGTTGAGCTGGGCGGATTCCGGCCCGTCGACGATGCCCTGGGCGTTGTACAGCCCTGCGCTCGAGGCGTTGCCCGTGCCGAGCGTCACGATCGCCGACTGCAGCGGATCGGATGCGTCGGCGTAGCCGCTCACGCTCTCGGAGGCGATGGTGAGGGCCGGGTCGCTGGTGCTCGCCGTCGCGGCGGCGGGCGGGACGGACATCTGCGCCAGCAGACTGGCGTTCAGCGGGTTCAGATCGATCGACATGTTGGCTCCAGGCAGGTTGGCGCGACCAGACACCGTCGGTGCGCGGCCGGCGTGACGCGGGGTGTGGCGGCGGGATTGCCCGGGGCGCGCAGCCCCTCGACCGTCTGGAACCGTGAGCTATCGCCCCACCACTCCTTCCCGAGATATCGGCACCCTCGGCGGCGGCTTTAGCCGCTCGGGTTGCCGTGCGTCCCGCCGAACCCGCCGCTGGTCGCCGTTGAATGGCCGGCGGTCGGGAGCGACGGAAGGCAAGTTGCCGAGGCCAACGGCCGATGAAAGGCGGTCGGGCACGTCCGTCGGAAGGGGGTTCAGGCGTGGTCGCGCGCGCAGCGCTCACCTGCGGCGTGTCAGCGGGGCTTGAACACCTGTTGCAGGAATCGATCGATCTCGGCGGCTGCCTTCGCTGTCGCCTCACGATCACCACCCACATGCGGATCGCGCTCCACGCAGGCGTCGGTGTACTGGAACGGATGCCCGGTGGCCTCGTTGATCAGAACCCCTTCGCTGCGCTCGACGATGCGGCAGTTGCGCACCGTCTGCGAACGCGGCGACACCACCGGTGCAGCCGGCGCGATGGGTGAGTCGAAGCCGTGCGGGCCATTCTCGTACTCGAACAGCGCCACATCCTGCCTCGCGTCCTTCAGGCGCTGCACATAGGCACGGCAGCTGGCGATCGGGTTGTAGTCATCGGTGCGGCCGTGATGCAGCCGGATCGGCGCGCCGGTGGTTTCGGCGTCACGCAGGTAGGTGGTGCCGCAGTCGGCGTAGAACGGAATGAAGGCCGCGTAGCGCGCGCCGCTGCGGTTCCACAGGGCGTCGAAGCGCTTGTTGGCCGCAAACAGGGTCGCCTGCCCACCCCGCGAGAAGCCCATCAGCACGACGCGATCGCGATCGATGCGTGGATGCGAGGCCAGCAGTTCCAGGGCGCGATAGGCGTCGACGATGAGGTTCAGCCGCCCCAGCAAGCCCTGGTCCGGGCCGGTTGCGGTCAGCCCACGACCGGTGAAGCCGTCGATCGCGAAGGTGGCGTAACCCGAGGCCAGAAAGCGGTTCGACCAGAAGTCGATGTTGGCCCCGATGCCGCTGGACCCATGCACCAGCACCACCACCGGCGGCCTGGGTGACACCGGCCTGGGCGGGAAGCGCAGCACGCCGGCCACAGTCACGGGCCGTCCGTAGGCATCGCCCTTGAGGAACTGCCCGTCGCTGATCGTGACGCTCGGGATCGGATGCAACTCGGTGCGCGCTGCGATACCCGCAGCGTCCTGCGCCGCTGCTGTCTGCGTCAGGGCGGTGGCGAGGCAGGTAAAGAGGACTCTGGAGCTCAGTCGGGCGAAGCAGCGTGCGAAGCGGCGGAGCATGTCGGGGAGTCTGGGCGTCTGGTTGCCGTCATTGTCAGGCACGGGAAAGCCCCCCTCAAAGTGTCGCCGGACGCTTCGTGCGTGCGCGCTGGCGTCCGCCCGGGGCGGCGCCGCGTCGGGCCGCAGACCGCAGCCGATCCCGATTGCGCGCGCTGACCGTCAGCGCGCTCCGCGATGGCCACTGCCGAGTTGTTTGATGATTTGTCGGACTGCCAAGAAAAACGGCGCCAGAGGCGCCGTCAGGTACTTGATGTCGCTGGTGGGCGGCACAGGGTTCGAACCTGTGACCCCTGCCGTGTGAAGGCAGTGCTCTACCGCTGAGCTAGCCGCCCGGAATGGGGAGGCGAAGTATAGCCGATTGTTTGGCCAAGCCAAGTCATGGGGGGATAATCCCGTCCCCCGGATCGCTGCCTTGCGGTCCCCGCCTCGTTTGCCGGAAGCGCCCATGAAGCACGATGAACTCGCCACCGCCCTGCCCGAGCAGGAGGTCTCTCTCGATGTCCTCCTCGAGAAGTATGCCAAGGGAGACGAACGCAGCCCGCAGGACATCCGCCGGCGTGTGGCCGCGGCGCTCGCCTCGCTCGAGCCGGTCGCCGAGCGCGAGCGCTGGCAGGCGGACTTCCTCTGGGCCATGGAGAACGGGTTCATCCCCGCAGGGCGGATCAACTCGGCCGCCGGCACCGGCATTGCCGCCACCCTGATCAACTGCTTCGTGCAGCCGATCGGCGATGCGGTCTGGGGCTACGCCGAGGACGGCACGCCCGGCATCTACGCGGCCCTGCAGGAGGCCGCCGAGACCATGCGCCGCGGCGGCGGCGTGGGTTATGACTTCTCGGCCATCCGTCCTGCCGGGGCCTGGGTAGCGGGCACGCGCTCGCGGGCCTCGGGGCCGGTGTCGTACATGCGGGTCTTCGACAAGAGCTGCGAGACCCTCGAGTCGGCCGGCGCGCGGCGGGGCGCGCAGATGGCGGTGCTGCGCATCGACCATCCCGACATCGAAGGCTTCATCCACGCCAAGCGCGACGGCTCCCTCACCAATTTCAACACCTCGGTGGCGGTCACCGACGACTTCATGCAGGCGGTGCAGGCCGACGCATCCTTTGCGCTGGTGCATCGCGCCGCGCCCTTCGATCGCGACCAGGCCCGGCAGCGCGCCGACGGTCTGTGGGTCTACCGCGAGGTGCCGGCGCGCGCGCTGTGGGACCAGATCATGCGGTCCACCTACGACCATGCCGAGCCGGGCGTGATCTTCATCGACCGGGTCAATCGCGACAACAATCTTGCCTACTGCGAAACCATCGCCGCCACCAACCCCTGTGGCGAGCAGGCGCTGCCGCCGTATGGCTGCTGCGACCTTGGATCGCTGAACCTCACCCGATTCGTCAGCGAGCCCTTCAGCGAGGCCGCGGCAGTCGACTGGGATCGCTATCGCGGCGTGGTGCGGCTGGCGGTGCGCGCGCTCGACAATGTGCTCGACCTCACCTTGTGGCCCTTGCCCGCGCAGGCCCGCGAGGCCCAGGCCAAGCGGCGCATCGGCCTGGGCTTCACCGGGCTGGGCAACGCGCTGACCATGCTGTGCCTGCGCTATGACAGCGATGCCGGACGCGAGATGGCGGCCCGCTTCGCCCGCGAGATGCGGGACACCGCCTACGCGGCCTCGGTGGAACTGGCCCGCGAGCGCGGCGCCTTCCCGCTCTTCCAGGCCGATGCCTATCTGGCCGAGCCGCATGCCGCCTCGCGCCTGCCGCAGTCCATCCAGGAGGCGATCCGCACGCACGGCATCCGCAACTCGCACCTCATGTCGGTGGCGCCCACCGGCACCATCTCGATTGCCTTCGCCGGCAACGCCTCCGGTGGCATCGAGCCGGCCTTCTCCTACACCTACACCCGCCGCAAGCGCATGCCCGACGGCTCGCGGCGCGAGTACGCGGTCGAAGACCATGCCTGGCGCCTCTACCGGCACCTCGGCGGCAACACCGACTCGCTGCCCGCGTACTTTGTGTCGGCGATGGAGATCCCGGCGCTCGATCACATGCGCATGAGCGCGGCGGTTCAGCCCTTCGTCGATTCGGCCATCAGCAAGACCGTCAATGTTGCCGAGGACTACCCGTACGACGATTTCCGCGAGCTGTATCTCGAGGCCTGGCGCGCCGGGCTCAAGGGCATCACCACCTATCGACCCAATGCCGTGCTCGGTTCGGTGCTGAGCGTGAGCCAGCCGGCCGCGCCCGCGCCCAGTCCGGTGATGCCGCAGGATCTTCAGCACGACGCCGATCGGCGACTGCGCCTGGACAGCGTTCCCCAGCCGGCGCTTGCCTCGCTCCGCTGGCCGGGTCGGCCTTCGCTGCCGGCGGGCAACCTCGCCTGGTCCTACCTGGTCGAGCCGGTGGATCAGCGTGCCTCGTTCGCGATCTTCATTGGCCAGACCGACGAGGTCCTGCCAGGCGCGACCGCCGCGCGGCCGGTGCCCTTCGAGACCTGGGTGAATGGCAACGAGCAGCCGCGTGGGCTGGGCGCCATTGCCAAGACCCTGTCGATGGACATGCGCTCCAACGACCGGGCCTGGCTGCGCCTGAAGCTCGACGCGCTCGCCGCCACCCGGGACGACATGCCGCTGGTGTTGCCGTTTCCGCCCGATGGCGCGCTGCAGACCCGAGCCGGCATGGTCGCCGCGTTTGCCGAGATCGTGCGCTACCGCTGCGAGCAGCTCGGCGTGTTCCAGGACGCGCCCGACGCGGCCACCCCCATGATCGACGCCATGCTGTTCCGGGCCGAGCCCAAGTCGGGCCCGCTGGGCACGCTGTCGTGGACCGCCGACATCGTCAACCCGGCCACCCGCGACGACTTCGTCCTGGGTGTGAAGGAGCTGCAGCTGCCCGACGGCTCGCGGCGGCCGTACTCGATCTGGCTGGCGGGCGATTACCCGCGGGTGCTCGACGGCCTGTGCAAGCTGCTGTCCCTCGACATGCGGGTGATCGATGTCAGCTGGGTGGGCCTGAAGCTGCGCAAGCTGCTCTCGTTCGGCGAGCTCAACGGCTCGTTCTGGGCGCCGGTGCCGGGCGAGGGTCGGCAGCAGGTCTGGCCGAGCACGGTGGCCTACCTGGCCGCGCTCATCCTGCATCGCTACCGGGTGCTTGGCCTGCTCGACGCCGAGGGCTGCGCGATCGGCGGGGTGGCGGCCCTTGCGCGGCCGCAGTCAGGCGGCGCCCAGGGCGAGGCGGCCAGCGCTTCGCCGGTCATTCCGGGCTTTGCCTGCCCGGCCTGCGGCACCCGAGCCTACATTCGCAAGGACGGCTGCCTGTTCTGCACCGCCTGCGGCCACCAGGGGGAGTGCGGCTGAACGGGCGCTGCCGCGCTCGAGCGGACCGGCGCGGCTGAACGGCGGCTGCGCCAGGCCCGCGCTCGAGCGGCTCAGGCCGGCAGCCGGAACTGTTCGCCACTCATCAGCGGCTGTTCGATGTAGCGCGCCCGGTAGACCTCGAAGGGCAGGGTATCGGCGGCCTCGATGCGGCGCTGCTCGTCCAGCGAGTCCTGCGCCATCGCCTGCCAGCGGGCGACCCAGTTCGGATCCTGGGGATGGCGGGCCAGCACGGCGCGGTGGGCGAGGGTCTGCGCCAGCCCGAAGCCGATGAACGACTGATCGGCCCGGGCCGCGATGCCGGCGAGCACCCGCGCCGAGGGCAGCGTGTCCGGATCGCGCAGGGCGCGGGCGGCGGCATCCAGCGCGTCGCGATGCGCCGAGCCGCCATGCGCGTCATCGAGCGCCTGCGCGATCGGCGCGCATTCCGCCAGCAGCTGCGAGGCCCAGTCGCTCAGCGCGATCTCGGTCTCGCCGCGGCGCAGGCTCAGGCCCGGCTCGCGGCCGCGATCGGCGATGCGGTGCTGGTTGGCCAGCAGCGCGGCGATCTCGGCGGGCGAATCGGGCGGGCTCTCCTGCAGCAGGCAGTGCAGCAGAAAGACATCGAGGAACTTCATGGTGGCCGCGCCGATCCCCACCGGCTGGAAGGGGTCGATGTCCATGCAGCGCACCTCGACATACTCCACCCCACGCTCGCCCAGCGCGTGGAGCGGGCGTTCGCCCGAACGGATGCGCCGCTTGGGCCGGATGGTGCCGTAGAACTCGTTCTCGATCTGCAGCAGCGTGGTGGAGAGTTGTCGGTAGTCGTCACCCTCGTGCACCCCGATCGCCTCGTAGGGCGGATAGGGCTCGGTGAGCGCGCGGTTGAGCGAGGCGGCATAGCCGGCAAGACTGTTGTAGCTCACTGCCAGCGCCGACTGCGCATCGCTCTGGTAGCCCAGCGGCCCCATCCGCAGCGAGGTGGCATGCGGCAGGTAGAGGCTGTCCTGGGAGAGCGCGTCTAGCGCGTGGCTGCGACCCGCCACGAAGCAGCGCGAGACCGCGGGTGACGCGCCGAACAGCACCAGGAGCAGCCAGGAGTGCCGGCGGAAGTTGCGGATCAGCGAGAAGTAGCCGGCGTTGCGGTAGGCCTCGAGGCTGCCGCCCCGGGCCTCGGCCGCCTGCAGGGCGGGCCAGGCGCCCGCGGGCAGCGAGAAGTTGTAGTGGATGCCCGAAATGGTCTGCATGCGCCGCCCGTAGCGATGCGCCAGGCCGTTGCGGTAGACCGTCTTGGACCGGCCGACATTGGAGCTGCCGTAGCGGCCCAGCGGGATGTCCCGGTCACGGGCAGGCAGGCGGCAGGGCATGCTCGCGCCCCACATCAGCTCGTTGCCGAGTTCGCGGTAGACCGCCTGGTGGATCTCCACCAGTTCCGCCTCGCAGGCCTCGGCCGTGGTGTGAACCCCGGTGATCAGCTCCAGCTGCGATTCGCTGAAGTCGGTGGTGATGTGCGGATGGGTGAGCGCGCTGCCCAGTCCGGCGGGATGGGGCGTCTGCGCGAGCATCGCATCGGCGCCGACCCGCAGCCCTTCCTTCTCGATGCCGCGCAGCATGCCGGTGAGCAGCGTGCGATCGAGGGCCTTCAGCAGCGTGTGCAGTCGATTCAAGTGGGTTCCCCGGTGACGAGGGAAGCTTTTACCCTATTCCTGCGCGACGCGTCGGCCATGCGCCGGGCAGACGGTTCGCACGCAACGGTGACAGAGCGGGGTGGCGGCGATACCCGAGCGGCATTCGATAGAATCGCGCCCCATGACCGGATCCCACACCCAGGTTCGCACGCGCTTCGCGCCCAGCCCCACCGGCTTCCTGCACATCGGCGGCGCCCGCACCGCGCTGTACGCCTGGGCTTTCGCCCGGCATCACGGCGGCACCTTCATCCTGCGCATCGAGGACACCGATGTGGAGCGCTCGACGCCCGAGGCGGTGCAGGCGATCCTCGACGGCATGCGGTGGCTGGGGCTGCAGCCCGATGAAGGGCCGTTCTACCAGATGCGTCGCATGGACCGCTATCGCGAGGTCATCGCGCAGATGCTGCAGGCCGGCACCGCGTATCGCTGCTGGTGCAGCCGCGAGGAACTCGACGCCATGCGCGCGGCTCAGGAGGCCCGCGGCGAAAAACCCCGCTACGACGGCCGCTGGCGTCCCGAGGCCGGCCGAACCCTGCCGCAGCCGCCGTCTGGCGTGGCGCCGGTGATCCGCTTCCGCAATCCGCGCGATGGCGTCGTCGCCTGGGACGACCTGGTCAAGGGCCCGATCGAGATCGCCAACGCCGAACTCGACGACCTGATCATCGCCCGCTCCGACGGCACGCCCACCTACAACTTCTGCGTGGTGGTCGACGACTGGGACATGCGCATCAGCCATGTCATCCGGGGCGACGACCATGTCAACAACACCCCGCGCCAGATCAACATTCTCGCGGCGCTGGGCGCCACGCTGCCGCGCTACGGCCATGTGCCGATGATTCATGGCCCCGACGGTCAGAAGCTCTCCAAGCGGCACGGCGCGGTCTCGGTCATGCAGTACCAGGCCGACGGCTATCTGCCCGAGGCGGTGATCAACTACCTTGCCCGCCTGGGCTGGAGCCACGGCGACGCCGAGGTGTTCTCGCGTGAGCAGTTCGTGGCCTGGTTCGACGGCGCGCACATCAGCCGCTCGCCGGCGCGCTTCGATTTCGACAAGCTGCGCTGGCTGAACAACCACCACATCAAGGCCACGGAGGATGCCGCGCTGGCTGCCGAGGTGGCGCCGCGCCTGCGCGATCACGGGATTGCCGATCCGGATGCCAGCGGGGTGGATCTTGCCGCGGTCTGCGGTCTGCTGAAGGAACGCTGCGGCACGCTCGAGGAACTCGCCGAGAGCGCCATGATGTTCTTCCTTGCGCCGCACGGCATCTCCGACGCCCTGCAGGCGGCGCTCTCCGCGCCCGCGGTGGGGGCTCTGCGCGATTTCGTCGCAGCCGCCGAGAGCGTGCCCTGGAACCGGGAAGCCCTGGCCGGGCTCATCCGCCAGAGCGTGACGGCGCACGGCCTGAAGATGCCGCAGTTCGGGCTGCCCGCCCGCCTCCTGCTGTTCGGCCGTCCGCAGACGCCGGCCCTCGAAGCCGTGCTGTCGCTGCTGCCGCGCGAGGAGGCGATCCGACGCTTGCGGGCAGGGCTGGCGCCGGCCTGAGGCCGGCGCGCCGCGCCTGCTCAGTCCATCGTGAGCTTCTGCTCGGCCACCACCTTGCGGTAGACCTCGAACTCGGCCGCGATCTGACGGGCGAAGTCCTCGGGCGAGTTGCCGATCACCAGCGAGCCGGTGTCGGCAATGCGCTTGCTCACGCCCGCGTCTGCGAGCGACTTCCGGGCGGCATCGTTCACGCGATCGACGATCGGCCGCGGCAGGCCCTTGGGGCCGACGATGCCGTAGTAGGCCATGCGATTCACCGGCTCGAGCCCGACCTCCTTGAAGGTGGGCACGCCGGGCAGCACCGTCAGGCGCTCCGGCGCTGCCACCACGATCGCGATCAGCTTGCCGTCGCGGATGAACGGCAGGGCCGAGGGCAGGTTGTCGAAGATGATCGGCACCTGGCCGGCGACGGTGTCGGCAAGCGCCGGGCCCGCGCCCCGGTAGGGGATGTGGGTCATGAACACCTTGGCCAGCGACTTGAAGAGCTCGGTCTGCAGGTGGCCGATGCCGCCGGTGCCCGAGCTGGCGTAGGAGTAACGCCCCGGATTGCGGCGCACGGTCTCCAGGAATCCCTTGAAGTCACGGGCCGGAAACGACGGGTGCACCGCGATCACATTGGGGGTGGCCGCGAGATTGGTGATCGGCGTGAAATCGCTGAGCGGGTTGTACGGGATCTTCGGGTTGATCGCCGGGTTGGCTGCGGTGGTCGATACCGTGGCCATGCCCAGCGCGTAGCCGTCGGGTGCCGAGCGGATCAGCTCCACCGCACCCACCACACCGCCGCCGCCGGCCTTGTTCTCGACCACGACCGCCTGGCCGAGGTTCTCCCGCAGCTTGTCGGCCACCACCCGGGCGACGATGTCCGTGGTGCCACCGGGTGCGAAGGGCACGATCAGCTTCACCGGTCGCGTGGGATAGGCCTGCTGGGCGCGGGCGACGGGCAGCATCGCCGCAGCCGAGCCGGCCGCCAGGGATGCGACGAGTCGGCGGCGAAGGGGGCGCGTGGCGTTCATGGAGTCCTTTCGAGGGTGATGGCAGGCAGCGTTGGCCCGCATCCGGTGCTGATCCGGCGGGGCCGGCAGATCGCGCAGCATAGAATGGCGGACCGCCCGCAAAGCCTTTCATTTTACTGACATGTCGGGAAATACCTTCGGATTGCTCTTCACCGTGACCACCTTCGGGGAATCGCACGGCCCGGCCATCGGCTGCGTGATCGACGGCTGCCCCCCGGGGATGGGCCTGTCCGAGGCCGACATCCAGCCCGACCTCGACCGACGCCGGCCGGGCACCTCGCGTCATGTCACCCAGCGCCAGGAAGCCGACCGCGTCGAGATCCTGTCGGGCGTGTTCGAGGGGCTGACCACCGGCACCCCGATCGCGCTGCTGATCCGCAACGAGGACGCGCGCAGCAAGGACTACGGCAACATCGCCGAGACCTTCCGGCCCGGTCATGCCGACTACACCTACACGCAGAAATACGGCCTGCGCGACCCCCGCGGCGGCGGTCGTTCCTCGGCGCGCCTGACCGCGCCGGTGGTGGCCGCCGGGGCGGTCGCCCGCAAGTGGCTTGCCGAGCGGCACGGGGTGACCGTGCGCGGCTGCATGTCGCAGCTCGGCCCGATCCCGGTGCCCTTCGAGCGCTGGGAGGATGTCCATGCCAACCCCTTCTTTGCGCCCAATGCGGGCGTGGTTCCCGCCCTCGAGGCCTACATGGACGAGCTGCGTCGCGCCGGCGATTCCTGCGGCGCGCGCATCGATGTCGTCGCCGAAGGGCTGCCGCCCGGCTGGGGCGAGCCGCTGTTCGACCGCCTCGACGCCGACATCGCCTACGCCATGATGGGCATCAATGCGGTCAAGGGCGTGGAGATCGGCGCCGGTTTCGCCAGCGTGGCGCAGCGCGGCTCCGAGCATGGCGACGAACTCACCCCGGCGGGCTTCGCGGCCAACCACTCGGGCGGCGTGCTCGGCGGCATCTCCACCGGGCAGCCGCTGCGGGTGTCGATCGCCATCAAGCCCACCTCCAGCATCCGCACGCCGCGCCGTTCGATCGACCGCGAGGGACGCGCCATCGAGGTCCAGACGCTGGGCCGTCACGATCCCTGCGTGGGCATCCGGGCCACGCCGATCGCCGAGGCCATGCTCGCGCTGGTGCTGATGGACCACGCCCTGCGTCATCGCGCGCAGAACGCCGATGTGCGACCGGCGACGCCGGCCATCCCGGGGCGGATCGCCTGAGCCCGGTGCTCGTGCCTCTCCTCGAGCGCGCCCGATGAGCGTCGAGACCGGCGCGGCCATGCCGGGCGCCCGGCAGGTGTCGGCGCTGTTCTTCTCGGTCTTCGCGCTGGTGGGCTCGATGTCGCCCTACATGCCGCTCTATTTCGAGGCCTGGGGCCTGAGCATCGCGCAGATCAGCCTGCTGCTGGCGGTGCCGCAGCTGGTGCGCCTGGTGGCTCCGTCGTTCTGGGGATGGTGCGCCGATCACGCGCCCGATGCCGGACGCCTGCTCGTGCTGGCCGCCGGCGGCAGCCTGGCCGCGAGCCTGCTGATCGCCCTGGCCCAGGGCAGCGCCGGCTGGCTGATGCTGTGGCTGGCGATCTTCCACTTCTGCACGGCCGCGCATTCCCCGATCGGTGAGGCGATGGCCTTGCGCCTCACCGCAGGCAATGCCGGCGCCTACGGCAGGATCCGGCAGTGGGGTTCGATCGGCTTCATCCTCGCGGTGGCCGGCGTCGGGCCGCTGCTCGATGCCAGCGGCGTGCGCTGGCTCACCCTGCCCATGGGCCTGCTCTCGCTGCTGCTGCTCGCAAGCGCCTGGCGGATCGCGAGGGTCACCGCGCTGGCCGGCGGGGGCCGGAAGGCCGATCCCGGCCGGGTGGCCGCGCCGGGCGTTCTCGTCCGCCTGCGCGAGCCAAGGCTTGCGCTCTTTTTCGCGTCCTGCGCGCTCATGATGTTTGCGCACGCGGCGCTCTACGGCTTCTATTCGCTGCTCCTCGATCGCCAGGGCTACAGCAAGGCGGGGATCGGCCTGGTCTGGACCCTCGGCGTCCTGGCCGAGATCGTGCTTTTCCGCGTGCAGCATCGGATCTTCGCCCGCTTCGGCGCGCTGCCCCTGCTGGGCTTCAGCATGGCGGTGGCCGCGGCGCGCTTCGTCCTCATCGGCCTGGGCGACGGGCACTGGCTGCTGGTGGTGCTGGTGCAGCTCATGCATGCCATCACCTTCGGCGTGCATCACAGCGCATCGATGGCGCTGCTTCACCGCTGGTTCGAGCCGGCGGCTCAGGGTCGGGCGCAGGCGCTCTACGCCACGCTTGGCTACGGGCTGGGCGGCGCCGCGGGCTCGCTCGCGGCCGGTGCGATCTGGGCGATGGCCGGACCGGGTTGGACCTTCTCGGTAGCCGGCATGGCCGCCGCGCTCGGCGGCCTCGCGGTGCTGGCCTGTCAGCGCCTGGACCGGCGCATCGTCTGGCCGGCGCAGGGGGCGGGCGCATGAACCCCGGGCGTCGCGCCCTCCAGAGGCGGGCAGCCGCGCCGCTGCTGGCGATGCTGCTGGTGCTGACGGGCTGCGCCGCGCCGCCCGGGCTCGCTCCCGGCCCGTCGCCGCTCGATCCACGCACGGTGCTGCCGACCACGGCTCGCGCGGTCGCGCCGGCACAGGTCGAGGCTGCGCTCGATCTTGCCTGGAGGCGCCTCCAGGGCCGGGCTCTGGCGGCCGATGCGGCGGGGCGGGCGCGGATCGCCGGGGTGGCGCGCCGGCTGGCCGGCGCCGCGCCGTCGTCCGAGCCTGCCTGGCGCGAGGCCGAGCCGGTGGTGCTGATCGTGCCCGGCGACGAGCCCGACGCCTGGTGCCTGGCCCCCCTGCGGTGCGCCCTCACGCTCGGGATGTCCGAGCTGCTTGGCGGCGACGATGCGCTGCTTGCCGCGGCGCTGGCCCACGAGATGGCCCACCTGATGCTCGACCAGGCGCGCGAGCGTCTGGCGCAGGCGGGCGCGCCCGATCCGGCCGCAGGCGCCACCCTGCTGCTCGAGTCGGCTCATCATCGGGTGCACGAGCACGAAGTGTTCGGTCTGGCCGCCGAGCTGATGGCCCGTGCGGGCTACGATCCGCGCGCCAGCGTGGGGTTCTTCGCGGCGCTCGCCCCCGCGCCCGGTGTCGCGCCAGTGGGCTACCTCCGGCGTCACCCGCTCGAACCCCAATGGCCCGATGTCCTGCTGCGCCATGCCCGCCGGGTGCTGCCGCTGCTGCCCTGATCGGACGCCCGGCACCCCAGAGGCGCATGGCATAATCGGCGGTTCCGCACAACCCTGAAACGGCCCTCGCGGCCGGCCTGCCGATGTCGCTCGTTGCCCGCACGCTGTACGACAAGCTCTGGGATGACCATGTGGTTCATCGCGAAGACGATGGCACCTGTCTGCTCTACATCGACCGGCATCTCGTCCACGAGGTGACCAGCCCGCAGGCGTTCGAGGGCCTGCGCGTGGCCGGGCGCGCTCCCTGGCGCACCGCCTCCGTGGTGGCCACCGCCGACCACAACACCCCCACCACCGGCTGGGAGCGGGGCATCGACGGCATCGAGGACCTCACCTCGCGCGAGCAGGTGGTCACGCTCGACCGCAACATCCGGGAATTCGGCATTGCCACCTACTTCCCCTTCCTCGACCAGCGCCAGGGCATCGTCCATGTGATCGGGCCGGAGCAGGGCGCCACGCTGCCGGGCATGACCGTGGTCTGCGGCGACTCGCACACCAGCACCCATGGCGCGCTGGCTTGCCTGGCCTTCGGCATCGGCACCTCCGAGGTCGAGCATGTGCTGGCCACCCAGTGCCTGGTGGCCCGCAAGATGAAGAACATGCTGGTCGAGATCGACGGCGCGCTGCCGCGCGGCGTCACCGCCAAGGATCTGGTCCTCGCGGTGATCGGCCGGATCGGCACGGCCGGCGGCACCGGCTACGCCATCGAATTCGGTGGCAGCGCCATCCGCGCCCTGTCGGTCGAGGGCCGCATGACGGTGTGCAACATGGCCATCGAGGCCGGCGCGCGTTCCGGCATGGTGGCCGTCGACGACACCACCATCGCCTACCTGAAGGGCCGCCCGCTCGCGCCCACCGGCGAAGACTGGGTCAAGGCCGAAGCCCACTGGCGGACCCTGCGCTCCGACCCCGGCGCGCGCTTCGACCTGGTGGTGCGCATGAACGCCGCCGAGATCGCCCCGCAGGTCACCTGGGGCACCTCGCCCGAAATGGTGGTCGCGGTCGACGCGCGGGTTCCCGACCCCGACAAGGAAAAGGATCCGGTCCGCCGAGAGGGCATGGAGCGGGCCTTGCAATACATGGGGCTCACCCCGAACACGCCGGTGGAGTCCATCCGCATCGACAAGGTGTTCATCGGCTCGTGCACCAACTCGCGCATCGAAGACCTGCGCGCCGCGGCCGCGGTGGTGCGCGGCCGCCGCAAGGCCGGCACTGTCAGGCTGGCGCTGGTCGTGCCGGGCTCGGGTCTGGTCAAGCGCCAGGCTGAAGCCGAAGGTCTCGACCGGGTCTTCCGCGAGGCCGGCTTCGAATGGCGTGAGCCGGGCTGCTCCATGTGCCTGGCCATGAACGCCGACCGTCTCGAGCCGGGCGAGCGCTGCGCCTCCACCTCCAACCGGAACTTCGAAGGGCGGCAGGGCAATGGCGGCCGCACCCACCTGGTCAGTCCGGCGATGGCCGCCGCGGCGGCGCTGGCCGGGCATTTCGTCGACATTCGTCGGGCCTGAGTCCGGAGACCCTCCCATGCAAGCCCTCACCGTGCACCGCGGCCTGGTCGCATTCCTTGACCGCGCCAATGTCGACACCGACGCCATCATCCCGAAGCAGTTCCTGAAGTCGATCAAGCGCACCGGCTTCGGCCCGAATCTCTTCGACGAGTGGCGATACCTCGACCGGGGCGAGCCCGGCATGGACAGCAGCCGCCGCCCGCTGAACCCCGACTTCCCGTTGAACCAGCCGCGCTTTCGCAACGCGTCCATCCTGCTCGCGCGCAAGAACTTCGGCTGCGGCTCCTCGCGCGAGCACGCGCCCTGGGCCCTCGAGGACTACGGCTTTCGCGTGATCGTGGCCCCGTCCTTCGCCGACATCTTCTTCAACAACTGCTTCAAGAACGGCCTGCTGCCCATCCGTCTCACCGAGACCGAAATCGACTGGCTCTTCCACGAGGTGGCCGCTTTCCCCGGTTTCGAACTGGTGGTCGATCTGCCGTCGCAGACCGTGTCCACGGCCGACGGTTCGCGGCGCTTCAGCTTCGAGGTCGATCCCTTCCGGAAGTACTGTCTGGTCAACGGGTTCGACGAGATCGGCCTCACCCTGCGGCATGCCGACCGCATCCGCGAGTTCGAGGCCCGCCGGCTGAGCGAGCAGCCCTGGCTGGGCCGCACCCTGGCTGGCTGAGCCCGGCCCACCCCTGCGCCCCGCGCAATCCGGCGCCGCCCCGGGGCGGCGCCGGTCTCCCATGGAGAGCATCGTCATGAAGATCGCTGTTCTGGCCGGCGACGGCATCGGCCCCGAGATCACCGCGCAGGCCGTGCGCGTCCTGCAGGCGCTCGCCGCCGGCGGGCTCGACATCCACCTGGAAAGCGCCCTGGTCGGTGGCGCGGCGGTCGACGTCTGCGGCGATCCGCTGCCGGCCGAGACGCTCCGGGTGTGCGAGTCGGCCGACGCCATTCTGTTCGGTGCGGTGGGCGGCCCGCGCTACGACACCCTGCCCAGAGCCCAGCGCCCCGAGCAGGGCCTGCTGCGCCTTCGCAAGCACTTCGACCTCTTCGCCAATCTGCGTCCGGCGGTGGTCTATCCCGAGCTCGCCCATGCCTCCACGCTCAAGGCCGAGGTGGTGGCCGGGCTCGATCTGCTCATCCTGCGCGAGCTCACCGGCGACATCTATTTCGGTCAGCCGCGCGGCATCCGCACCACCGAGAGCGGCGAGCGGGAAGGCTTCGACACCATGCGCTACACCGAGAGCGAGATCCGCCGGATCGCGCACTCCGCGTTCCAGGCGGCGCGCAAGCGCGCCGGCCGGGTCTGCTCGGTGGACAAGGCCAATGTGCTGGAGACCACGCAGTTCTGGCGCGATGTGGTCACCGAGGTGCATCGCGACTATCCCGATGTGGCGCTGTCGCACATGTATGTCGACAACGCCGCGATGCAACTCATCCGCAACCCCAAGCAGTTCGATGTGATCGTCACCGGCAACATGTTCGGTGACATCCTTTCCGACGAGGCCTCGATGCTCACCGGCTCGATCGGCATGCTGCCGTCGGCCTCGCTCAACGCGAAGGGCTTCGGGATGTACGAGCCCATTCACGGATCGGCCCCGGACATTGCGGGTCGCGATGTGGCCAATCCGCTCGCCACCATCCTGTCGGCGGCGATGCTGCTGCGCTACTCGCTCGACCAGGCCGCCGCGGCCGACCGGATCGAGGCCGCGGTGCGCCGCGTGCTCGCGCAGGGCCTGCGCACCGCCGACATCGCCGACGCCGGCGCCCCGACCATCGGCACGCGCGCGATGGGTGATGCGGTGCTTGCCGCGCTCGGCTGACCCCGGACGCACTCAGGAGAACTCACCATGGCAATGAAGGTTGGTCTGGTTGGCTGGCGCGGGATGGTCGGCTCGGTGCTCATGCAGCGCATGCGCGAGGAGGGCGACTTCGCCCTGATCGACCCGGTGTTCTTCAGCACTTCCAATGTCGGCGGGCCGGCGCCCCTGGGCGGCGCGCCGCTTCAGGATGCGCGATCGATTCCGGCGCTGGCCGCGATGGACACCATCATCACCTGCCAGGGCGGCGACTACACCACCGAGGTCTTCGAGCCCCTGCGCGCTGCGGGCTGGCGGGGACACTGGATCGACGCCGCGTCCACCCTGCGCATGAAGGACGATGCGCTGATCATCCTCGATCCGCTCAACGAGCAGGTCATCCGCGACGGCCTGCGCCGGGGCATCCGCAATCACATCGGCGGCAACTGCACGGTCAGTCTGATGATGATGGCGCTCAACGGCCTGTTCCGGGCCGGCGTGATCGAGTGGATCACGGCCATGACCTACCAGGCCGCCTCGGGCGCCGGCGCGCAGAACATGCGCGAGCTGCTTGCCCAGATGGGGTCGGCCCACGCCGCCGCGGCCGATCTGCTCGCCGACGAAGGCTCCGCCATTCTCGACATCGACCGCGTGGTTTCCGAGCGGTTGCGGTCGGCGGAGTTCCCCACCGCCCATTTCGGCGCCCCGCTGGCAGGCAGCCTCATCCCCTGGATCGACAAGGATCTCGGCAACGGCATGTCCCGGGAGGAGTGGAAGGGCGATGCCGAATGCAACAAGATCCTCGGCCTGGGCGCGTCCGCGCCGGGCCGCATTCCGGTCGAGAGCCTGTGCGTGCGCATCGGCGCCATGCGCTGTCACAGCCAGGCGCTCACCATCAAGCTGCGTCGCGACCTGCCGCTGGCGGAGGTCGAGTCGCTGATCAAGGGCGGCAATCCCTGGGTACGGTTCGTGCCCAACACCCGCGATGAGAGCATTCGCGGGCTGAGTCCGGCGGCCGTCAACGGCAAGCTCGAGATCGCCGTCGGGCGGGTGCGCAAGCTCGCGATCGGCGAGGGACTCTACAGCGCCTTCACGGTTGGCGATCAGCTGCTCTGGGGCGCGGCCGAGCCCCTGCGCCGGATGCTGCGGATCCTGCTGGCCTGATCCCGCGCAGCCGATCTTCCGGTTCGCCGCTGATCCGCGCCCGCCCATCGCGCTGTCCCGGGCTGCAGCGTCCGGAAGGCCTCCCGGCGGGCGGGTTCCGCCACCCGTCCTCTCCAGGCTGGTGAGGATGGCGCCCGCGCGCTAAACCTTCCGAAGTGAGTTAACTTGCTGGCATAAGTGTCTGATGCTAGTCTCAAAATCTTGAAAAGTGCCCCGGGGAGTGCAGTGGCTGCCGACCTTCATCCAGGCCGCCGCGGGCGGTTTCATCTGGCCCGACGGCCACTGTCCATGGCCATCGCTGCGTCCCTGCTGTCGCTGGCCGGCACGGCCTGGTCGGCCGGTCTCGGCCGGCTGACCGTTCAGTCGGCGCTCGGGCAGCCGCTCGCGGCTGAAGTCGAGATCACGGCGCTCAGCCGCGAGGAATCGGCCACGCTCAACGCCCGGCTGGCCTCGCCCGAGGCCTTCAAGCTTGCCGGGCTGGAGTACAACCCCGCGCTGGCCAGTCTTCGCTTCGCGATCGACCGCCGCCCCGACGGCAGGGCCGTGATCCGGGTGAGCTCCACCCAGCCGGTCAACGAGCCCTTCATCGACATGCTGGTCGAACTGACCTGGGCGTCGGGCCGCTTCGTGCGCGAGTACACCTTCCTGCTCGACCCGCCGGAACTGCGAGCCAACCGCCAGACTGTCGAGGGCGGGGCGGTGCAGGTGAATGTCGGCGTGGCGGGCGCCGCGCCCGCGCCAGCCGCCGCGTCTTCGCCGGCCGC
>JAGWVN010000150.1 GCA_018970865.1 Betaproteobacteria bacterium
GTGATCTCCATCGCCAAGAAGTACACCAACCGCGGCCTGCAGTTCCTCGACCTCATCCAGGAAGGCAACATCGGCCTGATGAAGGCGGTGGACAAGTTCGAGTACCGCCGCGGCTACAAGTTCTCCACCTACGCCACCTGGTGGATCCGCCAGGCGATCACCCGGTCCATCGCCGATCAGGCCCGCACCATCCGCATCCCGGTGCACATGATCGAGACCATCAACAAGATGAACCGGATCTCCCGGCAGATCCTGCAGGAGACCGGCATCGAGCCCGATCCGCAGACCCTGTCGGCGCGCATGGAGATGCCCGAGGACAAGATCCGCAAGATCCTGAAGATCGCCAAGGAGCCGATCTCCATGGAGACGCCGATCGGCGACGACGACGATTCGCACCTGGGCGATTTCATCGAGGACACCACCACGCTGGCGCCGGCCGACGCGGCGCTGCACGGCTCGATGCGCGATGTGGTCAAGGAGGTGCTCGATTCGCTCACCCCGCGCGAGGCCAAGGTGCTGCGCATGCGCTTCGGCATCGAGATGAGCACCGACCACACGCTGGAAGAGGTCGGCAAGCAGTTCGATGTCACCCGCGAGCGCATCCGCCAGATCGAGGCCAAGGCGCTGCGCAAGCTGCGTCACCCCTCGCGGGCCGACAAGCTCAAGAGCTTCCTGGAAGGGCAGTAAGGGCGCGCGCCGCTGCCGCAACGGCAGCGGCCGTGTCTGCGGCAGGCGCGCTCAGCGTTTGCCCTCGATCTGGATTTCCACCAGCCGTGGCCCGCCGGCGGCGAAGGCCGCGGCGAGCGCCGCGGGCAGGTCATCGGGGTTCTCCACCCGCACGCCGGGCACGCCCATGCCGGCGGCCATCGCCACGAAGCCCAGCCCGGGGCCGCCCAGGTCCATGTGGGGGTAGGGACGGTCGCTGGCCGCGTCGAAGCGCTGCCGGTAGATGTCGAGGTTGTGCTTGAGCACCCGGTACTCGCGGTTGTTCAGGATCACGAACACGATCGGCAGCTGATGGTGGGCCGCGGTCCACAGCGCCTGGATCGAGTACATCGCGGAGCCGTCGCCCGACAGGCAGAGCACCGGCCGCCCGGGGTGACCCACTGCCGCGCCGATCGCGCCGGCCAGACCCTGGCCGATGCCGCCGCCGCGCGCGCCCAGGAAGCGCTCGTCGGTGTCGAGCTGGAAGGCCGAGGCGAAGTCCACGCTGGCGGTGATCGACTCCTCGACGATCAGCGCGTTGGCCGGCGTGGCCCGCGCGATTTCGGTCATCACCCGCGGCATGGAGATGGGCAGGCGCGACCAGGCCTTCTCCTGACGCGACTGCCAGGCGGCAGCCTCACGCGCCTTTTGCGCGGCGAGGCTTTCGCGTCGCGCTGCCGCGGCAAGGTTCCAGGCCGGGCTGGCGGCCTGCGCGAGCGCGTCATCGAGCGCCTGCAGCGAGGCCCCCAGCGCGCCGACCACGCCGGCGTCGACCGCGTGATTCCAGCCGGCCGGCCGAGCGCTGGCCTCGAGCTGAATCACCCGCGCCGACTCGGGGAAGGGGCTGCCCGGCGCGAACCAGACCTCCTCGAAGAAGGCGCCACCCACCAGCAGCACCCGGTCGGCATTGCCCAGGGTCTTGCGGATGCCTGCGGCATCGAAGGGCAGGCCGCTGCGGGCATGCGGATGCGTGGCCGGGAAGGACACATGGCCGCGAATGCCCTCGAACCACACCGCCGCGCCCAGGCGTTCGGCCACGCGGATCAGTTCGGCGGCGGCGCCGCTGCGGGCGACCTCGTCGCCCACCACGATCACCGGCTCGCGCCCGGAGAGCAGCAGTTCGCAGGCGGCGGCGATGCCCTGCGGATCGGGCGGCCCGGCGCGGTAGAGCCGCGCGGGCGGCTGCGGGCCGTTGGCGGTGGCCTGCGCCATGACATCGATCGGCAGCGACAGGAACACCGGCCCGAAGGGCGGATCGTTGGCGATCTTGAAGGCGCGGCGCAGCACCTCATCCATCTCGTCGGCATGGCGCACCTCGGTGCTCCACTTGGTGACCGGCGCGGCCATCGCGGCGAGATCGTGCGAGAGGATGGGCTCGCGCCGCAGCATGCGGGTGTCCTGCTGGCCGGCGGTGACGATCAGCGGCGCCTGCCCCTTCAGGGCGTTGTAGATCATGCCGATGGCATTGCCCAGGCCGGGCGCCACATGCAGGTTGGCCACCGCGGTGCGACCGGTGGCGCGGGCGTAATAGCCCGCCGCGCCCACCGCCACGCCCTCGTGCAGGTGCACGATGTACTGCATCTGCGGATGGTCGGCGAGCGAGTCGAGCAGCGGGCTCTCGGTGGTGCCCGGGTTGCCGAAGATGCGGTCCACGCCGTGGGCGGCGAGGCTCTTCAGGAAGACATCGTGTCCGCGCATGGCGGTCCTTTCGATCGGTGAGGTTGACGGGCGCTCAGGCCGGGGTCTGGCGGGCGCGCTGCTCGATGATGGCGGCCACCTGGGCGGTGACCGAGGCCCAGGCCTGTTCGAAGGCCGGGGTCCAGTCATCGCCGAGGATGTCGCGGAAGGCATCGATCATCGCGGTGAAGAAGAGCGCGAACTGCGGGGCGGGCACGCCGAGGTTCTGGTGATTGACCCACTCGCTCGCGATCAGCGTGCCGCCGTAGTGATCGCCGTCGACCAGGTCGAGCACGGTCTCGAAGACCTGCTGCAGCATCTGGCCGCGCACGCTGCCATCGGTGTCGCGCACGAACAGGGTCTGCAGCGCAGGCGCGAGGGCGAACAGGCGCGCATAGACCTGCGGCGCGGGGTCACCCACCCGCGCTGCCACCGCCTCCAGCGAGGCTTCGATTGCCTGTGCCCGCATGCCTGTCCACGCCCTCAAGTCTGCCCGGCAGCCATCATCGGCGGATCATCAGCCGGCCTTCCGGGGTCCGCGCGGGAAAACGAGATGCGGCCTGCGGCGCGGGTATGCTTGCGCCCCATGTGGCGAGGCCTGCTGATCGCGTTCCTGCTGTCCTTCGGGCCGGCGGTGTCCAACTCCTTCGCGCGCTTCGCCTATGCGCTTCTGCTGCCGGCCATGCGCGAAGACCTGCAATGGAACTGGTCGCAGGCGGGGGCCCTCAACACCGTCAATGCCTTCGGCTACCTGCTCGGCGCGCTGCTGGTGCGCGGCGTGGTCAACCACACCGGCAACCGTCGCCTCTTCTGTGCCGGCATGGTGCTCACGTCGCTGGCGCTGCTGGCCACCGGCTTCACCCGCGACATCACCGCGCTGATGACCCTGCGGGTGCTCACCGGCGTGGGCGGCGCGGCGATCTTCATCTGTGGCGGCGCGCTTTCCGGCAATGTGCTGCCGCAACGACCGGCCATGGCCACCACCACCATCGGCGTGTTCTTCGCGGGCGGCGGCCTGGGCCTGATGCTGAGCGGCGCGGTGCTGCCGCCGATGCTCGATGCCCAGGGGCCGGCGGCCTGGCCGCTGGCCTGGCGCGAGATGGGCCTGGCCGGGCTGGTGATGGCGGCGGCCGCGATCTGGGCGGCCCTGCAGATCGAGGAACCCGGCGCCGCAGCCGGTTCGGCGCGCTGGCGGCTGGCGCCGATGGCCGCCGAGTTCACCGCCTACGCGCTGTTCGCGGTGGGCTACATCGGCTACATGACCTTCGTGATCGCCTGGATGCGGGCGCAGGGCGCAAGCACCGGCGAGGTGGTGGCGGTCTGGTGCCTGCTCGGTCTGGCCACCTGGATCGCGCCCTGGGTGTGGCGGGTGCCGGCCGAGCGCTGGCGGGGCGGCCGTCCGCTGGCCGCGGTGCTGGCCACGCTCACCATCGGCGCCGCGCTGCCGCTCTTCTCCACGCATCTGCTTGCGCTGCTGGCCTCGGCATTTCTTTTTGGCCTGGGCATGTTCAGCGCGCCTTCGTCGGTGGGCGGGTTCATCAAGCGCGCCCTGCCCAAGCCGGCCTGGGGCAGCGCCATGGCCACCTTCACCGCGATGTTCGCCGCCGGCCAGATCGGCGGTCCGGTGGCCATCGGCTGGCTGGCCGATCTCACCGGCTCGTTGCGCGGCGGGCTGGCGGTGTCGGCGGGGCTGCTGGCGATGGGCGCGCTGGCCGCGCTGACCCAGCGCGAACTCGGCGACTGACCGGCGCGGCGTTCGCTCAGGGCCTGAGCGGCGTGTCGTTGCCCGCGCAGCTGTTGCCGCAGGCCCGCGCGAAGCGGGCATAGCCCACCGGCGCGCCGGCCGCGGCCTGGAAGAGCTCGCGCACCGCCTCGAAGCTGCGCACCGTCATGTCCTCGAAGTCGCCCCAGCGCAGGCTCTGCGGCAGATCGGGGTAGACCTCGCGATGGGTGAGCAGGCAGGCGTAGTCCGCCTCGGGGTCGAGCCTGAACCGGTCGCCGCCCGGCATGGTCAGGCTGCGGCCGGCCTCCAGCCGCGAGTCGCGTGTGTAGCGGTTGGGAAAGATCCTCAGCAGGTTGCCGCTGGCGGGGTTGCGCGCGTAGCAGTAGAGATGCCCGGGCTGATCGGCCACGACGGCGATCTGCAGCGGCCCGTCGAGGCTGGCCTCGCGAAGACTGCTCATGCGCAGCACCGCGCTGGCGCGATCGGGGCTGGTGCTGGCCGAGCCGGCTGACGGCTCGGGCGGCCGTGATGCGGCCGGCCCCACGGAGCGGCTGGCCGAGGGGTTGCCGGCCGCGGCCACCGGCGCAGGCACAGACGGGCTCAGCCGCGGCACGCCCGTGACGACGAAACGGCGAAAGAAATCGAGATCGAGCGGGCCTTCCGGCGGCAGCCCGATCAGCGGCCGGTAGGCGGCGAGCGCCTCGCTGAAGGCGGGATTGCCGTTGCCGTCGGTGGGGCCCGGGTAGCGGCCGCGCTCGCGCATCCGCAACTGCAGGAACGCGCGCAATTCGGTAGGGTCCATCGACAGGAACCAGTCTTCGGTCTCGCGTTGCACTTCGGGCTCGTCATCGGCGATGCCCAGGCACTGCCAATAAGGCAGGCGGACGAGCTTGCCCACGAGTTCGACCGCGGCGAGCTCCACCATGTTGCGTGCCGCCTGCGAGGGGCCCTCCGAGCGCGAAGGCGAGAAGGTGAACACCACCGACATGGCCGGGTTCTTCAGCTGCGCCGAGCCTTCGCCCGCGCTGGCGTTGCGGCTGACCAGGAGGGTGCTGTTGCGCGAGGACACCCCCGGCACCAGGGTGAGCCGCTCGGTGTCGATCAGCGCGGCGTCGAAGGCGAGCACCGAGAACCGGGTGTCGCTGCCGAGCTTCAGGCCGAAGAGCTCGGACGCGCTGGTGATCGCCAGCGAGCTGGCGCGGCGATCGACGCCTTCATCCATCTGGCTGACCGTGCCGCGCAGGGTGTACTGCGGCACGATCGAGAACGCGCCCTGACGATGGGCCTGGGTGAGCAGGCTGGCGGCGTTCTGCTGGTCGCTGCCGAACATCGAGAGGCGGATCGCCCGCGAGCGGCGGGTCATGTCCGAGATGGCCGAGGTCATCATGTCGCGCACCGAGATCGGCACCCGCATGGTCGCGTCGCGCATCTCCTCCATCATCATGGTGATGTCGCGGATGCCGCTGGCATAGAGCATGTCGTCCATGCAGCGCAGGGCGGGCGTGAAGCTGGTGAGCGTGCGCGTGGCCCGCGCATCGGGGTTGAGCCGGGCGCGGACCGCGTCGGCGCTGCCTGGCCGGGCCCGTGGGGTGTCGGTGGTGGCACCGGCAGCGCGCCCTGCCTGCGCCTGGCCCGGCGAGGGCACGGCGAGGGCCAGAGCCAGGGCCAGGACCAGGACCCGGGCGGGCAGGCCGACGACGACCGGGCGTGGGTGGCGAGGGGGCTTCATGCGCGGCGGTGGGGCGCCCCCGCGCGATGGGCGGAGGGGTGACAACGGCCAGCCTATCCCGGCTCGCCGCCGCGCTCAAGCCGCCGTTTCGCGATCGCAGGCTGCCCGCGCCGGGGATGCAGTACGATGCCGCCCGGAGGGCCGTTAGCTCAGCTGGTCAGAGCAGAGGACTCATAATCCTTTGGTCGTTGGTTCAAGTCCAACACGGCCTACCCGTCCCCCGGCTGGCGCGTGGCGCCCGGTTGGCGCTCATGCTGCCTGCGCGGACTCTTCCCGGAAGCGCCGGATCCGCCGCGCCCGCAGATGCACGCGCGTGCCGGCCTGCAGGCCCAGGCGCGCGCGCAGCGCCAGAAAAGCCTCGCGCGACAGTTCCGCCTCCACCCGATCGCCGGTGCCCGCCAGGCGCAGTTCCAGCCGCACCGTCGGGCCGATCATCAGGGTCTGCGTCAGGTTGGCCGGCCAGGTGTCGGGGCCGGGCTCGCCGATCAGCTCGAGCTCGTGGGGCCGGGCATAGCCGAAGGCCGGCGCGCCGGCGTCGGCGGGAGTGCCCAGCCGGTTGGCATCGCCCAGGAAGCGCAGCACGAAGGGCGAGGCCGGCTGGTCGTAGACCTCCTCGGGGGTGCCCACCTGCTCGATGCGGCCCTGGTTGAGGACCACCACGCGGTCGGCCACCTCCATCGCCTCTTCCTGATCGTGGGTGACGAACACGCTGGTCACCGGCAGGGCCTGGTGCAGCCGGCGCAGCCAGCGCCGCAGTTCCTTGCGCACGCGCGCATCGAGCGCGCCGAAGGGTTCGTCGAGCAGCAGCACCCGCGGCTCGGTGGCGAGGGCCCGCGCCAGCGCCACCCGTTGCCGCTGGCCGCCGGAGAGCTGCTGAGGATGGTGCCGGGCGAAGCCAGCGAGCTCCAC
>JAGWVN010000151.1 GCA_018970865.1 Betaproteobacteria bacterium
AGTAGATCTTCTCCCAGACCCTGGGCACCGCGAAGAACACATGCGGCTGGATCTCGCGCAGGTTCTCGAAGACCGTCTCGGGGTTCTCCACGAAGTTGACCACCGAGCGCCGCATGATCGGCACGTACTCGCCGATCATGCGCTCGGCCACATGGCACAGCGGCAGGAACGCGATGCGCTCGTCGGCCTCGCGCACGCCCTCGAAGGCGCTGCTCGACAGGCCGCTCAGCACCGAGCAGACATTGCGATGGGTGATCATCGCGCCCTTGGGCCGGCCGGTGGTGCCCGAGGTGTAGACCAGGATGGCCACATCGTCGCTGCCGCGGGCGGCGGCGCGCGCCTCGAGCAGGCCCGGCTCAGCCTGCAGCCGTTCGCGGCCGAGGGCGCGCAGCGCATCCAGGCTGATCACCTGCGGGTCATCCAGGCTGGCCAGACCCTCCATGTCGAAGACGATCAGCTTGCGCAGCAGCGGCAGCTGGTCGCGCACCTCGAGCGCCTTGTCGAGCTGCTCGTCGTTCTCCACGAACAGGTACACGCTGGCCGAATCGGTGCACAGGTACTGCACCTGGCTGGCGGCGTCAGTGGGGTAGATGCCGTTGCACACCCCGCCCACCGACAGCACCGCCAGGTCGGCCCAGACCCATTCACGGCGGGTGTTGGCCAGCACCGAGGCCACCTCGCCGGGCGCAAAGCCCAGCGCCACCAGACCGGCACCGATCTCCGACACCAGGGTGCCTACCTCGCGCCAGCTGTAGGTGCGCCAGATGCCCAGGTCCTTCTGGCGCATCATCGGCCGCTCGCCGAGTTCGGCCACGCGCTTCCAGAAGAGCGCGGGCAGGGTTGCGAAGTCGACCGGCTCGGGTTTCCAGCCGACCTGGTCGCCGGTGACGATGCGGTGCGGATCGGGGGTGGTGCTCATCGCCAGGTCTTCTTCTTCTTCCAGCGGCGCTCGCCGCGGACGCCGGTTTCCTTCATGCCGAGATAGAACTCCTTGATGTCGTCCTTCTCGCGCAGCACCGCGCAGCTGTCCTGCATGACGATGCGGCCGTTCTCGAGCACATAGCCGAAGTCGGCGGCGTTCAGGGCCATGTTGGCGTTCTGCTCCACCAGCAGGATGGAGGTGCCGCGCTCGCGGTTGATGCGCACCACGATCTCGAAGATCTCCTTGGTGAGCCGCGGCGACAGGCCCAGGCTGGGTTCGTCGAGCAGGATGAGCTCGGGCGCGGCCATGATGGCGCGCGAGATGGCGAGCATCTGCTGCTGGCCGCCCGAGAGCAGGCCGGCGTTCTGCGCGGCGCGCTCCTTCAGGATGGGGAAGTAGCGGTAGACGGTCTCGAGGTCACGGGCGGCGCCGTCGCGATCCTTGCGGGTGTAGGCGCCCATCAGCAGGTTGTCGCGCACCGACAGCAGCGGGAACACCTCGCGGCCCTCGGGCACATGCGACAGGCCCAGGCGCACGATGTGGGCGGGGTCCTGCGCGGTGATGTCCTGGCCGTTGAACTCGACACTGCCGCGGCGCGGGTCGATGATCCCGGAGATGGTCTTCAGGATGGTGGTCTTGCCCGCGCCGTTGGAGCCGAGCACGGTGGCGATCTGGCCGCGGATGACTTCCAGGCTCACGCCGCGGATGGCGCGGATGGGGCCGTAGGCGCTCTCGACATTGGCCAGGCGCAGCACGGCCTGCGAGGCGGCGCCGGTGTCGGCCACCGCGGCGGCGGCCGCGCTGGCGGGGGCGGAAGTGACGGTGTCGGCGCTCATGCGGTGGGCCTGCGCAGGGAAGACATGTCTTCCATGGAGCCGAGATAGGCCTCGATCACCCCGGGGTCGGACTGCACCTGCGCCGGCGTGCCCACGGCCAGGGTCTCGCCCTGGTTCATGGCCAGCACCCGATCAGACACCCGCGAGACCAGCGACATGTCGTGCTCCACCATGAGCACGGTGATGCCGAGCTCGTTGCGGATGTCCTGGATCCAGAAGGCCATGTCGTCGGTCTCCTCGACATTCAGACCCGAGGAGGGCTCATCGAGCAGCAGCAGGCGCGGCTGGGTGCACAGCGCACGGGCCAGCTCGACCACCTTGCGCACCCCGTAGGGCAGGCCGGCCACCAGGGAATCGCGGTGGTGCTGCAGGTCGAGGAACTCGATGACCCGCTCCACCGCCTCGCGGGCCTGCATTTCGGCGCGGCGCACCGAGGGCGTGAAGAAGAGCTCCTGCCAGAAGCCGGTGCTGCGATGCACGTGGTGGCCGATGAGCAGGTTCTGCAGCACCGTGGCGTACTCGAAGAGCTCGATGTTCTGGAAGGTGCGGGCGATGCCCATGCCGGCGATGGCATGGGCGGGCATGCTGGTGAGCAGCTTGCCGTCGAACTGGATGCTGCCGGCCGTGGGGGTGTAGATGCGGCTGATCAGGTTGAAGACGGTGGTCTTGCCCGCGCCGTTGGGGCCGATGAGCGTGAAGACCTCGCCGCGCTGCACATCGAAGCTCACGCCGTTGACCGCCAGCACGCCGCCGAAGCGCACCTGCAGGTCGCGGGCCGACAGCAGCGGGCCGGTGGCCGGGGATGCCTGCGCCGCACTCATTTCAGCCGCTCCGACTTGGTGAAGCTCTTCTGCCGCTTGAACATGCCCTTGCGATAGAAGGGGAAGAGCTGGAACCAGGTGCGCACCTTCAGCCAGCGGCCATACAGGCCCATGGGCTCGAAGAGCACGATCAGCACCAGCACCAGGCCGTAGATGACCGCCTGCAGGCCGGCGGCCTGACCGATCTCGGGCGGCAGCAGGTCCTTGGCCACCGCGATCAGCTGCGGCATGGTGATCACGAAGATGGCGCCCAGGAAGGCGCCGTGCACGAAGCCCAGGCCGCCCACCACCACCAGCAGCAGCAGCTCCACCGACTGCAGCAGGCTGAACTGGTCAGGGGTGATGAAGCGGATGTTGTGGGCGTAGAGCGCGCCGGCGATGCCGGCCATGGCCGCCGAGATGGCAAAGGCCAGGCCCTTGAACCAGGCGAGCTGGATGCCCATGCTCTGGGCCGAGATCTCGGAATCGCGGATGGCCACGAAGGCGCGGCCGGTGGGCGATCGCAGCAGGTTGAGCACGCCGATGGTGACCGCCACGCAGATCACCAGACACAGGTAGTAGAAGGACTCCTTGCTCTCGAGCTTCAGGCCGAAGAAGTCGGGCGCTTTCAGGTGGATGCCGGCATTGCCGCCGGTGACCGACTCCCAGCGCGCGAAGACTTCCTCCACGATGAAGCCGAAGGCCAGCGTGGCAATGCCCAGGTAGATGCCCTTGACCCGCAGCGCCGGCACGCCCACCACCACGCCTACGCCGGCCGAGACCGCGATGGCGGCGATCAGGGCCACCGGAAAGGGCACGCCCATGTTGGTGAGCACGCCCTGCGTGTAGGCGCCCACGCCCATGAAGGCGGCATGACCGATGGATACCTGCCCGGTGTAGCCGGCCAGCAGCATCAGGCCCAGGCCCGCCACCGAGAAGATCAGCACCAGGGTGACCTGGGCCAGCCAGTATTCGGGCAGCACCCAGGGTGTGACGCACAGCAGGGCGAGCAGGGCGCCGTACCAGAAGCGGTGGCCCTCATGCTTGGCCAGGCGGATGTCCTGGTCATAGGTGGTCTTGAACAGGAAGCGCATGTTCAGACCTTCTTGCGCAGCTTCTCGCCGAACAGGCCGTTCGGCATGAACCAGAGCATGATCAGCACCACGATGTAGGGCGCGATGTCCTTGAAGCCGTCAGGCAGGTAGAAGCCCGAGAGCGACTCCACCACGCCGATGATCAGCCCGCCCACGATGGCGCCGGGCAGGCTGCCGAAGCCGCCCACCACCGCCGCCGGGAAGGCCTTCAGGCCGGTGAGACCGAGGTTGGCATGCACCATGGTGATCGGCGCGAGCAGCAGGCCGGCGATGGCGGCCACGCCCGCAGCCAGCGCCCAGACCAGCCCGTTGAGCGCCTTCACCGGGATGCCCATGTAGTAGGCGGCCAGCTGGTTCTGCGACGAGGCCTGCATGGCGATGCCCAGCGTGGTGTAGCGGAAGGCCGCGTAGAGCACGCCGCACAGCACCGCGGTGCTGGCGATGATCACCACATGCTCCACCGACACCACCAGCCCGCCGAGGTTCCAGACCATGTCCTTGTAGGGCACCGGCAGGGCGTGGGTCTCGGTGCCCACGGCCGGGATCATGAGGATCAGGCCGCGCACGATGTAGCCGATGCCGATGGTGAGCATCACGATGGTGAACTGCGGCTGCCCGAGGATGGGCCGGATCACCAGGCGCTCGACCAGCAGGCCGAACACGCCCATGGCCAGCATGGAGGCGATCACCGCCACCCAGAACGGGAAGCCCAGCAGGAGGACGGCACCCAGACCGATGAAGGAACCGAGCATCATCAGGTCACCCTGGACGAAGCTGACGGTCTCGGTGGCCTTGTAGATCAGCACGAAGCCCAGCGCGATCAGGCCGTAGATGCAGCCCTGCGCGATGCCGCTGATGACCAGTTGTAGGAATTGCACGCGTGTCTCGAGCGCTGCGGCTTTTTATGGTTGTTTTGCAGGGCACCGGTGCAGCACCCTGAATTGGCGGGCTAATCTAGCATGAGAGCGCGCAAGTTTTGCAAGCTGCAACGCAAGCATCATTCCGGAGGATGGCATGTCGGATCTCATCGCACGGCTGGCGCGCCTGGCCGAGCGCGTCAATCAGGACGCGTGGCTGGTGCAGCGCGGGCGTTTTGTGGACGCCACCGTGCTGCTCGATGCGCAGAGCAGCCAGCACCTGATCAGCGTGCGCCAGGGCCGCATCGCGGCGCTGACCCACGGCCCCTTCGTGATGCCGAGCTGGACCTTCGCGCTGCGCGCGCCGCTGGCGGAGTGGGAGGCCTTCTGGCAGCCGCTGCCCGCGCCGGGCCATCACGACCTCTTTGCCATGCGTCGTCGCAAGGTGCTCAGCATCGAGGGCAATCTGCAGCCCTTCATGGCCAACCTGCTGTGGTTCAAGGATGTGCTGGCGGCGGGGCGGGGAGAGACGGTGCCGTCAGGCGCCCAGCAGACGGCGGGCCAGTAGCGATTGCAGGTCTCGGCGGCCATCGATGATGAGGTGAATGACCACCTGGTCGTTCTGGACGCGGTAAATCACGCGATAGGGCTTGAAGCCGGTCTGGCGGAATTCGCGAATGCCCAGGCCCAGAAGCTCCGGTGGGTGGGCGCCGCGATCAGGGAACTGCGCCAGTGACTCGATGACCTGGGTGATCTGGTCGACCAGGCGGTGGGCCGCTCCGGTGCCGTCTTGCGCGGCGACATGATCAAACAGGGATTCAAGGTCGTGCTCGGCGCCCCGGGTGAGAAGAACCCGATGGCGGCCCGCGCGCCGCGTCATGGCGCCGGATGCTTCTTCTTCAGGCGGGCAAGCACTTCGAGCGCGGGTTGAACCCGGCCGGCCGCCACATCCTGCTCGCCCAGGGCGAGGATCTTGAGCAGGGCGAGGGTTTCCTGGGTTTGTTCGAAGGACGCGATGTCCTGCACGACGGCTTTCGCTTCGCCATGCTGGGTGATGACGAGCGGTTCGCGGACTTCGGCCAGTTCGGTCAGGACCTCTGCCGCATTGGCTTTCAGGTAGCTGATGGGCTTGACGCGTGTTGAGTAGCGCATGGGGATGCCTTCCTGGGGTGGACCAAAGATAGACCGTTAATGGTCCAGTGGTCAAGCGCCGAGCTATACTCGCCAAACGCTGTTCACCCCAGGACCGCCCCATGCCCGATCCCGTCTTCGACCCCATCACCGGCCGCTACCTGCGCCTGAGCATCGAGGGTGTGCCGCACCGGGTGTATGTGGAGGAGGCGGGGCAGGGCATTCCGCTGCTGTGCCTGCATACCGCGGGGGCCGACACCCGGCAGTGGCGCGGCGTGATGACTGACCCCGAGGTGCTGTCGCGCTATCGGGTCATCGCCTTTGACATGCCCTGGCACGGCAAGTCGTCGCCGCCCGCGGGCTGGCAGAACGCGGAGTACCGGCTCACCACGGCGGGCTATGTGGCGCAGGTGCTGGCGGTGTCTGATGCGCTGGCCCTGGCGCGGCCGGTGGTCATGGGCTGCTCCATCGGCGGGCGGCTGGTGCTGCAGCTGGCGCTGTCGCATCCCGAGCGTTTTCGCGCGGCCATCGGCCTGCAGGCTGGCGCCCATGTCGATCCGTACTACGACACCACCTGGCTGCACCACCCCGACGCCCACGGCGGCGAGGTGTGCGCGGGCGTGGTCTCAGGGCTGGTGGGGCCGCAGGCGCCGGAGGCCGAGCGCTGGGAAACGCTGTGGCACTACATGCAGGGCGGCCCGGGGGTGTTCAAGGGCGACCTGTACTTCTACAAGGTAGACGGCGACATCCGCGGCAAGGTGGCCGGCA
Organism: Betaproteobacteria bacterium; assembly: GCA_018970865.1. Lineage (GTDB taxonomy): Bacteria > Pseudomonadota > Gammaproteobacteria > Burkholderiales > Burkholderiaceae_E > Quisquiliibacterium. The sequence goes on from JAGWVN010000151.1 coordinate 6,409, forward strand.
TCGACACGCGCCGCTGCCCGCTCTACCTGCTCACCGGCGAGTACGACTACTCCTGCACGCCGGCCGAGACGCTGGCCGTGGCCGCCAGCGTGCCGGGTTCGAAAGCCACCATCATGGGCGGGCTGGGGCACTTCCCCATGAGCGAAGACCCGGACCGGTTCCTGGGGTATCTGAGGCCGGTGCTGGGGGAGATTGCTGGGCAGCCGTAAGCCGTGAAGGCGGTTGCATACCGCGAAGATGCGTTGGGGCTTTGGGCCCGCGCGAACAACGCTGCCGCTGTGCGCGTCAGATGCTCAATCGG
>JAGWVN010000031.1 GCA_018970865.1 Betaproteobacteria bacterium
GGTCCCGATGCGTCCGCGGGCGGCGGTGCGGCCGCGGACGGCGGCGCGCCCTCCCCGGTGGCCGGCCCCGACGGCCGGGTGCGCCTGCCGGTGGCCTCCTGGGACGAGGTCGAGCCGCTGCTCGCCGAGCTGCGCCAGGCCGGCTGCACCCTGCTCGACATGGAGATGACCCACACCGACCTCGAGCAGGTGTTCCTGCGCATCATGCGCGCGGAGGCGGCGTGAGCGCGGGCTTCGTCACCCTGCTGCGCAAGGAGGTGCTGCGCTTCTGGAAGGTGGTCTACCAGACCGTCGCCGGCCCGGTGGTGTCCACGGTGCTCTACCTGCTGGTCTTCGCCAACGCGCTGCAGGGCCGTGTCGAGGCCTTCCCGGGCATCGGCTACACCGAGTTCCTGGTGCCCGGCCTGGTCATGATGGCCATGCTCCAGAACGCCTTTGCCAATGCCTCGTCGTCCCTCGTCCAGTCGAAGGTCACCGGCAACATCGTGTTCGTGCTGCTGCCGCCGCTGTCGGTGCGCGACCTGTTCGCGGCCTATGTCGGCGCGGCCATGGTGCGCGGCCTGGCGGTCGGCGCCGGGGTGTTCGCCGTGACCCTGTTCTTCTCGGTGCCGCGCTTCGCCGCGCCGGCGTGGGCGGTGCTCTTCGGCCTGCTGGGCTGCGCCATCCTCGGTACAATGGGGCTCGTCGCGGGCATCTGGTCCGAGAAGTTCGACCAGATGGCGGCGGTGCAGAGCTTCGTGATCGCGCCGGCCACCTTCCTGGCCGGGGTGTTCTACTCGGTGCACTCGCTGCCGGCCTTCTGGCAGGCGGTCTCGCACCTGAATCCCTTCTTCTACATCGTCGACGGCTTCCGCTACGGCTTCTTCGGCCAGTCCGATGTGCCGCCGCTGGTGAGCCTCGGCGTGGTCGCCGCCACCCTGGCGGTGGTCTCGGCCGTGGCGCTGCGCATGCTGCACTCCGGCTACAAGCTTCGGCACTGAGAACGGTATCCCCATGGTCACACCCGACTTGCTGCGCGGCTACATCGCCGCCGGCCTGCCCTGCGAGCACCTCGAGGTCGACGGCGACGGCCGCCACTTCGATGCGGTCATCGTCGCCGCCGCCTTCGAGGGCAAGCGCCCGGTGCAGCGTCACCAGATGGTCTATGCCGTGCTCGGCGACCGCATGCGCGAGGAGATCCACGCGCTGTCCATGAAGACCCTCACGCCGGCCGAGTGGGCCGCCCGCAAGGCCTGAGTCGTGGACCGTCTCTGCGTGCGCGGCGGCCAGCGCCTCTCCGGCGAGGTGCCGGTGTCGGGCGCCAAGAACGCCGCGCTGCCCATCCTGTTCGCCAGCCTGCTCACCGCCGAGCCGCTGGTGGTGGGCAATGTGCCGCGCCTGCAGGATGTGGCCACCGCGCTGCGCCTGCTCGGGCAGATGGGCGTGAGCAGCCGGCGCGAGGGCGATGAGGTCACCCTCGAGGCGGCGGCGGTCAGCTCTGTTGACGCGCCCTACGATCTGGTGCGCACCATGCGCGCCTCGGTGCTGGTGCTCGGCCCGCTGGTGGCCCGCTTCGGCCGCGCCCGGGTGTCCCTGCCGGGCGGCTGCGCGATCGGCCAGCGTCCGGTCGACCAGCACATCAAGGGCCTGCAGGCGATGGGCGCCGAGATCCACATCGAGCACGGCTACATGGTGGCCAGCGCGCCGCGCCTGAAGGGCGCGCGCATCGTCACCGACATGGTCACGGTCACCGGCACCGAGAACCTCATGATGGCCGCCACCCTCGCCGAGGGCGAGACCATCATCGAGAACGCCGCCCGCGAGCCCGAGGTGGTCGATCTCGCCCAGGCCCTGATCGCCATGGGCGCGCGCATCCGCGGCGCCGGCACCGACCGGGTGGTGGTCGAGGGCGTGGCCAGCCTGCATGGCGCCAGCCACCGGGTGATGCCCGACCGCATCGAGGCCGGCACCTTCCTGTGCGCGGCCGCGGCCACCGGCGGCAGCATCACCCTCACCGGGGCCCAGCCCGCCGGCATGGATGCCACGCTCGAGAAGCTGCGCGAGGCCGGCGCGGCCATCGACTGCGGCCCCGACTGGATCCGCCTCGTCATGAGCGGACGGCCGCGCGCGCTCAACCTGCGCACCGCGCCCTATCCCGGTCTGGCCACCGACATGCAGGCGCAGTTCATGGCCCTGAACTGCATCGCGCAGGGCGCGGGCGTGATCACCGAGACCATCTTCGAGAACCGCTTCATGCACGCACTGGAGCTGCAGCGGCTGGGCGCCGACATCACCATCGAGGGCAACACCGCGGTGGTGCGCGGCGTGCCGGCGCTGTCCGGGGCGGCAGTCATGGCCACCGACCTGCGCGCCTCCGCCGGCCTGGTGGTGGCCGGCCTGGTGGCCGAGGGCGAGACCCTGGTCAACCGCATCTACCACCTCGATCGCGGCTACGAGCGCATGGAAGCCAAGCTCGCCGCCCTGGGCGCGCGCATCGAGCGCCAGCCCGGCTGACCCCGGAGCCGTCCCCCATGTCCGACGCGCCGATCACCCTCGCCCTGTCCAAGGGCCGCATCTTCGACGACACCGTGCCGCTGCTGGCGGCCGCGGGCATCCCGGTCGATCCCGAGGCCACGCGCTCGCGCAAGCTGATCCTGCCCACCGGCGACCCGGGGCTGCGGCTGATCATCGTGCGCGCGAGCGATGTCCCCACCTATGTGCAGTACGGCGCCGCCGATCTCGGCGTGGCGGGCAAGGATGTGCTGCTCGAGCACGGCGGCGAGGGCCTGTACCAGCCCATCGACCTCGGCATCGGGGTGTGCCGGCTGTGCGTGGCCGCGCCGCTGGGTTTCGACTACGCCCAGGCGGTGCGCCGCGGCGCGCGGCTGCGGGTGGCCACCAAGTATGTCGACACCGCCCGCCAGCACTTCGCCCGCAAGGGGGTGCATGTGGACCTGATCAAGCTTTACGGCTCGATGGAGCTCGCGCCGCTGGTCGGCCTGGCCGATGCCATCGTCGATGTGGTGAGCACCGGCAGCACCCTCAAGGCCAACCAGCTGGTCGAGGTCGAGGAGATCCTGCCGATCTCGGCCCGGCTGGTGGTCAACCAGGCTTCACTCAAGACCCGCGCCGCGCGTCTCGAGCCGCTGCTCGCCCGGCTGGCCGCGGCGGTGGCCGGGCCCGCGGCGGCCGGCAGCGCGCTGGCCGGCGGCGGCTCGGGGGTGCCGGCATGATCGCTCGTCTCGACACCCGCGATGCCGGCTTCGAGCCGCGCCTGGCGGCGCTGCTGGCCTACGAGCCCGGCCAGGACCGCGACATCGAGGCGGCGGTGGCCGGCATCATTGCCGATGTGCGCGCCCGCGGCGATGCCGCGGTGCTCGAGTACACCCGCCGCTTCGACCGCCTCGCGCTCGACGATGCCGCGCAGCTCGAGCTGCCGCGCGCCGAGCTGCAGGCCGCGGCCGACGCCCTGCCGGTCGCGCAGCGTCGGGCTCTCGAGACCGCGGCCGCGCGCATCCGCGCCTATCACCAGCACCAGCTCGCCGGCTCCTGGTCGTACACCGAGCCCGATGGCACCCGCCTGGGCCAGCAGGTGAGCGCCATCGACCGGGTGGGCCTGTATGTGCCGGGCGGCAAGGCCGCCTATCCGTCGTCGGTGCTCATGAATGCCATCCCGGCCAAGGTGGCCGGCGTGCGCGAGCTGGTCATGGTGGTGCCCACCCCCGACGGCGTGCGCAACGCCATGGTCCTGGCGGCGGCCTGCATCGCGGGCGTCGACCGGGTGTTCACCATCGGCGGCGCGCAGGCGGTGGCCGCGCTCGCCTGGGGCACTGCCACCGTGCCGGCGGTGGACAAGATCGTCGGCCCGGGCAATGCCTATGTCGCCGAGGCCAAGCGCCGGGTGTTCGGCCAGGTGGGCATCGACATGATCGCCGGGCCCAGCGAGATCCTGGTGCTCTGTGACGGCTCGGTCGATCCCGACTGGATCGCCATGGACCTCTTCTCGCAGGCCGAGCACGACGAGATGGCGCAGGCCATCCTGCTGTGCCCCGACGAGGCCTTCATCGAGCGGGTGGCGCAGGCCATCGAGCGGCTGCTGCCCACGCTGCCACGGGCGGCGGTGGTGCGCCAGTCGCTGGCCGATCGCGGCGCGCTGATCCGCGTGCGCAGTCTCGAGGAGGCCTGCGCGCTCATCGACCGCATCGCGCCCGAGCACCTCGAGATCGCCACCCGCGAGCCCGAGCAGTGGGCGGCGCGCATCCGTCACGCCGGCGCCATGTTCCTGGGCGCCTGGTCGTCCGAGTCGCTCGGCGACTACTGCGCCGGGCCCAACCATGTGCTGCCCACCATGCGCACCGCGCGCTTCTCCTCGCCGCTGGGCGTCTACGACTTCCAGAAGCGCAGCAGCGTCATCCACATCTCGGCCGCCGGCGCGGCCGCGCTCGGGCCGGTGGCCTCGGTGCTGGCCCGGGGCGAGGGCCTGCAGGCCCATGCCCTGAGCGCCGAGTACCGCGCGGGCCCCAACGCCGCGGCCGGCTCGGCCGCCGCCAATTCGCCGGCGCCCGCGCCCGCGGCCGGCGCTGAGCCTGCGCGCCCCGCCGGCGACGGCCGCGGTTAGAATGCACCGGCCATGAATCCCAGAACCGCGGAAGTCGTCCGCAACACCGCCGAGACCCGGGTGCGGGTGCGCATCAACCTTGACGGCACCGGCGAGCGGCGCCTGGCCAGCGGCGTTCCCTTTCTCGATCACATGCTCGACCAGATCGCGCGCCATGGCCTGATCGACCTCGAGGTCGAAGCCAGCGGCGATCTGCACATCGATGCCCACCACACCGTCGAGGACATCGGCATCACCCTGGGCATGGCCATCGCCCGGGCGCTGCCCGACAAGACCGGCATCCGCCGCTACGGCCATGCCTATGTACCGCTCGACGAGGCCCTGTCGCGCGTGGTCGTCGACTTCTCCGGCCGTCCCGGCCTGGTCTGGCAGGTGCCCTTCACGCGGGCCATGATCGGCGCCTTCGATGTCGATCTGGCCCACGAGTTCTTCCAGGGCTTCGTGAACCACGCCCTGGTCACGCTGCACATCGACAACCTGCGCGGCGACAACGCCCACCACCAGTGCGAGACGGTCTTCAAGGCCTTCGCCCGCGCGCTGCGCGCCGCCCTCGAACCCGACCCGCGCATGGCGGGCCGGTTGCCGTCCACCAAGGAAGCCCTCTAGCGCCTTCCCGACGGGCCGCGTGCCCGTCACCGTGTCGCCCAGGCCTGCTGCCCATGACCGTCAACACCATCGCCGTCGTCGACTACGGAATGGGCAACCTGCGCTCGGTGGCCAAGGCCCTCGAGCATGTCGCGCCGCAGGCCCGCGTGGTGGTCACCGACCAGCCCGCCGAGATCGCCGCCGCCAGCCGGGTGGTGTTCCCCGGCCAGGGCGCCATGCCCGACTGCATGCGCTTCCTGCGCGAGCGCGGCCTGCACGAGGCGGTGCTGCGCGCTGCCGAGAGCCGGCCGCTGTTCGGGGTGTGCATCGGCGAGCAGATGCTCTTCGAGCACAGCGCCGAGGGCGACTGCGCCGGGCTCGGCCTGTTCCCGGGCGAGGTGGTGCGCTTCGACCCCGCCCGCATGCAGGGCCCGGACGGCCTGCCCCTGAAGGTGCCGCACATGGGCTGGAACCGGGTCAGCCAGCGCATGGCCCATCCCCTCTGGGCAGGCGTGCCCGACGGCGAGTACTTCTACTTCGTGCACAGCTACCACGCGGTGCCGGCGCAGGCCGCGCTGGTGGCCGGCGTGAGCGAGCATGGCCTTGCCTTTACCTGCGCCGTGGCGCGGGATAATATTTTTGCCACCCAGTTCCACCCCGAAAAGAGCGCCGCAGCCGGGCTTCGCCTGTACCGCAACTTCGTGAGCTGGAACCCCTAGCCGATCGGCCTCCCCGGCTTTCTCTCCCCCCACACACCATGCTTCTGATCCCCGCGATCGACCTCAAGGACGGCCGCTGCGTGCGCCTGCGCCAGGGCGACATGAACGACGAGACCGTCTTCTCCGAAGATCCGGCCGCGGTGGCCCGGCACTGGGTGGAGCAGGGCGCGCGCCGGCTGCACCTCGTCGACCTCAACGGCGCGGTCGCGGGCAAGCCGCGCAACCAGGCCGCGGTCAAGGCGATCGTCAACGCGGTCGGCGACCGCATCCCGGTGCAGCTCGGCGGCGGCATCCGCGATCTCGACACCATCGAGCGCTACCTCGATGGCGGCATCAGCTATGTGATCATCGGCACCGCCGCGGTCAAGAACCCGGGCTTCCTGCAGGATGCCTGCACCGCCTTCCCCGGCCAGATCATGGTCGGGCTCGACGCCCGCGACGGCAAGGTCGCCACCGACGGCTGGAGCAAGCTCACCGGCCATGATGTGCTCGATCTTGCCCGCAAGTTCGAGGGCTACGGCGTCGAGGCGGTGGTCTACACCGACATCGGCCGCGACGGCATGCTCTCGGGCGTCAACATCGAGGCCACGGTGCGCCTGGCCCGCGAACTGCGCGTGCCGGTGTACGCCTCGGGCGGCGTCGCCGGCCTCGACGATGTCGACCGTCTGTGCGCGATCGAGTCCGAGGGCATCGAAGGCGCCATCCTCGGGCGCGCCCTCTACGAGGGCCGGCTCGAGTTCCGCGCCGCCCAGGCCCGCGCCGACGAGCTCAACGGCGAGCGCTGAGTGCTCACCAAGCGCATCATTCCCTGCCTCGATGTCACCGCGGGCCGGGTGGTCAAGGGCGTCAACTTCCTGCAGCTGCGCGATGCCGGCGATCCGGTCGAGATCGCCCGCCGCTATGACGAGCAGGGCGCCGACGAGCTCACCTTCCTCGACATCACCGCCTCGTCCGACCAGCGCGACATCATCCTGCATGTCATCGAGGCGGTGGCCGAACAGGTCTTCATCCCGCTCACCGTGGGCGGCGGCGTGCGCGCGGTCGACGATGTCCGCCGCCTGCTCAATGCCGGCGCCGACAAGATCTCCATGAACAGCGCCGCGGTGCAGTCGCCGGCGCTGGTGGCGCAGGCCTGCGCCCGCTACGGCTCGCAGTGCATCGTGGTGGCCATCGACGCCAAGCAGGTCGCGCCCGGCCGCTGGGAGGTCTTTACCCATGGCGGGCGCCGCGCCACCGGTCTCGATGCCGTGGCCTGGGCCCGCGAGGTGCAGCGCCTGGGCGCCGGCGAGATCCTGCTCACCAGCATGGACCGAGACGGCACCCGCGAGGGCTTCGACCTCCCCCTCACCCGCGCGGTCTCGGAGGCGGTGAGCATCCCGGTCATCGCCTCCGGCGGCGTGGGCACGCTGCAGCACCTCGCCGATGGCGTCACCCAGGGCCGCGCCGACGCGGTGCTGGCTGCCAGCATCTTCCACTTCGGCGAGCACACCGTGGGCGAGGCCAAGCGCCATCTCGCCGCGCAGGGCATCCCGGTGAGGCTGTCATGAGCGGCGCCGTGCCGGGTCCCGCGTCGGCCTCAGCGCCGGCCTCAGCGCCGGCCCCAGCGGCCTCGCCGTCCCCAGCGCCGGCGTCCGGGGGAGGGGCGCCCGATCCCGCCGGCCTGCTGCGCACCGACTGGATCGATCAGGTCCGCTTCGACGCCGCCGGCCTGATCCCGGCCATCGCCCAGGACGCGGTCTCGCAGCGCATCCTGATGGTGGCCTGGATGAACCGCGAATCCCTGCTCGAGACCGCGCTCACCGGACGCGCGGTGTACTTCTCGCGCTCGCGCGCCCGCCTCTGGCGCAAGGGCGAGGAGTCGGGCCACTTCCAGCGGGTGAAGGAGCTGCGCCTCGACTGCGACGCGGATGTGGTGCTGCTCAAGGTCGAGCAGCAGGGCGGCATCGCCTGTCACACCGGCCGCGAATCCTGCTTCTTCCTGCGTCTCACCGATGGCCGCTGGGAGAGCGTCGACCCGGTCATCCGCAACCCCGAGGACATCTACCGGTGAACCCTGCCGAGGTGCTGTCGCGTCTGGCCGATCTCATCGAGAGCCGGCGCGGCGCCGATCCCGAGCGTTCGTATGTGGCGCGGCTGCTCGCGCGCGCGCCCGACGCCATCCTGAAGAAGATCGGCGAGGAGGCCACCGAGACCGTGATGGCCGCCAAGGATGGCGATGCCGCGCGCATCGTCGCCGAGACCGCCGACCTCTGGTTCCACTGCCTGGTGATGCTGGCCCACTACGGCCTGCGGCCCGAGGATGTGGCCGCCGAACTCGCCCGCCGCGAGGGCCTCTCGGGCCTGGCCGAGAAGGCCGCGCGCGGCGCCGTCCAACCCCCTGCCCGATCCGACTGATGCACAAGCCCGACTGCCTGTTCTGCCGCATCGTGCGCGGCGAGATTCCCGCCCGCAAGGTCTACGAAGACGACGAGATCCTCGCCTTCCACGATATCCATCCGCAGGCGCCGGTGCACTTCCTGATCATCCCGAAGATCCATGTCGAGAACCTCTACGACGCCGACCTGGCGCACCAGCAGGTGCTCGGCCGCATGCTCGGCAGGGCCGGCCAGCTCGCCCGCGAGCAGGGCGCCACCGACGGCTTCAGGGTGGTGGTCAACAATGGTCGGGTGGGCAGGCAGGAGGTGTATCATCTCCACATACATGTGCTTGGCGGCCCGCAGCCGCTCGGTTCGGGCATGAACCGGCAGCCGTGAGCCCTCTCCCCGGAGGGCCGGCCGTCCGCCCGGCGCCTCGCGCACGCCTCAGGAGTCACCCATGGGAAGCTTGAGCATCTGGCACTGGCTCATCGTGCTGGTCATCATCATGCTGGTCTTCGGCACCAAGAAGCTGCGCAACATCGGCTCCGATCTCGGTGGCGCGGTTCGCGGCTTCAAGGAAGGCGTGAAGGAAGGCACCGAGAAGGCTGCCACCGACACCGCCGCGGCCAAGACCATCGACGTCGACGCCAAGCCCAAGAGCTGAGCACGCGACCGGCGTCGCGGCCGCGCCGGCCGCGACACGCGCGTCCCGCGCGCTCCGCGCGCCAGCCGCGTCACGCCGCGCGCGCGTCCACAGCCCTGCGCGCACCCCGCATCCCGCGCCTCTCCGCCCTTCGCCCGCCCATGTTCGACATCGGCTTCTCCGAGATGGTGATCATCGCCGTGGTGGCGCTGGTCGTGCTCGGGCCCGACCGTCTCCCGCGGGTGGCCCGGCAGGCTGGCCAGTGGATGGGCAAGCTCCAGCGCTATGTCAGCGATGTCAAGTCGGACATCAACCGCCAGATGGAGCTCGACGAGCTGCGTCGCCTCAAGACCGAGGTGACCGACGCCGCCAGCAACCTGCAGAGCTCGGTGCAGTCGGTGGTCTCCGACGCCCAGACCAGCCTCGACACCCTGTCCGACGCCGCGTCCTCGTCCGCCCAGCCCACCACCGACTGGGACAAGATCTACGCCGCGCGGCGCACCCGCGACCGTTTCAAGGATCGCCGCACCGAACGCGCCCGCCTGCTCGGCAAGAAGCTGCCGCCCAAGCGCCGCTGACCGGAGCCCCCTGTGCGTCTGCCCCGTCTGCTGCGTTCCGAGAGCAAGCCCGCCGATCCGGCCCAGGAAGAGAGCTTCATCTCCCACCTGGTCGAGCTGCGCGACCGGCTCGTCAAGTCGCTGATCGTGGTGCTGGTGCTCTTCGGCGTGTGCTTCTACTTCAGCGGCGACATCATGAAGCTGCTGTCGCAGCCGCTCTACCAGTCGCTCCCGGCCGGGCAGAAGCCGATCTTCACCGATCAGGCCGGCGCCTTCTTCACCCTCACCAAGGTCGCCTTCCTCGCGGCGCTGCTGCTCTCGCTGCCCTGGGTGCTCTATCAGGCCTGGGCCTTCGTGGCGCCGGGCCTCTACGAGCACGAGAAGAAGTTCGCCCTGCCGCTGATCGTCTCCAGCGTGTTCTTCCTGGTGGTGGGCATCAGCTTCGCCTACTTCTTCGTGCTGCCGGCGGCCTACAAGTTCTTCTACGCATTCGCGGCCGACACCGGCGCCGATGTGATGCAGGACCTGCAGAAGTACTGGGACTTCACCCTGGCGATCTTCTTCGGCTTCGGTCTGACCTTCGAGGTGCCGGTGGTCGAGATGCTGCTGGTCAAGCTCGGCATGGTCACCACCCAGCAGCTCCGGGAGGCGCGCCGCTATGTGGTGGTGGGGGCCTTCGTGGTGGCGGCGGTGCTTACCCCGCCCGATGTGCTCTCGCAGTTCATGCTCGCGGTGCCGCTGTGCCTGCTCTATGAGCTGGGCATCGTGCTGGCCGGTTTCATCTCCGTGCGCAGCCGCGCGCCCGAGGCGCCGACCGAGGCCGGCGCCGACACCGCATCGGGCGGTTCACCCGGCGGCAGCGCCTGACCGGGCGCTGACCGGCACGGGCCACATCAGCCGCATCGGCCACATCAGCCGCATCGGGCACATCAGCCGCATCGGGCACATCAGCCGCATCGGTCGCATCGGTCGCCCCAACGGGCCCGGCCTGCCTCGGCCGGGTCACTCGCCCTTCTGGCCTGGCCGCGGACGCTTGCCCACCGTCACCGGCAGATCGATCTCCCGACCGTCGCGCACGAAGCGGAAGCGGCTCACGCTACCGGGCCTGAGCTGCGAGATGCTCTCCAGCATGGCGGCGGTGCCGCTGATGGCCGCGCCATCCACCGACACCAGGATGTCACCGACCTTCACGCCGGCCTTGTCGGCCGGCCCGCCGCGCATCACGCCGGCGATGATCGCCCCCTGCTGGCGCGGCAGCTTGAAGGCCTCGGCCAGCTCGGGCGTGATGTCCTGCGGCTCGACGCCGATGTAGCCGCGGGTGACGCTGCCGCTGGCCACCAGCTGCTCGGTCACCTGCCGCACCGTGCTCACCGGGATGGCGAAGCCGATGCCCAGCGAGCCGCCGCTGCGCGAGTAGATGGCGGTGTTGATGCCGAGCAGCCGGCCGGCGGAGTCGACCAGCGCCCCGCCGGAGTTGCCGGGGTTGATCGCGGCATCGGTCTGGATGAAGTTCTCGAAGGTGTTGATGCCGAGCTGGCTGCGACCCAGGGCGCTGATGATGCCCATGGTCACGGTCTGTCCCACGCCGAAGGGGTTGCCCACGGCCAGCACCACATCACCCACGCGGGCGGCATCGGCCTGGCCGAATTCGATCGCGGGCAGCTTGTCGAGCGCGATGCGCAGCACCGCGAGATCGGTCTCGGGGTCGCTGCCCACCGCAGTGGCCCGCGCCCGGCGTCCGTCGGATAGCAGCACCTCGATCTCGTCGGCCGACTCGACGACATGGTGGTTGGTCACCACCAGCCCATCGGCCGAGATGATCACGCCCGAGCCGAGGCTGGAGGTCTGCTGGCGCTGCGCGAACTGCTCCCCGAAGAAGCGACGGAACAGCGGATCGTTGAGCAGCGGGTGATCCCTGGGCACACGCACCTGCTTGGTGGTGAAGATGTTCACCACCGAGGCGGTGGCCCGGCGCGCCCCCTCGCTGTATGAAAGAATCGCGGCATCGCGGCGAGGCTCGCCGCGCGCGCCAGCGGCGGTGCCGCCCGCGGCCGCAGCCGGCCCGGCCGAGGGCTGGGGCCCGCGCCCAAGCCGATCCGGCAGCCATTGCGGCTGAAAACTGGCCACCACGAACACGGCGGCCAGCAGCACCGTGACCGCCTGCGCGAACACCAGCCAGAGACGATGGAGCATGCGTGTGGCCAGAGAGCGTGGGAGAGGCGGGGATCAGGCCGGGGTGCCCCGGCAGCGCGTGGCGGACTTCCTGGCGCAATGCCTGAGTCCGGAGCGGTTCACCGATTATTGCCCAAACGGGCTGCAGGTGGAAGGTTCGCCCCGGGTGGCGGTGGTGGCAAGCGGCGTGACCGCCAGCGCGGCCTTCGTGCGGGCCGCGCGGCGAGCCGGCGCCGACACGCTGCTGGTTCATCACGGCTGGTTCTGGCGCGGCGATGACCCGCGGGTGATCGGCCCGCAGCGCGAGCGGCTGGCGCTGGTCCTCGGCGGCAACCTCAACCTCTTCGCCTATCACCTCCCGCTGGATGTCCACCCCGAGGTGGGCAACAACGCGCAGCTCGGGCTGCGGCTGGGCTGGACGGTGGACGGGCGCTTCGGTTCGGAGGGGCTGGGCTGCTGGCACCGGCTGGCGCGGCCCCTGGCCGTCACCGACCTCAGCGCCCGGCTGGCGCAGGCGCTGGGCCGCGATCCGCTGGTGCTGGGCCCCACCCGCCGGGCGCTGCGGCGCGTGGCCTGGTGCACCGGAGCGGCGCAGGATCTGCTGGCGCAGGCCGCCCAGGCCGGCGCCGACGCATTCATCAGCGGCGAGGTGTCGGAGCGCACCACCCATCTGGCCCGCGAGCTCGGCATCACCTACTTCGCCGCCGGCCACCATGCCACCGAGCGCTATGGCGTTCAGGCCCTGGGCGAGCGGCTGGCCGCGGCGCTCGGCGTGCGGCACCGGTTCATCGACGATCCCAACCCGGTGTAGCGCGGCCCTCCGGGGGTGAACCGGCCCGGCGGCGGCCGCGAGGCGGGCCCGGGAGGCGCCCGGCGAGGGGCGGCGCCCGCCGCCGCGCAATGACTCAGCCGCGGTGCTTGAGCAGGTCGCGGATCTCGGCGAGCAGCACCTCGCTGGCCGGCGGGGGCGGCGGCTCGGCAGGCGCGGCCGGCGCTTCGGCATCGGCCTTCTTCCAGCGGTTCATCGCCTTGACCATCATGAAGATGATGAACGCGAGGATCAGGAAGTTGACCGCGATGGTGATGAAGTTGCCGTAGGCGAAGACCGGGACGCCGGCCTTCTTCAGGGCGTCGAGGCTCATGGCGGTGCCGGCCGGAATCTGTCCCAGCGGCACCAGCAGGCTGGAGAAGTCGAGCTTGCCGCCGATGATGGCCGCCACCACCGGCATGATCAGATCGCCCACCACCGAGTCGACGATCTTGCCGAAGGCGGCGCCGATGATCACCCCCACGGCGAGGTCCATCACATTGCCCTTGATGGCGAATGCCTTGAATTCGGCGACGAGCGACATCTGCGTTCCTCCTGGAGTTTGGGTGTTTTGAAGGCGATCGTGCCGCGCAGCGGGGCCGATCTGCCGGCTCAGGAACTTATCACAGGGCATCCGGGCTGCTGTACCCCTCTCGAACCGGTCCTGGGACGGCAGTGCGGTTTTTCCATTGCGCTGCACAATCGGCTAAACTCGCGTGCTGCCCGATTGTGGCGTCGTGTCGGCGCCATCGCGTTACGGGCTCGGGTCCGACCCGTCTTGATGACGCGCCTGCCCGCGCCGCCGCGTCTCCGCATACTTTCCAGAGCGATCAGCCATCAGGATCCCCGTCATGAGCGATTCCTCCCTGTTGCCCGAAGACCCCTCGCGTCGTGCCGCGCTGCTCACCACCTGTTCGGTGGGCGCGGTGGGCGGCGCCGCCGTGGCCTGGCCTTTCCTGAAGAGCCTCAAGCCCTCCGAGCGCGCCCTTGCGGCCGGCGCCCCGGTCGAGGTCGACATCGCCGGCATGGCGCCGGGCGAGCTCAAGCGCGTGGAGTGGCGCGGCAAGCCGGTCTGGGTGGTGCGCCGCACCCCCGAGATGCTCGAGACCCTCAAGAAGACCGAGCCGAGCGTGGCCGACCCCGCGTCGGCGCGCACCGCCTATCCCACGCCCGACTACGCCAAGAACCCGCATCGCTCCATCAAGCCCGAGTATCTGGTGGTGGTGGGCATCTGCTCGCATCTCGGCTGCTCGCCCTCCGAGAAGTTCACGCCCGGCGCGCAGCCCTCGCTGCCCGACGACTGGGCCGGCGGCTTCCTGTGCCCCTGCCACGGCTCCACCTTCGATCTCGCCGGTCGGGTGTTCAAGAACAAGCCCGCGCCCGACAACCTCGAGGTGCCGCCGCACACCTACCTGAGCGACACCCGGATCCTCATCGGTGAAGACAAGAAGGCCTGAGCGAAGGAACGCACATCATGGCAGTCGAAAAGCAACTCCCCCCCAACGCCCCGGCGCTCGACAAGACGCTCGCCTGGGTCGACGCGCGGTTCCCGCTGACCGCCACCTGGAAGGCGCATCTCTCCGAGTACTACGCGCCCAAGAACTTCAACTTCTGGTACTTCTTCGGCTCGCTGGCCATCCTGGTGCTGGTCATCCAGATCCTCACCGGCATCTTCCTGGTCATGCACTACAAGCCTGACGCCTCGCTCAACTCGGCGGGCGTGCCGGTGGCCTTCGCCAGCGTCGAGTACATCATGCGCGATGTGCCCTACGGCTGGCTGGTGCGCTACATGCACTCCACCGGGGCCTCGGCGTTCTTCGTGGTGGTCTACCTGCACATGTTCCGCGGGCTGCTGTACGGCTCGTACCGCAAGCCGCGCGAACTCGTCTGGATCTTCGGCTGCGCGATCTTCCTGTGCCTGATGGCCGAGGCCTTCATGGGCTACCTGCTGCCCTGGGGCCAGATGTCGTACTGGGGCGCCCAGGTGATCGTGAACCTGTTCGCGGCCATCCCGTTCATCGGCCCTGATCTGTCGGTCTGGATCCGCGGCGACTATGTCGTGAGCGACGCCACGCTCAACCGCTTCTTCTCGTTCCATGTCATCGCGGTGCCGCTGGTGCTGCTCGGCCTGGTGGCGGCGCATGTGGTGGCGCTGCACGAGGTGGGCTCCAACAATCCCGACGGCGTCGACATCAAGGCTCGCAAGGATGCCAGCGGCAAGCCGCTGGACGGCATTCCGTTCCACCCCTACTACACCGTGCACGACATCCTGGGGGTGTCGGTCTTCCTGATCATCTTCTCGGCGGTGGTGTTCTTCTCGCCCGAGCTCGGCGGCTACTTCCTGGAGTTCAACAACTTCATTCCGGCCGACCCGCTCAAGACCCCGCCCCACATCGCGCCGGTCTGGTACTTCACGCCCTTCTATTCCATCCTGCGGGCCACCACCGACGAGTTCCTGCTGTACTGGATGACGCCCTTCCTCATCATCTATTCGCTGATGGTGGTGGTGAGCGCGCGTCGCGCGGTGTTCAAGCTGATCGCGCCCGCGGTCAGCGCGGCGCTGATCATCGGATTCTTCCTGGCCGACGCCAAGTTCTGGGGCGTGGTGGCCATGGGCGCCTCGGTGGTGATCTTCTTCGCGCTGCCCTGGCTCGACAACAGCCCGGTGCGCTCCATCCGCTACCGCCCCGGCTGGCACCGCTACATCTACGCGATCTTCGTGGTGGTGTTCATCGTGCTCGGCTACTTCGGCGTGCTGGCGCCCTCGGCGGCCGGCCAGATCTTCTCGATGATCGGCACGCTGCTGTACTTCGGCTTCTTCCTGCTGATGCCCTGGTGGAGCGCCATGGGCGAGTTCAAGCCGGTGCCCGATCGGGTCACCTTCGAGGCCCACTGAGCGTCGCCGGGATCCGACCATGAAAACTCTCCGCACCCTGCTCGCCGCCCTCCCGCTGGCCCTCGGCCTGTCCGTCGCCCAGGCCTCCGAAGGCGGCTTTCCGCTCGACCGCTTCCCGGTCGAGAAGCTCACCGACATCCCGTCGCTGCAGAACGGCGCCAAGCTCTTCGTGAACTACTGCCTGAACTGCCACGGCGCGTCGTCCATGCGCTACAACCGGCTTCAGGACATCGACCTCACCGAAGACCAGATCCGCAAGAACCTGCTCTTCACCGCGGAGAAGGTCGGCGAGCCGATGAAGGTGGCGCTCGCCCCGGGCGATGCCAAGGCCTGGTTCGGCGCGCTGCCGCCCGACCTCTCGGTGATCGCGCGGGCCCGCGCCTCCGGCGCCGGCAGCGGCGCCGACTGGCTCTACACCTACCTGCGCTCGTACTACCGCGACGGCACGCGGGCCACCGGCTGGAACAACGCGCTCTTCGAGAATGTCGGCATGCCGCATGTGCTCTGGGAGCTGCAGGGTGCCCGCGGCGTCACCATCCAGGACACCAAGGCGGTGAAAGACGAGAAGACCGGCGCGCTCACCGGCTACCAGAAGGTGACCATCAGCTTCGACCCCGCCGGCAACCGCACCGAGAAGGTCGAGAAGCTCGAGGGCAAGCACCACCACGACAAGCGCGAGATCGTGCTCGGCAAGCCCGAGGGCGGCACGCTGCCCCAGGCGCAGTACGACTCGGCCGTGGCCGACCTGGTCGGCTACATCACCTTCATGTCCGATCCCTCGGCGCGCAGCCGCACCCAGCTCGGGGTGTGGGTGCTGCTGTTCCTGTCGGTGTTCACGGTCTTCGCCTGGTGGCTCAACCGCGAATACTGGAAGGACATCAAGTAAGTCTTCCGGCGTCATCCACCGGGGTGAGCCGGCATCCGGCTCACCCCTGATTTTTTTCAAGCACACCGTTCACAAGGGAGCCGCTCGCCATGATGGTTCTGTATTCGGGCACCACCTGCCCGTTCAGCCAGCGCTGCCGCTTCGTGCTGTTCGAAAAGGGCATGGACTTCGAGATCCGCGATGTCGATCTCTACAACAAGCCCGAGGACATCTCGATCATGAATCCGTACGGCCAGGTGCCCATCCTGGTCGAGCGCGATCTGATCCTGTACGAGTCGAACATCATCAACGAGTACATCGACGAGCGCTTTCCGCATCCGCAGCTCATGCCGGCCGATCCGGTGATGCGCGCCCGCGCCCGGCTGTTCCTGTTCAACTTCGAGCGCGAGCTCTTCGTCCATGTGCAGCAGCTCGAGCGGCGCGACCACCACAAGGACGCGTCCAAGCAGATGGAGAAGGCGCGCCTGCAGATCCGCGATCGCCTCACCCAGCTCACGCCGATCTTCATCAAGAACAAGTTCATCCTCGGCGAAGACTTCTCCATGCTCGATGTCGCCCTCGCGCCTCTGCTCTGGCGCCTGGACCACTACGGCATCGAGATGCCCAAGACCACCGCGCCCCTGCTGCGCTACGCCGAGCGCATCTTTTCCCGGCCGGCCTACATCGAGGCGCTGACGCCTTCCGAGAAGGTGATGCGGCGCTGAGCGCCGGGCCCTGGCCGGCGCCGAGACTGCGGTGAGCGAACTCTCCACCAAGCCCTACCTGATCCGCGCCATCCACGAGTGGTGCGCCGACAGCGGCTATCGCGCGCACATCGCCGTCGCGGTCGACGAGACCACCCGCGTGCCGATGGAGTTCGTGCGCAACGGCGAGATCGTGCTCAACATCTCGGCCGACGCCACCAACCGGCTGCAGATCGGCAACGAGCTGATCGAGTTCGAGGCGCGCTTCAACCGCATCGCCCGTCAGGTGTCGGTGCCGATCGCCAATGTCTCGGCCATCTATGCCGCCGAAACCGGGCATGGCATGGCCTTCGATGTCGCCAAGCCGCTGGCGCTCGCGCCGCCGCCGGCGCCCGCCCCGGGCGAGTCCGGCGCCGGAGAGCCTGCCGCGCAGGCGGACGGACGCGAACCGGCATCGCCAGCATCGCCGGTGTCACTGGTCTCCATTCCCACGGCGGGTAGCCCGTCGGGCGCCGCCGATGCGCCCGCCGGCCGCGGGGCTCCCGACACCGATCCGCCGCCGGGTGCGCCCGTCGGCGGTCGGCCGCGCCTGACCCGCGTCAAGTAGCGTCGGCGCCAACCCGGGCGCCTCCTTTCGCCGGCTTAGCTCAGTTGGTAGAGCAACCGCCTTGTAAGCGGTAGGTCACCTGTTCGAGTCAGGTAGCCGGCACCATTTCCAGGCGTCGTCGCGCGGGCCCGCGCGGGCGCTGGTAGAGGCGGGGCTGCGCGAGCGTCCATCACGGCGGAGCTGCGCGGGATGCGTGCGGTCAGTATTCTGTATACAATGGCGATCCCATGGCTGTGTCGCTCACCCGCCTCGCGCCCGCCCCCGATCTGGTCGATCAGGCGCACCGGGCCATCCTCGACGCCATCTGCGACGGCTCGCTGCCGCCCGGCGCCCGCATCACCCAGGAAGATCTCGCCGAACGGCTCGCGGTCTCGCGCCAGCCGGTGCTTCAGGCACTGCGTCTGCTCAAGGCCGAGGGCTTCCTGCAGGATGCGCCCGGCCGCGGGCTGCAGGTGGCGCCGCTGGATGTCCGCTGGGTGCGCCAGGTCTATCAGGTGCGCGGCGCGCTCGACGCGCTGGCCGCGCGTCTGGCGGCGCAGTCGCGCTGCCGCATCGATCCGGGTCTGATCGCGCAGGGCCGCGTGGTCGCCGCCGGCGACGACATCCCGGCCATGATCGATGCCGACTTCGCCTTTCACCAGGCGATCTGCCAGGCCAGCGGCAACCCCCTGCTCGCGCGCATCGCCGATCAGCACTGGCAGCACCTTCGCCGCGTGATGGGCGCGGTGCTGCAGACCGCCCGTCGCGCCAGTGTCTGGGACGAGCACCAGGCGATCGCCGACGCGATCGCCGCGGGGCGCGCCGACGAGGCCGTCGCGCTCACCGAACAGCACAACCAGCACGCCGCCGATGGCCTGGCGCGCGGGCTCAGCCAGGTCCTGAATCTTCCCCACACCGGAGACACGCCATGAGACTCACCCCCGAGCAGCTCGCGCAGTTCGACCGCGACGGCTACCTCTTCTTCCCCGGCCTGTTCACGCCGCAGGAAACCGCGGCGCTCAATGGTGCCGTGCCCGAGCTCTACAGCCGCCGCGAGGCCTACAACGTGCGCGAGAAGGGCAGCGACGCGGTGCGCACCAACTTTGCAGCGCACATGTACAGCGAGCCCTTCGCACGGCTGGCGCGCCATCCGCGCATGGTCGAGCCGGTGATGGACCTGTTCCAGGAGCAGGTCTACATGCACCAGTTCAAGATCAACGGCAAGAT
The DNA here is from genome assembly GCA_018970865.1 of Betaproteobacteria bacterium. Classification (GTDB taxonomy): domain Bacteria; phylum Pseudomonadota; class Gammaproteobacteria; order Burkholderiales; family Burkholderiaceae_E; genus Quisquiliibacterium. The sequence continues at coordinate 18,717 of JAGWVN010000031.1, forward strand.
GGCCTTCGAGGGCGATGTCTGGCAGTGGCACCAGGACTACGGCACCTGGAAGAACGACGACCTCATGCCCACCGAGCGGGCGATGAATGTTGCGATCTTCCTCGACGATGTCAACGCCTACAACGGCCCGCTGATGTTCATCCCGGGCAGTCACAAGCGCGGCGTGATCGATGCGAAGCACGACCTCACCACCACCAGCTATCCGCTGTGGACGGTCGACAACGATCTCATCGCCAGACTGGTGGAACGCGCCGGCGGCAAGCAGGGCGGCATCGTCAGTCCGCAGGGGCCGGCCGGCTCGATGATCCTGTTCCACAGCTGTCTGGTCCATGCCTCGGCCAGCAACCTCTCGCCCTGGAACCGGGTCAGCGTCTACCTGAGCCTGTGCGCGGTGTCCAACCACATCCGGCGCGCCCGGCGGCCGGAGTACATCGCGCATCGCGACTTCACCCCCATCAGCTGCCTGCCCGACGACTGCCTGCTGCGCGACTACCCGGTCGATGTGCCGTGGAAGAACGGCGTGCCGCCGAGCGCGCTGCAGACCAGCGACGAGCCCTTCGCCGACCGGAAGCTCGCGGCATGAACCTGCACGCCAAGCTGCAGCAGCGCGCTGCCGAAGGCCGTCCGGTTCGCGTCGGCCTGATCGGCGCCGGCAAGTTCGGCTCCATGTACCTCGCGCAGATTCCGCGCACGCCGGGTGTGCACCTCGCGGCCATTGCCGATCTCTCGCCGGTGGCTGCGCGGGCCAATCTCGCCCGCGTGGGCTGGCCGGCCGAGCGCACCGCGGCCTCCAGCATCGAGGCCGCCCTCGCCGCCGGCACCACCCATGTCGGTGACGACTGGCAGGCGCTGGTGCGTCATCCCGCGATCGATGTGGTGGTGGAGTGCACCGGCCATCCGGTGGCCGCGGTCGACCACTGTCTCGAGGCCTTCGCCCACGGGAAGTCGGTGGTCAATGTCACCGTCGAAGCCGACGCCTTCTGCGGTCCGCTGCTCGCCCTTCGCGCGCAGCAGGCCGGGGTGGTGTATTCGCTCGCCTTCGGCGACCAGCCGGCCCTGATCTGCGATCTGGTCGACTGGGCGCGCACCTGCGGCTTTCCGGTGGTGGCCGCCGGCCGGGGCCACAAGTGGCTGCCGCACTTCGCCCAATCCACCCCCGAGACGGTCTGGGGCCACTACGGTCTGACGCCCGAACAGGCGCAGCGCGGCGGCCTCAATCCGAAGATGTTCAACAGCTTCCTGGATGGCTCCAAGCCGGCGATCGAGAGCAGCGCGGTCAGCAACGCCACCGGCCTGGGCGTGCCCTCCAACGGCCTGCTGTACCCGCCGGCCAGCGTCGAGGACATCCCCTTCGTGACCCGTCCGGTTGCCGAGGGCGGGGTGCTCGAGCGCAAGGGCATGGTCGAGGTGATCTCCTCGCTCGAGCCTGATGGCCGGCGCATTCCTTACGACATCCGCATGGGGGTCTGGGTGACCGTCGAAGGCGAGACGGAGTACATCCGCAACTGCTTCGAGGAGTACAACGCCCACACCGACCCGAGCGGACGCTACTTCACCCTCTACAAGCGCTGGCATCTGATCGGCCTGGAGGTGGGGGTGAGCGTGGCCAGCGTGGCGCTGCGCGGCGAGCCCACCGGCGTGGCCACCGCCTGGAATGCCGATGTCGTGGCCACCGCCAAGCGCGACCTCGCCGTGGGCGAGATGCTCGACGGCGAGGGCGGCTACACGGTGTGGGGCAAGCTGCTGCCTGCGGCCACCTCGGCCGCGATCGGCGGCCTGCCGCTGGGCCTCGCCCATGATGTGCGGGTGATCCGTCCGGTGCGCCAGGGCCAGAGCCTGAGCTGGGACGATGTCGCCATCGACACCGGCACCCGCGCCTACCGGCTGCGGCGCGAGATGGAGTCCTTGCTCGGCACCCGCTCGGCAGACGGTCTGGCGGCCTGAGGCCGGGGCGGGGCGAGGTCGAGCGCCACCGCCCGGCCGAGCTCATCGCCCACTCTCAGCAGATCGCCGGCGGCGCGCCCGAGTTCGACCATGGATTCAGCCAGCGCCAGGGTGGCGGTCTGCAGCCGCGCCGGCCCGTCCAGACCCAACAGGCGCCGCTCCAGGCGGGCCAGCGCCCGGGCCGCGCGCGCGTTCGGCGGGGGCCCGATGCGGGTGAGCTCCAGCAGCAGCACCGCCCGGCGTCGGGCGTCGAACCCCGAGGGGTGGCGGCGCGACAGGCGTCGCCACTGATCCGGGCGAAAGTGATCCATGAGTGTCCCGAGTCGCCGGCCGAACATCGGCCGGTTGTCGGAGCATAGCCGCCGCCGGTCGGCGGCGGGCGTGATCGGCTTCACGCCGGCGGGAAGCCGGCTGCGGAACTACTTCACCAGCAGAACCGGCACCTTGCTGAGTTCGCCCACCCGCTGGGCCACCGAACCCATCAGCAGGTCTTTGAGGCCCGAGCGGCCCTTGCTGCCCAGCACCAGCAGATCGAATCCGCCTTCGCTGGCCGCGGCGGCGATCTCGGCGGCGACATGGCCGGTGCGGATCACCATGTCGTGGCGCACGCCGGCCTTGTCGAGCAGCTTGCGGGCATCGGCGAGGTCCTGTTCGGACAGGTCGCGCAGGTAGTCGTTGACCGCCTTGCGCCCCACGAAGCGCTCGGCGTGGCGCAGCGCGGTGTCGTCGTGAACGCTGATCAGCGTGACCGTGCTGGGCGACTTCAGCTCGGCCACCAGCTTGACCGTTTGCCGGACCGCCCGCAGCGCGTTCTTGGAGCCGTCGGTGGCGAGGAGGATCTTCATGTCGGGGACTCCTGGGGTAGGACGGGATCAGACCAGGCCGGACGCACCCGCCCCGGAGGACGCGTCAGGCGGCGGGTGTCGGCGGCAGCAGCTTCTGCAGTTCGCCCGACTGGTACATCTCCGAGACGATGTCCGAGCCGCCGATGAACTCGCCGTTCACATAGAGCTGCGGGATGGTCGGCCAGTTGGCGTAGTCCTTGATGGCCTGGCGCACCTCGTCGTCTTCGAGGACATTGACGGTGACCAGGTTGCGGATGCCGCAGGCCTTCAGGATCTGCACTGCGCGCCCCGAGAAGCCGCACTGCGGGAACTGCGCCGTGCCCTTCATGAACAGCACGACCGGGTTTTCGGTGACGGTTTTCTGGATGAATTCCTTGGCGTCCATCGCGTGTCTCCGTGAGTGGAGCCGCTATTCTAGGCCAGGACTCGGCGAGCGCCGGTCATGACCCGTCAGGGGCTGTCTGCGAAGAGGCCGCGTGCGGGGGATGTTCGGGCATCGCGTCGCCGGCCGCGTTGAGCCTGCCCAGCGTCACGCGCTCCCGGTGCTCGGCGTCTTGCGCCGTGCGCACCTCGACCAGCCCGGCGGCCGCCAGCAGGCTGCGCACCGCCGCGCCCTGTTCCCTGCCGTGTTCGAGCAGCAGCCAGCCGCCGGGCGTGAGGTGTCGTGGCGCCGCCATTGCGATGCGGCGCAGGTCGTCCAGCCCGCCGTCTGCCGCCACCAGCGCCGTTCGCGGCTCATGGCGCAGGTCGCTGTCCAGGTGCGGGTCGGTCTCGGCGAGGTAGGGCGGATTGGCGGCCACCAGTTCGAAGCGGGCGTCGTCCGGCAGCGCCTGCCACCAGTCGCCGTGCCGGAAGTCGATCCTATCCGCCCAGTCCGGGCCGAGCAGCGCGCGGGCATTGCGGCGCGCGACCGCCAGCGCCTCGGCACTGCGGTCGGTGGCGCACAGCCGCAGGTCGGCGCGGGCGCAGGCCAGGCTGATCGCGATCGCGCCGCTGCCGGTGCCCAGATCGAGCACCCGCGCGCCGGGGGGCGCCAGGGTCAGGGCGAGATCGACCAGCCCTTCGGTATCGGGTCGGGGTATCAGCACCGCGGCGTCGATCTGGAACAGCCGCCCGTGGAACTCGCGCTGGCCGGTGAGATAGGCCATCGGTTCGCCGGCGAGGCGCCGCCGCGCGAGCGCGTGGAAGCGTTCGGCGAGGTCGGCCGCGACCGGCTCGGGGCCATGGGCGATCAGCCATTCCCGGGAGCGACCGCTCACCATCTCGAGCAGCATCCGGGCCTCGAGCCGGGGCAGGCCGGCGGCGGCGACGAGCTGGTCGTGGCTGGAGGGTGGCATGGGGCGGGGCAGGGCAGGGCGGGAGGGGCAGCGCAGCGGCAGGGGCAGGGGCAGGGGCAGGGCGGACGGGGCGAACTCGGGCCCGGCGCAGGCCCGCCCGTCAGCCGGCCTCGGCCAGCGCAGCGAGCTGCTCGGCCTGGTGGGCGCTGCCCAGCGCGGACAGCACCTCGTCGATATCGCCGTCCATCACCCGGTCGAGCTTGTACAGGGTCAGGTTGATGCGGTGGTCGGTGAGCCGGCCCTGGGGGAAGTTGTAGGTGCGGATGCGCTCGGAGCGGTCGCCCGAGCCGATCAGCGACTTGCGGTGCGCCGCCTCCCTGGCCTGCGCCTCGCGCATCTGGCGATCGCGCAGCCGGGTGGCCAGCACCTTCATGGCCTTGTCGCGGTTGCGGTGCTGCGAACGGTCGTCCTGGCACTCCACCACGATGCCGGTGGGCAGGTGGGTGATCCGGACCGCCGACTCGGTCTTGTTCACATGCTGTCCGCCCGCCCCCGAGGCGCGGAAGACGTCGATGCGCAGGCTCTCGGGGTCGATCTGGACCTCGCCGGCGTCGTCGGCTTCGGCCATCACGGCCACCGTGCAGGCCGAGGTGTGGATGCGGCCCTGGGCCTCGGTCTCGGGCACCCGCTGCACCCGGTGCCCGCCCGACTCGAACTTCAGGCGCGAGTAGACCCCATCGCCGGCGATGCGCACGATCACCTCGCGGTAGCCGCCGAGCTCGGAGGCGCTCTCGGACATCAGTTCGGTCTGCCAGCCCTGGCGCTCCGCATAGCGCAGGTACATGCGCAGCAGGTCGCCCGCGAACAGCGCGGATTCATCGCCGCCGGTGCCGGCGCGGATCTCGAGCATGACATCGCGCTCGTCGTTGGGATCGCGCGGCAGCAGCAGCCGCTGCAGGGTGTCTTCCTCGGTGCGCAGGCGCTGCAGCGCGGATTGCGCCTCCTCGTCGGCGAAGGCCCGCAGCTCGGGGTCGGCGCGCATGGCCTCGGCGGCCTCGCGGTCGGCCTGGGCCTGCTTCCAGGCCGTGAGGTGACCCACCACCTGGGTCAGCTCGACCTGTTCGCGATTGAGCCGGCGCAGCGTGTTCAGGTCGCGCGCGGCCTCGGGCCCGGAGAGCAGCAGATTGACTTCGGCCAGGCGCTGCTCGAGGCTCTCGAGCCGTGCCAGCATCGACGGTGTCATGACGGAACGGGCAGCGGGAAACCCGGCGCGGGCCTGGCGGGCGGACCGCCCTCAGACCTGACCGGGAAAGAGGCGGTCGATCAGGCGGACGAGGGCTTCATGGTCTTCGCCCGGCCGCTGCAGCATGGCCGTGGGCGCATGCAGGAACTTGCCGGTGAGGCCGCGCGCGAGAGATTCGAGCACCTCGGCCGGATCGTCGCCGCGGGCCAGCAGGCGCCGCGCGCGCTCGAGCTCGGCCTGGCGCAGGGCCTCGCCGCGGGCGTGGAGTTCACGGATGACCGGCACGGCCTGACGCGCGCTCATCCACTGCATGAAGGCATCGACCCGGGTCTCGATGATGGCCTCGGCCTGCGCCACGGCGGCGCGCCGGTTCTCGGCGCCGCTCTGCACCACCTTGCCGAGATCGTCGACGGTGTAGAGGAAGACATCGTCCAGCCGCGCCACTTCGGGCTCGATGTCGCGGGGCACGGCGAGGTCGACCATGAACATCGGGCGGCGACGGCGGGCGCGGGTGGCCCGCTCGACCATGCCCAGACCGATGATCGGCAGGGTGCTGGCGGTGCACGACACCACGATGTCGAACTTCTCGAGCGATTCGGGCAGCTCGTTCAGGCGCAGGGTGCCGCCGTTGAACTGGCGGGCGAGCTTCTCGCCGCGTTCCTCGGTGCGATTGGCTACCACGATGGCCTTGGGGTGCTGCGCGGCGAAGTGGGTGGCGCACAGCTCGATCATCTCGCCCGCGCCCACGAAAAGCACCCGGGTGTCGCGCAGGTCTTCGAAGATGCGCCGGGCCAGCCGCACCGCGGCCGCCGCCATCGACACCGAGTGGGCGCCGATCTCGGTGGTGGAGCGCACCTCCTTGGCCACCGCGAAGGAGCGCTGGAACAGCTGGTGCAGGTGCGTGCCGAGCGAGCCGGTGTCCTGCGCCACGCGCACCGCCTCCTTGAGCTGGCCGAGGATCTGCGGCTCGCCCAGCACCATGGAGTCGAGGCCGGCGGCCACGCGGAAGGCATGGCGCACCGCCTGGCTGTTGGGCAGCACATAGAGGTGCGACTGCAGCTGGCCGGCGGCCAGGCCCTGGCGCTGCGCCAGCCAGCCCGACACCGCCGGAGGCACCTCGCCGGGCTGCTCGCTGGCGCAGTAGATCTCGGTGCGGTTGCAGGTGGACAGGATGGCGCCCTCGGGCACCAGGCTGCGCAGGCTGGCGCGAAGATCGGCCAGGGCGTCTCTCAGGCCATCGCCCGGAAAGGACACCCGTTCACGCACGGCGACCGGCGCGGTGGTGTGGTTGAGACCGAGGGCGATGAGATTCATGGACACCGGAATTGTAACGCCAGGTTGACGCTTTCGGAACTCCCGCCGGTTCTCAGGCGCTGTGGGCGCCCAGGAACAGCCGGTAGGCCGGGTGCCGGCTGACATCTTCATGGGCGTAGCCCAGACCGGCAAGGAATTCCCGCAGCGCGCGTTTTTCGCCGGGCGGCACCTGCAGCCCGACCAGGATGCGGCCGTAGTCGGCGCCGTGATTGCGATAGTGGAACAGCGAGATGTTCCAGTTGGGGCTCATGCTCGACAGGAAGCGCATCAGCGCGCCCGGCCGCTCCGGGAACTCGAAGCGGTAGAGGATCTCGTCGCGGGCGAGCGGCGAATGCCCGCCCACCAGATGGCGGATGTGCAGCTTGGCGAGCTCGTCGTCGGTGAGGTCCAGGGTCATGAAGCCGGCGGCGCGCAGCCCCTCCGCGATGGTGACGGCCTCGGCGCGGCGCTGGATCTGCACCCCGACGAACACATGGGCCTGGCGGGCGTCGGCGATGCGGTAGTTGAACTCGGTGACATTGCGCGGGCCCACCGCCTCGCAGAAGCGGCGGAAGCTGCCGCGTTCCTCCGGGATGGTCACCGCGAACACCGCCTCGCGCTGCTCGCCGATCTCGGCGCGCTCGGAGACGAAGCGCAGCCGGTCGAAGTTCATGTTGGCGCCGCAGGCCAGCGTGACCAGGGTCTGGTCGCGCAGGCCTTCGCGCTCGACATAGGCCTTGGCGCCGGCGATGGCCATGGCCCCGGCCGGCTCGAGGATGGAGCGGGTGTCCTGGAAGACATCCTTGATGGCCGCGCAGAGCTGGTCGGTGTCCACCAGCACGATCTCGTCGACATGCTCGCGGCACAGCCGGAAGGTTTCCTCGCCGACCTTCTTGACCGCGGTGCCGTCGGAGAACAGCCCGACATCGGCCAGCTCCACCCGCCGGCCGGCCTTGAGCGAGCGCGCCATGGCGTCGGAGTCGGTGGCCTGCACGCCGATGATCCGGATCTCGGGCCGCACCTGCTTCACATAGGCGGCGATGCCGGCGATCAGGCCGCCGCCGCCGATGGCCGCAAAGATGGCGTGGATGGGGCCGGGGTGCTGGCGCAGGATCTCCATGCCGATGGTGCCGTTGCCGGCGATCACATCGGGGTCGTCGAAGGGATGGACGAAGGTCAGGCCCTCGGACTGCTGCAGGCTCAGGGAATGCGCGTAGGCGTCGCTGTAGCTGTCGCCGTGCAGCACCACCTCGGCGCCGCGGGCGCGCACCGCGTCGACCTTGACCTGCGGGGTGGTGACCGGCATGACGATCACCGCCCGGCAGCCCAGGCGGCTGGCGGCCAGCGCCACCCCCTGGGCATGGTTGCCGGCCGAGGCGGCGATCACGCCGCGGGCGAGCTGCTCGGCCGGCAGGTGGGCCATCTTGTTGTACGAGCCGCGCAGCTTGAACGAGAACACATCCTGCATGTCCTCGCGCTTGAACAGGATCCGGTTGCCCAGCCGCGCCGACAGCAGCGGCGCGGGCTCCAGCGGGGTTTCGCGGGCCACATCGTAGACGCGGGCGGTGAGGATGCGCTTGAGGTACTGGGCGGACATCCCGGCATTTTAGTCCCGTCGGCTGGCGTGCCCTCATCGGCCTGCGCGGGGCCGGCTGCTAGACTCGGTCGCGATGGAAGCGTTCCTGGCCACCGTCATCGACTGGTTCGCGCTGCCGAGGAACGGCCTGTCCTCGGTGTTCGTGATCGCCTTCGTGTCGGCCACCCTGCTGCCGATGGGTTCGGAGCCGGCGGTGTTCGCCTACGCCAAGCTCAATCCCGACCAGTTCTGGGCGGTGGTCGCGGTGGCCACCGTCGGCAACACCCTGGGCGGCGCGGTCGATTACTGGATGGGCCGGGGCGCCAGCGCCGCCATCACCCGGGGGCGCAATCACCGCTTCCTGGGCTGGTTCGAGCGCCTGGGGCCCAGGGCGCTGCTGGTGTCCTTCCTGCCGGTCATCGGCGACCCGATGTGCGCGGTGGCGGGCTGGCTGCGTCTGCCGTTCTGGCCCTGCATCGCCTGGATCGCGGTCGGGCGGGTGCTGCGCTACTCGCTGGCCACCGGCGCGTTGCTGTGGGTGCCCAACGACTGGTGGCGGGCGCTCGGCCGGCCCTTCGGGTTCTGAGGCGGCGCTAATCCCTGCCCGGCGGGCTGCCATCGGCGGCGGGCGGGCGGTCGCACGGTAGAATGTTCTTTTAAGGGACGCACGATGAATGCGCCGCTGCCTCTGAGCGCGCTGCGGGCCGATGCCGAGAGCCCGGTCCGCCTGCGCGAGATCCCCTACAACTACACCTCGTTCAGCGATCGCGAGATCGTCGGTCGGCTGCTGGGCGAAGACGCGTGGCAGCTGCTCGACGAACTTCGCGGCGAGCGCCGCACCGGCCGCTCCGCGCGCATGCTCTTCGAGGTGCTGGGCGACATCTGGGTGGTGCGTCGCAATCCCTACCTGCAGGACGACCTCATCGACAATCCCGGCCGGCGCCGGGCCCTGGTGTCGGCCCTGCACCATCGGCTGCACGAGATCGAGCGGCGCCGCACCCGTGACCGCGATGCCGCCGAGGAGCCGATCGCGGCAGCCCGCGCCGAGCGGGTCGGGCGGCTGGTGGCCCTGGCCACCGAGGCGGTCCGCGCCTTCGAGGCCGAGTTCGTCGCCACGGCGCGCCTGCGCCGCGCCGCGGTCCGGCTGCTGGGGCGGCACACCCATCGCGACAACATCCGCTTCGACGGCATGTCGCGGGTCTCGCATGTGACCGACGCCACCGACTGGCGGGTGGAGTACCCCTTCGTGGTGCTCACCCCCGACACCGAGGCCGAGATGGCGCCGCTGGTGTCGGCCTGCATCGAGCTCGGGCTCACCATCATCCCGCGCGGCGGCGGCACCGGCTACACCGGGGGCGCGGTGCCGCTCACCGCGCTGTCGGCGGTGATCAACACCGAGAAGCTCGAACGGCTCGGGCCGGTCGAGCCGCTGGCCCTGCCGGGCGTGGCCGCGCCGGTGCCCACCGTGTTCGCCGAGGCTGGCGTGGTCACCAAGCGGGTGACCGAGGCCGCCGAGCGCGCCGGCCTGGTGTTCGCGGTCGATCCCACCTCGCTCGAGGCCTCCTGCGTGGGCGGCAACATCGCCATGAACGCCGGCGGCAAGAAGGCGGTGCTCTGGGGCACCGCGCTCGACAACCTCGCCTGGTGGCGCATGGTCGACCCGCAGGGCCAGTGGCTGGAGGTCACCCGCCTCGACCACAACCTCGGCAAGATCCACGATGCCCCGCTGGCCTGCTTCGAGTTGCGCTGGTACCGGCCCGGACAGCTCGGCGCCGACGGCCTGATGCGCGGCGAGCCGGTTCGCGCCGAGCGCCTCGAGATTCCCGGTCGGGTCTTCCGCAAGCAGGGCCTGGGCAAGGACGTCACCGACAAGTTCCTCGCCGGCCTGCCCGGCATCCAGAAGGAAGGCTGCGACGGCCTGATCACCGCCGCGCGCTGGGTGCTGCACCGCATGCCCGCCCACATCCGCACGGTATGTCTCGAGTTCTTCGGCCAGCCGCGCCAGGCCGTGCCGTCCATCGTCGAGATCAAGCGCTACCTCGACGGCCTGTCCACGGCCGACGGCGCCGGCCCGCGGGTGCTGCTCGCCGGCCTCGAGCATCTCGACGAGCGCTACCTGCGCGCGGTGGGCTACACCACAAAGTCGCGCCGTGGCGGTCTGCCCAAGATGGTCCTGATCGGCGACATCGTCGGCGACGACGACGCCGCGGTCGCGCGCGCCGCCTCCGAGGTGGTGCGCATCGCCAACAGCCGCGCCGGCGAGGGCTTCACCGCGGTCTCGGCCGAGGCCCGCAAGACCTTCTGGGCCGACCGCGCCCGCACTGCCGCCATCGCCCGCCACACCAACGCCTTCAAGATCAACGAGGATGTGGTCATCCCGCTGGAGCGGATGGGCGAGTACACCGACGGCATCGAGCGCATCAACATCGAGCTGTCCACCGGCAACAAGCTGCGCCTCGTCGACGAACTCGAGGCGCTGCTCCGCGACACCCCGGTGCCGGCCCCCGCCGACGATGCCGGCGCCGACGACGAGCTCTTCGCCGAGCGTCTGCGGCAGGCCCGCGAGCTGCTCGCGCTCACCCGCGCCCGCTGGCGCTTCCTGCTCGATCGCATCGACGCGCCGCTGGCCGGTCTGCGCGAGCTGCTGCCCGGCTTCGGCCTGGCCGCGCACCAGGCCGCCCTCGACGCCCGGCTGCAGGTCGAACCCGAGGCCACGCTGTTCACCCTGCTGCAGGACCGCAGCATCCGGGTGTCCTGGAAGACCGAGCTGCGCGAGCCGCTGTCGCGCATCCTGCAGGGCCAGGCGCTGCAGGCCCTGCTGCGCCGCTGCGACGAGACCCACCGCCGCGTGCTGCGCAGCCGGGTCTTCGTGGCGCTGCACATGCACGCCGGCGACGGCAATGTGCACACCAACCTGCCGGTGAACTCCGACGACTACGGCATGCTCAAGGAGGCCGAGGCCGCGGTCGCGCGCATCATGGCCCTGGCCCGCCGTCTCGATGGCGTGATCTCCGGCGAGCATGGCATCGGCATCACCAAGCTCGAGTTCCTCACCGAGGAGGAACTCGCCGGCTTCCGGGCCTACAAGCAGCGCATCGACCCCGAAGGCCGCTTCAACCGCGGCAAGCTCATGCCCGGGGCCGACCTGCGCAACGCCTACACGCCGAGCTTCGGCCTGATGGGCGCCGAGTCGCTCATCCTGCAGGCCTCCGACATCGGCGCCATCGCCGATTCCGTCAAGAACTGCCTGCGCTGCGGCAAGTGCAAGCCGGTGTGCGCCACCCATGTGCCCGGCGCGAACCTGCTCTATTCGCCGCGCAACAAGATCCTGGCCACCTCGCTGCTGGTCGAGGCCTTCCTCTACGAGGAGCAGACGCGCCGCGGCGTGTCGATCCGGCACTGGGACGAGTTCTCCGATGTCGCCGACCACTGCACGGTCTGCCACAAGTGCGAGTCGCCCTGCCCGGTGGACATCGACTTCGGCGATGTCTCCATGAACATGCGCAACCTGCTGCGCAAGATGGGTCGCAAGAAGTTCAATCCCGGCAACGCGGCGGCAATGTTCTTCCTGAATGCCCGCGATCCCGACACCATCAACGCCACCCGCGCGGCGATGGTCGGCGTGGGCTATCGCGTGCAGCGCCTGGCCAACCAGGTGCTCGGCAAGTTCGCCCGCCGCCAGACCGCCCGCCCGCCGGCCACCGTGGGCAAGCCGCCGATCAAGGCGCAGGTGATCCACTTCGTGAACAAGAAGATGCCGGGCAGGCTGCCGCTGCGCACCGCGCGCGCGCTGCTCGACATCGAAGATTCGCGCTATGTGCCGATCATCCGCGACCCGCGCGCCACCAGCGCCGACGCCGAGGCGGTGTTCTACTTCCCGGGCTGTGGCTCCGAGCGGCTGTTCTCGCAGGTGGGCCTGGCCACCCAGGCCATGCTCTGGCATGTGGGCGTGCAGACCGTGCTGCCGCCGGGCTACCTGTGCTGCGGCTACCCGCAGCGCGGCTCGGGCCAGTTCGACAAGGCCGAGCAGATCATCACCGACAACCGGGTGCTGTTCCACCGCGTGGCCAACACCCTCAACTACCTCGACATCAAGACGGTGGTGGTGAGCTGCGGCACCTGCTACGACCAGCTCCAGGGCTACCAGTTCGACAAGGTCTTCCCGGGCTGTCGCATCATCGACATCCACGAGTACCTCATGGAGAAGGGCGTTCGCCTCGAGGGCGTGACCGGCACGCGCTACATGTACCACGAGCCCTGCCACACCCCGATGAAGACGCACGCCTCGAGCAAGGTGGTCAACACGCTCATGAACGAGCAGCTCAACGGCCGCATCGAGCGCAATGACCGCTGCTGCGGCGAGAGCGGCACGCTCGCGGTCACCCGGCCCGACATCGCCACCCAGGTGCGCTTCCGCAAGGAGCAGGAGATGCGCCGCGGCGCGCAGGCGCTGCGCGCGCTGCCGGTGCTGTCGGCGCCTCCCGGGGCTGCGGCCGAGGCGCCGCTGAAGGTGCTCACCTCCTGTCCGTCGTGCCTGCAGGGCCTGTCGCGCTACGAAGACGACACCGGCGTGCAGGCCGATTACATCGTGGTCGAGATCGCCCGCCACCTGCTCGGCCCCGACTGGATGGCCGAGTATGTCGCCCGCGCCAACGACGGCGGGATCGAGCGGGTGCTGGTCTAGCGGCCGGCCGCTGCGGCGGAACGGCCGCCCCGGGGGCATCGACTAGAATCGGTCGACCCTCAGGAGACCACCATGTACAAACCCTTCGATCTCACCGGCCGCTGCGCGGTCATCACCGGCGGCAACGGCGGCATCGGCTTCGGCATGGCCCGCGCGCTCCTCGACAGCGGCGCCCGCGTCATGATCTGGGGCTCCAATCCCGCCAAGACCGATGCCGCCCGCCAGCGCCTCGCCGACGGCGGCGGGCAGGTCGAATCCCTGGTCTGCGATGTCGGCGAGGAGGCCGCGGTGGAGGCCGCGTTCGCCGAGTCGGTCTCCCGCATGGGCCGGGTCGATGCCTGCTTCGCCAACGCCGGCGTCTCGGGCAAGGGCAACCTGCTGGTCGACATGACCCATGAAGAGTTCCGCCGGGTGCTGCGCATCAACCTCGACGGGGTCTTCTTCACCTTCCGCGCGGCCGCCCGTCACATGATCGAGCGCGGCGGCGGCGGCTCGCTGGTGGCCACCGCCAGCACCGCCGCGGTCGAGGGCGCGGCCCGCAACAGCCACTATGGCGCCTCCAAGGGCGCGGTCACGGCCTATTGCCGGGCGCTCGCGGTGGAGCTCGCCCGCTACAAGATCCGGGTGAATTCCATCCTGCCGGGCTGGATCGAGACCGAGATGACCGAGCCCTCCTTCAGCAATCCGCGCTTCCGGGACAATGTCATGCCGCGCATCCCGGCGCGGCGCTGGGGCCACATCGACGACTTCGGCGGCGTGGCGGTCTGGCTGATGAGCGACGCCTCGTCCTACCTCACCGGCGAGCAGATGCTCATCGACGGCGGCTACACCAAGTTCTAGGGCGGTCTGCGGGGCGTCGCGATCTTCGCCGGTTCGTGCAGTTGGTCAAGGCGCGCGGTCGGCGGGTGCGGCACAGTCGGGCCCTTCGATCGCGAGCGTCCCGAGCCCGTCCATGCACGCCAAGTCCGCTGCTGCTCCCTCCGCGCCGTCCGTCCTCGACGGACCGGCCTGTCGCCAGTGGCTGGCTGCGCAGGATCCCGCCGACCCCCGCCTGCTGCCCTCGCTCGAGGCCCTGCTCGCCAGCATCGGCGAGTCGGTCCGCTCCCCTGACCTGCGTCTGGAGATCGCCGAGCAGGCCCGCCCGGTGCATCTGCGGGCGCTCGACCGCCTGGCCGCGAGCCTGCGCGCCTGCCCTTTCCCGATGCCCCAGGGGCAGCGTCGGGTAGCCGCCCGCCTGCTCGCCGGACTGCAGCTCGGACGCGAGGTCTTCGAGCGCCTGCATGCCGAACTGCGTGAACACACCGACGCCGAGGTGCGCACGATCATTCCCGGCACCACGCTGTCACTGCGGGCGATCCTGCCCCTGATCCGGGCGCTGGACTACCAGTCGCGCCTGATCGTCGCCCAGCAGCAGGCCCGTCTGCGGGTCGGTCACCAGGACTGGGACCGCCTGTGCCTGCTGGCCGCCGATGTGCGCGCCAGCACCTTCCAGGATGTGGTGCTTCCCGATCTGGCGGCTTTCGGCCGCGCGCCCACGGCGCGCGCGCTCTTCATCTACCCCCTGCTGATGGCGCTGATCAGCCCGGGGGCGCGCAGCGAACCCGAGCTCGCGCTGGCGGCGCGGCTTGCCCGGCGCTGGGCGCCGCGCGTGGGCTTCCTGATCGCCCCCGGCAGTCGCGTCACCCCGTGCGTGAGCGGACCGGTGCTGGGCCTGGGTCCGCGCCAGACGGTGCGTCTGGACAGCCACCAGCTGCTGCCCCGGTTGGCCATCCAGCGCGATCAGGTCGATCGCCTCACCCCGGGCGCCCGCATCCGGCTGCCGCGCGGGCTCAGCCTGGGGGCCACCCGCGAACTGCTGGCGCTGCTGGCCGAGCGCTGGTCGCCCGGCTATGTGGCCCTTTCCTTGCCCGACGCGCCGCTGGGCAGGCTGCGGGCGGGTCTCGGCTTTCCCGGGCCCGGTCTGCCCATGCGTGGCGACGATCGCCGCGCCGGCCCGTCGACGGCGCTGCGCGACTGGGCGCTGGCCGGCGAACGGGTGGACTGGGTGGCGCAGGAGCACGGCCAGTGGTTCATCGAGCGCGAGTTCGCGGCCCCGCTCAGCCTGGGCGATCTGCTCACCCTGGCCGTGGTCACCGGCGATGCCCGGGGCCGCGCCGCCGGGCGTGACGCCGGCAACCCGGCCGTGCGGCTGGCCCGGGTGGTGTCCCTCTCGCAGCGTCTTGGTGACGATCTCGCCCTGCCGCCGGTGCAGCGGGTGGGCCTCTCGGTCTGGCCGGGCGAGCCCCGGCCGCTGCTGATCCGCAACGAGGGCGCGGGCCTGCCGGTCGATGCGGTGCTGCTGAGCGCCGATCCGGTGAGCCGGGAGCCCGAGTCGCTCATCCTGCCTGCCAGGGCCGATGCTCAGCGCGGCGCCCGGTTGCACCTGGGCGAGGCCGGTCGAGACGGGCGGGTCGAGCTCGTGGCCTCGGTGCTCGGTTCGCCGGTGTTCCGCCAGTGGTTGTTCCGGCGCCTGCCCGACTGAGCGGCCCTGCCCCGGCAGGGTCGGCGCCTCGCGGCGACGGGAATCCGCTACCATCGTCCGGATCGGCTGCCGCGGCGGCCGGCGTTCGCGGCTTGCGCCGCCCCTGACGATCCTGGTAGCCCATGGCCGGTCTAGACAAGCAAACCCCGACACCCACCCGCATCGTCGTGCACCAGCAGTCTCGCGTGCTCGAGATCGAATTCGACGACGGCCGCCACTTCCGGCTGCCCTTCGAGTTCCTGCGGGTGCACTCGCCTTCGGCCGAGGTCCGCGGCCACGGCCCTGGCCAGGAGACGCTCCAGGTGGGCAAGCGCGAGGTGGGCATCGACCGCATCGAGCCGGTCGGCCACTATGCGATCCAGCCCTATTTCAATGACGGCCACTCCAGCGGGCTCTACTCGTGGGACTACCTGCACTGGCTCGGCACCCAGGAGACCCGGCTCTGGCAGGAGTATCTGCGCAAGCTCGCCGAGGCCGGCGCCAGCCGCGATCCCGCTGGCGCAGGCGCCCCGGCCGATGCCGCGCCGCTGCAGGCCACCGAGGTGCGCCGGGGCGGCGCATGAGCGTGTCGCCCGCCGCGCAGCCCGAGGGCGCCCCGCCCCCTGCCCAGCCCGCGGCCGTCCCGCCCGAGGCCGAGCCCGCCACGCATTTCGGCTTCCAGACGGTCGACCCGGCCCGCAAGGCCGAGCGGGTGCGCGGCGTGTTCGACTCGGTTGCCGCCCGCTACGACGCCATGAACGACCTGATGTCGGCGGGCCTCCACCGGATCTGGAAGGCGGCCACCGTGGCGCACGCCGCGGTCCGCCCCGGCATGCGGGTGCTCGATGTCGCCGGCGGCACCGCCGATCTCTCCCGGCAGTTCGCGCGGCGCGTCGGCCCCACCGGCGAGGTCTGGCTCACCGACATCAACCAGTCGATGCTGGCCATCGGTCGCGATCGCCTGCTCGATGACGGGCGGCCCGGCCCGGTGGTGTGCTGCGACGCCGAGCGGTTGCCGTTCCCCGACGGCTATTTCGATCGCTGCGTGGTCGCCTTCGGCCTGCGCAACATGACTCACAAGGACCGCGCCCTGGTCGAGATGACCCGGGTGCTGAAGCCCGGCGGGCGACTGCTGGTGCTGGAGTTCTCGCGGGTGTGGAAGCCGCTCGAGCCGATCTACGACGCCTACTCGTTCCGCGTGCTGCCCTGGATGGGCCGGGCCGTGGCCGGCGACGCCGAGAGCTACCGCTACCTCGCCGAGTCCATCCGCATGCA
>JAGWVN010000032.1 GCA_018970865.1 Betaproteobacteria bacterium
GGCCGGTCCCGAGCTGGCCCGCTATGCCGATCCGCAAGGCCGGTATCCGCGCGCCACCCGCGCCAACTGGAACAGCCCGGCGGCCAGCGTCGACGGCTTCTCGCGCCTGGACGAGATCTTCCCCGCCAACACCTCGGCCCGCGCCGCCGCGCCGCGGCCCTGGCGCCGGCCCGCGGCCGGCACCCCGGTGGGCGCGGCGGTCGATGACTACCTCGCGCGCAATCCGGTCACCGGCCTGTTGATCGCGCGCGACGAGGTGATCCTTGCCGAGCGCTACCAGTACGGGCGCGGCGACGCGCACCGGTTCACCTCCTTCTCGATGGCGGGTGGCCTGCTCGCGCTGATGGCCGGCATCGCGCTGCAGGAGCGCCGGCTGCGGCTCGACGACCCGGCCCAGCTCTATGTGCCGGGGCTGGCCGGCAGCCCCTATGGCGCCACGCCGGTCCGGCATCTGCTCACCATGAGCTCGGGCATGCGCCCGCGCGACGACCTCACCGCCGACGATCTCGAGGGCATGGGCCTGCCCGGCGGCTGGGAAGCGGGCGGGGTGCGTGCCGCCCGCCTCTACGAGGAGCGGCTCGCGCCGCCCGGCGAGCGCTGGCATCCCTCGGTGGGCGATGCCTTCGTGCTGGGACTGGTGATGCGTGCCGTGGCCGGCCAGCCGCTGTGCGACTTCTTTTCCGACCGCCTCTGGAAGCCGATCGGCGCCGAGGCCGATGCGTCCTGGATCCTCGAGCGCGGCGGCCAGGAGCTGGGCTTCACCGGCTTCAACGCCGTGCTGCGCGACTACGGCCGCCTGGGCGCCCTGCTTGCCCGCCAGGGCCGCGTCGACTTTCGCCAGGTGGTCTCGGCGGCGTGGCTGCGCGAGCTCACCCGCGCGCAGGTCGGCGCCCGCCAGACCGGTCGCGGCTGGGGCTATGGCTACCAGACCTGGGTCTTCACCGAGAACGACGGCAGCTTCGCCTGGCTGGGCGAGCGCGGTCAGGCCCTGATGGTCGACCCGGCTCGCCGTCTGGTGCTGGTCCAGGCCGCAGTGCGGCCGCAGAGCCGCGACGCCGGCATCGCCGAGACCGTGGCGCTCTGGCAGTCATTGCGCCGCGTGCATCAGCCGCTGCGGCTGCCGGCCGGCTGAACCGCGCCGCGCGCGGCCAGCAGCGCGCACAGTCCGCGCAGGCTCAGCCGGGGGCCGGCGTCGGCCTCGCCGATGTCGGCGCCCGTGCGGGCGTGCAGGTCGGTGAGCAGGTGCAGCCAGTCCATCGAGTCGAGTTCGGCCTGCTCGCGCAGCGGCCGATCGGGGTCGAGCCTGGCGGGATCGATCTCCGGCGCGATGGCGCGCAGCGCGGCCAGCACCGCATTCGTCAGATCGGCGTCGGATGCGGTCATGGCGGGGGTGGGGACAGGTCCGATGAAGGGGAGGGCGTGGCGGGCGCGTCGAGCCCGGCCGGCTGCTGCAGGCACTCGCGCAGCGTGGCGAGGAAGACCGCGCCGCGATGCCCGTCGGACGCGCGGTGA
Organism: Betaproteobacteria bacterium; assembly: GCA_018970865.1. Lineage (GTDB taxonomy): Bacteria > Pseudomonadota > Gammaproteobacteria > Burkholderiales > Burkholderiaceae_E > Quisquiliibacterium. The sequence continues at coordinate 1,513 of JAGWVN010000032.1, forward strand.
TCGGCCGCGAGGCTGGCCACCACCACCGGCATCGGCCGCAGCCAGCCGTCCTGGGCCCAGGCCCGCTCCGCGATCCGTCCGAAGCCCACCAGCGCCACCTGCGGCGGACGAATCACCCCGAGCACCGCCTCGGCGCCCTGATCGCCGAGCTGGGTCACCGTGAGGCTGGGCTCGACGAGGTCGGCGCTGCGCAGCACCCCGGCGCGCGCGCGCCGCACCAGGCCCGAGAGCCCGGCCATCAGCTGCGCCAGCGGGCGATCCGCGGTGTCGGCCAGCGCGGGCGCGACCAGACCGCCGCCCCGCAGCGAGATCGCCACGCCCAGCGTCACCGTCGAGGCGGGGCTGAACGCGCCGTCGCGCCAGTGGCCGTTGAGCTCGGGCACCCGGGCCAGGGCCCGCGTGGTGGCGCGCAGCAGCAGCGCGGCCGGCAGCAGCCGTTCCGCCGGTGGCCGCTCGGCATTGCGGGTGCGCAGCCAGTCGAGCGCGGCCGCCATCGGGATGCGCTCCCACAGGTAGTAGTGCGGGATCTCCCGCTTGGAGCGGCTCATGGCCGCGGCAATCGCGGCGCGCATGGCGACCTGGCGGTCGGTGACCTCGGCGGGTGCCCGGGCGGATGCCGCGGCCGATGACGATGACGGTCGGGCGCCTGCGGCCTCGACATCGGCAAGGCTCACCGCACCGCCCGGGCCGTGGCCGATGAGGGATGCGGGGTCGAGCCCGAGCTCGCGGGCCCGCTGCCGTGCCGCGGGTGACATGCGGACGCGGTCGGCCGGGGCAGGCGCAGGCGCCGGCGCAGGGCCAAAGACAGGGGCACGGGCGGGGATGGGCATGGGCGCGGGCGCCGGGGCAGCCGCGGGCGCGGAAGGCGCGGCGGCGACGGCCGCAGTCGCCCCCGCTGGCGCCCCCGCCGGCGCCAGACGGGCCAGCACCGTGCCCACCGGCACGCAGGTGCCGGGGCTCACCAGCAGTTCGCGCACGATGCCTTCCTGCCAGCACTCCACCTCCACCGCGGCCTTGGCGGTGTCGACCACCGCGAGCACCTGACCGCGATGCACCCGGTCGCCCGGGGCCACCAGCCAGCTGAGCAGCGTGCCCTCGTCCATGTCGGCGCCGAGCGAGGGAAGGCGAAACGCGCCATCGCCGTCGGAGCCACCGGCTGCCGCGCTCATCGCCGGAGCCTCAGCCACGGCGCCCTCGATGGCGCCTCATCGCGCACCCGCGCCCGCGCCCGCCCCCGCACCCGCACCCGCACCCGCACCCGCACCCGCACCCGCACCGGCGCCCAGCAGTCCGCGCGCCGCGGCCACCACCCGCTCGGCGCTCGGCAGCGCCGCCTGCTCGAGGTGCCGCGCATAGGGGATGGGCACCTCCTCGGCGCAGACCCGGGCGGGCGGCGCGTCGAGATCCCAGAAGGCCTGCTCGGCAATGCGCGCGGCCACCTCCGCCGCCAGGCCCACCGAGCGCCAGCCCTCGTCGATCACCACCGCCCGCCGGCACTTGCGCACCGAGGCGATCACCGTGGCCTCATCGAGCGGCCGCAGCACCCGCAGGTCGATCACTTCGGCCTCGATGCCCTCGGCGGCCAGCGTGGCTGCCGCGGCGATTGCCAGCGGCAGGCAGCCGCCGTGGGTGATCAGGCTGAGATCGCGCCCGGCGCGGCGCACCCGCGCGCGGGCGATGTCCACCGGCGGCGCCGTGTCATCGAGCTCGTCTTCCGCGCCGTAGAGCTGCACATGCTCGAACAGCAGCACCGGGTCGGGGTCGGCCAGCGCCGGGCCGAGCATGCCGCGCGCGTCGGCCACGGTGGCCGGCGCCAGCACCCGCAGCCCCGGCACATGGGCATACCAGGCCTCGAAGCTGTGGGAGTGCTGCGCGGCGAGCTGGCGACCGGCGCCCGTGGCCATGCGGATCACCAGCGGCACGCCGAACTGCCCGCCCGACATGTGCCGGTAGAGCGCCGCGGTGTTCACGATCGCGTCGAGGGCGAGCAGGCTGAAGTTCACGCTCATGATCTCCACCACCGGACGCAGGCCGCCGATCGCCGCGCCGATGCCCGCGCCCACGAAGCCCAGCTCCGAGAGCGGCGTGTCGCGGATGCGCAGCGGCCCGAACTCGGCGAGCAGCCCGCGCGACACCGCATAGGTGCCGCCGTAGGCGCCCACATCCTCGCCCATCAGCAGCACCCGAGGATCGGCCAGCAGGGCCTCGCGCAGGGCTTCGCGCAGCGCGTCGCGATAGCTCAGGCGCCGGCTCAAGGCGCCGGCTCCGCGGCCAGCAGGTCGCGGGCGAGATCGCTCGCCGGTTCCCAGCTGCCGGCCTCGGCGAAGGCCACCGCATCGGCCACCTCCTCGTCGGCGGCCTGCTCGATCGCGGCGAAGCCGGTCTCGTCGAGCAGGCCCTGGGCCTTCAGCCGATCGCGCAGACCCGCGATCGGGCAGCGGGCGAGCCAGTCCTGCACCTCCTGCCGGGAGCGGTAGAGCTCCGGGTCGAACATCGAGTGGGCGCGGAAGCGGTAGGTGTTCAGCGCGAGGAAGGCCGGCCCGCCGCCCTCGCGCACCAGCCCTGCGAGCGCGCTGGCCGCCTGATGCACCGCCACCGCATCCATGCCGTCGACCGCGGCCGCCGGCATGCCGTAGCTCGCGGCGCGCGCCCGCAGGTCGGTCTGCGACTGGCTGCGCGTCAGCGCCGTGCCCATGGCGTAGCCGTTGTTCTCGCAGCAGAAGAGCACCGGCAGCTGCCACAGCGCGGCGAGGTTCATTGCCTCGTGGAACGCGCCCTCGGCCATCGCGCCCTCGCCGAAGAAGCAGGCGGTGAGCGCGCGCCGGCGCAGGGTCTTGTCGGCCAGCGCCAGCCCCGCGGCCAGCGGCAGGCCGCCGCCCACGATGGCGTTGCCGCCATAGAGCCGCGCCTCGCGGCTGAACAGGTGCATGGAGCCGCCGCGGCCGCGCGAGCAGCCCTGCTCGCGCCCGTACATCTCGGCCATGATCGTGCGCATGGACACACCGCGCAGCAGGGCGTGGCCGTGCTCGCGGTAGGTGGCCACCACGTTGTCGGCCGGGGTGAGCGCCGCGATCACGCCGGTGGCCACCGCCTCCTCGCCCACATACAGGTGAAGGAAGCCGCGGATCTTCTGCTCGCCGTAGAGCTGCGCGCAGCGCTCCTCCATGCGACGGATGCGCACCATGTCGGCCAGCCGCGCCCGGGCGAACTCGGGCGTCCAGCCGAGCGTGTCGGGGGCAGGCGCGGTCATCGGCGCCGCGCTCATGCCGCGGTCTCCAGCGCCGAGAGGTCGCCCTCGGGCAGGCCGAGCTCGCGGGCCCTGAGCAGCCGCCGCATGATCTTGCCGCTGCGGGTGCGCGGCAGCGTGTCCGCGAACGCGATCGCGCGCGGCGCCACCGCCGGGCCGAGCCGGCGCCGGGCGTGGGCCAGGATGTCCTCGCGCAGTGCCTCGTCGGCCACGGTGCCCAGCTTCAGGCAGACGAAGGCCTTGATCGCCTCGCCGCTCACCGGATCGGGCACGCCGATGGCTGCCGCCTCGGTCACGGCCGGATGCTCCATCAGCGCGCTCTCCACCTCGAAGGGGCCGATGAGATGTCCGGCCGCCTTGATGACATCGTCGCCGCGACCCACGAACCAGTACCAGCCGTCGGCGTCGCGTCTGACGATGTCGCCGCTGAGGTACCAGCCGTCGGCGAAGCAGCGGCGATACCGCGCCTCGTCGTTCAGATAACCGCGGAACATCGAGGGCCAGCCCACGCGCAGCGCGAGCTCGCCATCGACGCCCGGCGCCTCGATGATCCGCACCCGCTGCGAGCCGTTGCGGTGGGTCTGCGCCAGCCGCTCGACCACCGCCGCCTCCACCCCCGGCAGGGGCCGGCCCATCGAGCCGGGCCGGATCTCGAAGGCCGGGGTGTTGGCGATCATGATGCCGCCGGTCTCGGTCTGCCACCAGTTGTCATGGATCGGCAGGCCCAGGGCCTGCTCGCCCCACCACACCGCTTCCGGGTTGAGCGGTTCGCCCACGCTGGCCACGAAGCGCAGCGCCGGAAATCGCCGCCCGGCAAGCGCCTGCGAACCGGCGCGCATCAGCAGGCGGATCGCGGTGGGCGCGGTGTACCAGACGCTGATGCGCTCGGCCTCGAGCAGCGCGTACCAGCGCGCGGCATCGAACTCGTCGCGATCCACCAGCGAGCGCACGCCATGCAGCAGCGGCGCCAGGATGCCGTAGGCGGTGCCGGTCACCCAGCCCGGGTCGGCGGTGCACCAGTAGCGATCCTCGTCGTGCAGGTCGAGGGCGTACAGCCCGGTGGCGTGGTGGGCCACCGCCGCGCCATGGCAGTGGATCGCGCCCTTGGGCGCGCCGGTGGTGCCGCTGGTGAAGTGCAGCAGCGCAGGGTCGCGCACCGAGGTGCGCTCCACCGCGAAGTCTTCGGCCGATGCCGCCATCAGCTCGCCGTAGTCGACCACGCCGTGCTCGGCGGCGATCGCCGGCGCCACGCGGGCGGGTCCGGCAGACGGCGCCGCAGGCGGCTCGGCCACCACCAGCACCTGCCGCAGCCCCGGCATGCGGGTGCGCCAGTCGGCAAGCTTGCGCCGGTAGAGCGATTCGGTGGTGAGCAGCACCCGCCCTTCGCCGAGGTTCACCCGGGTGGCGATCGGGTCGGGCCCGAAGGCGGCAAAGAGCGGCGAGACCACCACGCCGGCCTTGAGCGCGCCGAGCATCGCCACCGGGGTCTCCGGAATGCGCCCGGCCAGGATGAACAGCCGTTCGCCGCGGCGCAGGCCCAGGCGCGCGAGGCCGTTGGCGAAACGGCTGGTGAGCCGGGCGAGCTCGGCGTAGCTCAAGTCCACCGGCGGCTGGCCGCCGCCCACGAAGCGCAGCGCGATGCGCGCGGCCAGCGGGCCGGCGGCGTGCCGGTCGACCGCCTCGTGGGCGATGTTCAGGCCGCCGCCGGGCAGACCCTCGAGCGCGCGCGCCGCGGCGGCCCAGCTGAAAGCCCGCCGGTCGCGCTCGTAGTCGGCGAAGTGCGGCGGCACGCGCAGCGTCTGCGCGTCCTTGCGGATGAAGAGGGGACGCTGCATGGCGACCCGCTAGCGTTGCTGGCCGTGGGCGATCCACATCGCGCGCAGTCGCGCCTGATGCGCTGGCCAGGCCGGCGTGGACGGGGTCGATGCGCGCGCCGCGGGACGAGGGCCGCCGGCGGCGCCGAGCAGCCACTGTCGGGAGACGCTCAGGAAGCGGATGATCGCGGGCGGCAGCGGGGGTTGCGGTTCGGGCATGGGCGCAATCGGTGAGGGGTGGCGGATGAGCGCACGATGCCGCCGGGAGCGCCCGCCTGCCTTGCGCTGGGTCAAGCCCGGCGTCGGGCGGGCTTGGGTGGCGCGGCCTCGTGGCGGGAATGCTCGGCAAGCTGCAGCAGCCGGGCCTCCACGCGGGCATTGACCGAGCCCGGCGGGTAGCGCCCCGCGGCATCGCGCGCGCCGGCGGGCAGGCCGGTGAGCAGGGTCATGAGCTCGTCGATGCCGGACACCGCGTGCACATGGAAGAGCCCCTGCGCCGCCGCGTCCACCAGCGCCGCCTCCAGCATCAGGTCGCCGAGATTGGCGCGGGGCACCACCACGCCCTGCGCGCCCGTCAGGCCGCGCTCGCGGCACAGCCGGAAGAAGCCCTCCACCTTCTCGTTGACGCCGCCCACGGCCTGCACTTCGCCGTGCTGGTTCACCGAGCCGGTCACCGCCAGCCACTGCCGCAGCGGCAGCCGCGCGATCGCCGACAGCAGCGCGCACAGCTCGGCAGCCGAGGCGCTGTCGCCCTCGATGCCGCCGTAGCTCTGCTCGATCACCAGCCGCGCCGACAACGAGAGCGGTCGCTCGGGGCAGTAGCGCGCCGCCAGGCAGCCGCCCAGGATCAGCACGCCCTTGGCATGCACCGGCCCGCCGAGCTGCACCTCCCGCTCGATGTCGAGCACGCCGCCCTGGCCCTGGCGCACGCTGGCGGTCACCCGCATCGGCGCGCCGAAGCTGTCGGCGCCCAGGCCGATCACCGACAGCGCGTTGACCTGTCCGGTGCGCTCGCCCTCGGTGTCGATCAGCACCCGACCGCGCAGGGCCTGCTCGCGCAGCCGGTCGCTGATGCGCGCGCCGCGCCGCGCGCGGGCATCGATCGCGGCCTGCACCTGCGCCCGTCCGGTGAGGCTGGCGCCGTCGCGCTGCGCGAGATGGTCGGCTTCGCGCATCAGATCGGCCAGGGCGTCGATGCGCAGCGACAGCTTGGCCGAGTCGGCGGCCCAGCGCGCGGCCTGCTCCACCAGTCGCGCGACCGCCCCGGCGGCCAGCGGCTGCAGCGCCTCGCGCCGCGCGAGCGTGGCCAGCAGCCGCGCGAAGTCGGCATCGGCGCCGTTGCCGCGGTCCATGTCCTCGGCGAAATCCGCCGCCACCTTGAAGAGCTCGTCGAAATCCGGATCGAGCGCGCGCAGCAGGTAGTAGAGCCGGCGCTCGCCCACCAGCACCACCTTGAGGTCGAGCGGAATCGGCTCGGGCGCGAGCGAGACCGTGCTGATCAGCCCCAGCGCCTGGGCGAGCGACCCGGTGCCGATCTCGCCGCTGCGCAGCGCCCGCTTGAGCGCATCCCAGGCCAGCGGCTCGGTGAGCACGCGCAGCGCGTCGATCACCAGGTAGCCGCCGTTGGCCCGGTGCAGGGCGCCGGCGCGGATCAGGCCGAACTCGGTGACCATCATGCCCATGCGCGACTCGTGCTCGATGCGGCCGAGCAGCCGGTCGTGCGTGGGCTGGTCCTCGAAGACCACCGGCGCGCCGGCGGCCGGGTCGTGATGCACCAGCACATTCACCGCGTAGCGCGCGGCCGGCGTCTCGACCGCTTCGCCGCGCGCCATCGCCAGGGCGAGCAGCGACGGACCCTCGGTCTCGCGTGGCGCCTGGAAGCTGTCGGCATGGTCGAGCACATCGGCATGCACGGCTTCAAGATGCGCTCTCACCGCCTCGATGCCGGCGTACTCGGTCTTCACCTCGGCGATCAGCGCATCCACCACCCGCTGCGTCACCCGCCGATCGAGCTCGCGCAGCTGGCGCTGCGTCTCGCGCCGCCAGGTGGGGATCTGCGCCACCACCGCCTCGAGTTCCTGCTGCAGGCGCTCGATCGCCGCGTCGATCGGCTGTCGTTCGGCCGCGCTCAGGGCCTGATACTCGGCCGGCGGCATCACCGCGTCGCCCCTGAGCGGCGCGAAGCCGAAGCCTGCCGGCGTGCGCAGCAGCGCGATGCCCTCGGCGCGGGCCCGGTCTCCCACCTCGCCGATGGCGCGGTCCTGGCGGGCGATCAGACCGGTCTCGAGGGCCTCGCGCTGGCGCCGGTAGTCGTCGGCCTCGAAGGCGGCCGGGATGCCGGCGCGCAGGTCGCGCACCAGCTGGGCCATGTCGCGCTGCAGGGCCGGCGCGCGGCCGGTGGGCAGGCGCAGCCGGGTCGGCCGGTGCGGGGTGGCGAAGTTGAACACGTAGCACCAGTCATCGGGCGCCGCCCGCCGGGCCGCCCGCTCGCCGAGCACGCGCTCGAGCAGCGCGCGCTGGCCCAGTCCGGGCGGGCCCATCACGAACAGGTTGTGACCGCGGGCCGGCATGTCGATGCCGAAGGCCAGCGCCTCGGTGGCGCGCTGCTGGCCGAGGGCAAGATCGATGTCGGCCAATGACTCGCTGGTCGGGCCGGGCAGGCAGGCGGGATCGCAGGGGCGGTACAGGTCGGCAGGCGCGACGCGCCAGCGATCGGGCTCGGGCATTCGGGTCTCGGTGGGCTGCGCGCCAGCACCGGGGCCCGGCCGGCGCGGTCGGTGGTTGATGGTGAGGGCAGCCGGCGCGGCCCGCATTGAGCCGGGTCAGCCCGGCCAGTGGCGGGCGCCCCCGCCGCACGCCCCCGCCGCACGCGCCCCCGCCGCGCCCCGCTTCCGCTTTCCCCGGCGGCCCGGTCACCGCCCGGGCCGCGCCGGCGTATGCTCGACGGCTCCACCGTCACCGCTGCACGCCATGACCGCTTCTGCTGCCACCCCCTCATCCGCCCCTGATTCCGCCGTCGATGTCGTCATCGTCGGCGCCGGTTTTGCCGGCCTCTACATGCTGCACAAGACCCGTCGCCTGGGCCTGAGCGCCGTGGTCTTCGAGGCCGGCGACGGCGTGGGCGGCACCTGGTACTGGAACCGCTATCCCGGCGCGCGCTGCGATGTCGAGAGCATGGAGTACTCCTACCAGTTCGACGACGACCTGCAGCAGGAGTGGCACTGGAGCGAGCGTTTCGCGCCGCAGCCCGAGATCCTGAAGTACGCCAACCATGTGGCCGACCGCTTCGACCTGCGTCGCGACATCCGCTTCTCCACCCGGGTCATGGCCGCCCACTTCGACGAGTCGGCCCTGCGCTGGACGGTGCGCACCGACCGCGGCGATGCGGTCACCGGCCGCTTCGTGGTCATGGCCACCGGCTGCCTGTCGTCCACCAACAAGCCGGCCTTCAAGGGCCTCGACTCCTTCAAGGGTCCCACCTATCACACCGGCGAGTGGCCGCATGAGCCGGTGGACTTCACCGGCCAGCGGGTGGCGGTGATCGGCACCGGCTCCTCGGCGGTGCAGTCCATTCCGATCATCGCGCAGCAGGCCAGCGCGCTCACGGTCTTCCAGCGCACCGCCAACTTCTCCATCCCGGCGCGCAATGCCCCCCTCGACCCGGCCTATGAATCCCGCATCAAGGCCGACTACCGCGGCTTTCGCGCGCGCAACAGCCAGATGCTGAGCGGCTTCGGCTCGAACCATCCGCGCAGCGAGATCTCCATCTTCAGCGTCGACGAGGCAACCCGTCACCGGGCCTTCCAGGAGCGCTGGGACCGCGGTGGCCTGGGTTTCCAGGGTTCCTTCGCCGATCTCATGATCGACATGAAGGCCAACCAGATTGCCGCCGACTGGGTGCGCGCGCGCATCCGCGAGGTGGTCAAGGACCCGGCCACCGCCGAGCTGCTCTCGCCGCGCCAGGTGCTCGGCTGCAAGCGCATGTGCGTCGACACCGGCTACTACGCCACCTTCAACCTGCCCCATGTGAAGCTGGTCGACATCAGCCAGGGTGGCATCGAGGCCATCACCCCGCGCGGCGTGATGGCTGGCGGCCAGGAGTACGAGGTCGACCGCATCGTGTTTGCCACCGGCTTCGACGCCATGACCGGCACGCTGATGAAGATCGACATCCGCGGCCGCGGCGGCCTGAGCCTGCGTGAGGCCTGGTCGGCCGGTCCGCGCACCTACCTGGGCCTGAATGTGGCGGGCTTCCCCAACCTGTTCACCATCTCGGGTCCGGGCAGCCCCTCGGTGCTCACCAACATGATCGTGTCCATCGAACAGCATGTGAACTGGATCGCCGAGTGCATGGACTGGATGCGCCGCGAGGGCCGTCGCAGCATCGAGGCGCTGCCGCAGGCGCAGGACGCCTGGGTGGGTCATGTCAATGCGGTGGCTGACGCCACGCTCTATCCGCAGTGCAATTCCTGGTACCTGGGCGCCAATGTGCCCGGCAAGACCCGGGTGTTCATGCCGCTGCTGGGCTTCCCCGACTACGCCCGGCGCTGCAGCGAGGTGGCGGCGGCCGGCTACGAGGGCTTCGCGCTGTCGGCCTGAGGCGCCTCGGTCGGTGGCCCGCCGCGGCGGGTCAGCTTGTCCAGCAGGCGCGGCGCCACCCCGGGCCGGCTCCAGGGGCACACCGCCACGCAGATGCCGCAGCCGCCGTGCTCGTTGAAGTACGGCAGGCAGCGGTCGAAGTCCACATACCAGCGCACTTCGCCGCGCACCCGCTGCTTGTCGGGGGCGATCGCCGCCGGCGGGCAGGCGTCTTCGCACACCCGGCAGCGCGTGCAGAAGTCGTCGGCGCCGAACACATCGGGCGCATCGGGCAGCAGCGGCACATCGGTGAGCACCGCCGCCAGCCGGAAGCTCGAGCCAAGGCTGCGGTGGATGATCGAGCCGTGCTTGCCCAGCTCGCCAAAGCCGCAGGCCAGCGCCGGTGGAATCAGCGTCACCGGCCCGGCCATCGGCCCGCCATGCGGATGGGCCTCGTGGCCCTGCGCGCGCAGCCACGAGGCCAGCGCCCGCGCCGCGCGGTTGCCGCGGGCGTACTGCGTCACCACCTCGGCCACCGAGGGCTCCTCGGGCGCGGTCTTCATGCGCTCCCAGTCGTGGGCCACGCCCAGCATCACGATGTAACGGCCGGTGGCGACATGACCCTCGAACACCCACTCGGGCCGCATCAGGGCGATGCCGACAATGTCGGCGCCGCCGGCCAGCGCCTCGCGCCGGACCGCCTCGGTCCACTCGGCGGCGCTGCGGTTCACCGCCTGCGCGGCCAGCGGCGCCAGCGGCGTGTCGAGCACCCGCTGCCGTTCGGCGCGCGCCTGGGCAACCAGCGGGCCGCCGGGGTTGCGCTGCTGGAACCAGCGCTGCAGCGGGCCGTGCGGCGTGGCCTCGGGAGCGTGCCAGTAGACCGGCGTGGGCCGGCGCGGCGCGGTCTCGCCCAGGCCGTTGAGGGTGTTGCCCGAGACCTCGGGCCACAGCGCCATCTGCTCGGCGCTGGGTTGCCAGGGACGGGTGGGACGGGTCATGACATCGGGCGTTTCAGTGGGCGCGTGAGGGGGCCGGCGCCCGTGCGGGCGCCGGGGCCAGCAGCGCGATCGCCGCCGCCGGAATGATCAGCGCGAAGCCGAGCAGGTCGGGCAGGCCCGGCCGCTCACCGAGCAGGCTCATGGCGCTGATCACGCCCACCACCGGCACCAGCAGCGTGCCCAGCGCGGCCACCCCCGCCGGGAGCCGCGCGATGATGTCGAACCAGAGCAGGTAGGCCAGCGCCATCGCCAGCAGGATGTGATAGGCCAGGGCCACCCAGAAGGCCGACACCGGCCAGGGCGGCGTGCCCTGCGGCGCGCCCGAGAGCACCGGATGCGCCCCGAAGGCCAGCCAGCCCAGCGCGCAGGTGAGCGCGCCCACCGCGAGCTGCCAGCCGGTGGCGGCCACATGCGGCATCGACAGCGGATAGCGCTTGAGCAGCACGGTGCCGGCGGCCCAGCTCATGCCGGCGCCCAGCGCCAGCATCACCCCGGCCGGCGAGGCGCGTGACTGCAGCAGCGGCAGCGCCAGCAGCGCCAGACCCCCGCCGCCCAGCGCCAGCGCCAGCCATCGCCGGCGGTCGGGCCGCTCGCCCAGCAGCGGCCAGGCCAGCAGCGTGGCCCACAGCGGCATGGTGAAGGTGATGATCGCCGCGCGCGAGGTGCTGCCCGCCACCTGCGCGAAGGCGGTGCCGAGGTTGAAGCCCACGATGGTGAACAGCGCCGAGCCCACCAGCCGCAGGCGCTGGCCCGGCGGCACGGCCAGCGCCTGCCCGCGGCTGCGGGCCAGGGCCAGCAGCAGCAGCGCGCCCGCGCCCAGACCCACCGTGCGGATGGTCCAGGGCGACCACCAGCCGAGCAGCACCCGCACCGTGGGCCAGTTCAGGCCCCAGAGCAGACCGAGCGCGGGCACGGCCAGCGCGGCGGCCAGGGTGCCGGCGGGCGCGCCGGCGGCGGGGGCGGATCGGCTCATGCCGGCAGTGTATCGGTGCGCCCCAGCCGCGGCCCCGCCGCCTCGACGCGTCAGGGTCCGAAGCCCGCCCCGGCGCGATTGCGCCCGGCGCGGCCCGGGTGGCACAGTGCCTCGCCGTCCACCCTTCAACCGCCGTGAGCGCCTGATGCCCGCCATCCACGAGGCCTATCCGCCCGAGATCGTCGCCCTGCGCGACGGGCTCGACGGTTTCCTGAGGCAGGAAGTCATCCCGCGCCACGAGCGCCATGCCGCGCTGCTCGATGACGAGCGCCGCCTGTTCACCGACGAGGGCCGCTACCACCCCGACGCGCTCGCCCTCATCCGCGAAGTGCGCATGGCCGCCGCGCGCGCCGGCTACTACGCGATGTGCGTGCCGGCTTCGCTGGGCGGCGGCGGTCTCGGGCACCTGGCCTGGTTCGGCGGCTGGGAGCGGGTGTTCCATCGCTGCTCGGAGCAGTACTGGCTGGGCCACTATGCGATCAGCCACTGGGCCTTCGGCCCATCGGCGGTGCTGGCGCAGGTCAGCCCGCGGGCGCGCGAGGAGATGCTGGCGCCCATGATGGCGGGTCGCCAGAGCATGTGCTTCGGCATGTCCGAGCCCGGCGCCGGCTCCGACGCCATGATGATGAAGTCGCGCGCGGTGCCCGACGGCAGCGGCTGGCGCCTGTCGGGCAGCAAGATCTGGACGACCAACAGCCCCTATGCCGACTACTGCATCGTGTTCGCGGTCACCGATCCCGAGCGGGCGGCGCAGCGCCGCGGCGGCATCAGCGCCTTCCTGGTGCCCACCGCCTCGCCGGGCTTCGTGGTCGAACGGGTGATCCGCATGTGGGGCAGCGCCGGCGGCGACGAGGCGGTGCTCCACTTCGACGACATCCGCGTCGAGCCCTGGCAGCTGGTGGGCGAACTGCACAAGGGTTTCGCCATCGCCATGCTCGGCGTCAACCTGGGCCGGCTCTACAACTCGGCGCGCGCGGTGGGGCAGTCGCGCGCCGCGCTCGAGAAGGCCTTCGAGTACATCAAGGTGCGCGAGGCCTTCGGCCACCCCATTGCCGAGTACCAGGGCGTGAGCTTTCCGCTGGCCGAGTCGGCCATGCAGATGCACGCGGCCCACCTGATGTGCCTGAATGCCGCCCGCCTGCTCGACGCCGGCCTGCCGGCGCGCAAGGAGGTGGCCATGACCAAGGCCTTCGCCACCCAGATGGGCGCCCAGGCCCTCGACCGGGTGATCCAGGCCCACGGCGCCATCGGCATGACCAACGAGCTGCATCTCACCGAGGCCTGGCAGTCCCTGCGCAAGGTCAACATCGCCGACGGCAGCAACGAGATCCTGCGCCGGACCATCGCGCGCGAGATGCTTGACGGCGACATGGACTGGTAGCCTCGGGCCGGGGCCCGCCGGCACCGGCGCGCAAGTGGGCGCGAGGCCCCGCGGGGCGCGAGGCCCCGCGCAGGGCGCGGAGAGTACTGGCGAAGTTGGCGTCGCGCATCCCAAGAATGGATGAGTTTTCGGCCTGCAAGCCTCGCCCGCTTCGGTGATTGACCCGGGTTTCGCCCGGCTTCGACACTGTCTGCGTCCCCTCGCGGTCAGGCAGCCCATGACATCCCCGCCCCCCTCCGTTTCCGCCGAGGGGCCCGAGATTCCCTTGAAGTCGGTGGTCGATACCCTCGATCACGGCGTGTGCCTGCTCGCGCGCACCGCCCGTGTCGTCTACGCCAACCGCAGCGCCCGCCGGCTGATCGCCGAGTCCATCCACCTCGAAATCGTGGGCGGTCTGCTGCTGCCCACCGAGCCGCTGTTGCGGGCCCCCTGGCAGCGGCTGCTGGCCGAGCTTGCGCCGGGCAGCGCGCCGCTCTTCGACTTCGCCGGCCAGGTGCCCGAGTCGGCCGGCCCCTGCCTGGGGCAGGTGCGGCTGGTGTCCGCCGACGACGGCGCCGGCGAGCTGGTCTCGCTCAGCCTCGGCCTGCCTGGCGCGGCGCGGGCGGCCCGCCTGGCGGAGTTCGCCGCGCTGCACCGCCTCACGCCGGCCGAGGCCCGGGTGATGGTGGCCCTGGTCGACGACCTCAGCCCGGCCCAGGTCGCCGAGCGGCTGGGCGTGTCATCCGGCACGGTGCGCTCGCACATCCGCCGCATCTTCGACAAGACCGGCGTGTCCAGCCAGCGCGGGCTGGCGGTGCGGGTGGCCAATCTGCCGCTGATGTCGCTGCCGCCAGGCTGAGCCTCGGAACGCGCCGGCTTGCCAAGCGCAGCCGGCTTCAGGACCATGAGCCGGCACCTTCCCACCGGAGCCGCCATGGCAGCCAGCGCCCTGTTCTCGCAACCCGCCGACGGCGTCGGCCTCATCCTCATCGACAACCCGCCGCGCAACTTCGGCACCACCGAGCTCGCGCTGCGCATCATCGACGCGCTGCAGGCCGCGGCCGAGGCCCGCTGCCGGGTGGTGGTGCTCGCCTCCGACCGCCCCGGCTACTTCATCGCCCACTGGTCGCTGCAGGGCATCATCGACGGCCAGCGGGCCTTCCCGCCGCGCACCAGCCACAAGCCGCGCCAGCCCACGGTGTTCGACCTCATCGAGACCACCTCCATGGTGGTCATCGCGGCCAACAACGGCCAGGCCTGGGGCGGCGGCGCCGAGCTTTCCTGGGGCTGCGACCTTCGCATCGCCGCCGAGTCGGCCACCTATGGCCAGCCCGAGGTGGCGCTGGGCATCATCCCCGGCGCCGGCGGCACCACCCGGCTGGCCCGCCTGATCGGCCCCACCAAGTGCATGGAAATGATCCTCGACGGCCGTCCGATCACCGCGCGCGAGGCGCTCGCCCTGGGCGCGATCAACAAGGTGGTGCCTGATGATCGCCTGCGCGAGGAATCCATCGCCTGGGCCAGCCATATCGCCCGCTGGCCCGACTGGTCGCTGGCGGCCTGCAAGCGCAGCCTGATCGACGGCCGCGACCTGCCCCTGGAGGCCGCGCGCCGCCAGGAGAGCCAGATCTTCCAGAGCGTGGCGCGGCGCGAAGACGCCATCGCCATCATGGCCACTGCGCAGGCGCGTTACGATGCCGGCGCCGATTCCTACGAGGCGCTCGGCCTGCCGCGCCGGCCCGGCTGAGCCGCCCGCCCGATCGCCACCCGGCGCGTCCATCCCCGGAGTTCGACATGCCCCTGAGCTTCACCCCCCTGCATCCGGTGTTCGTGGCCGAGGTGCGCGGCGTCGACCTGCGCACCGTGCCCGATGCCGAGACCCTGCAGCGCATCCACCTCGGCATGCAGCAGTACGGCGTGCTGGTGTTCCCTGACCAGCCGATCGACGATGACCAGCAGATGGCCTTCGCCCGCGCGCTCGGGCCGCTGGAACCCACCCGCGCGGTGGTGCAGGCGCACAAGCACCGGCTCAAGCACGCCGAGATGGCCGATCTCTCCAACCTCGATGTCGACGGCTCGCTGCTGCCGCCCGATGACGCGCGCCGGATGTTCAACCTGGGCAACCGGCTGTGGCACAGCGACAGCTCGTTCAAGGCCACGCCCGCGCTCTACTCGATGCTGCATGCGCGGGTGATCCCGGATGTGGGCGGCGATACCGAGTTCGCCGACATGCGCGCCGCCTGGGACGCCCTGCCCGAATCCACCCAGGCGCGCCTGCGCGGGCTGGTCGCCCGCCACAGCCTGCTCTACTCGCGGGCTCAGCTGGGCTTCTCGGGCTTCTCCGAGGCCGAGCGCGAGCAGTTTGCGCCGGTGCCACAGCGGCTGGTGCGTCGGGTGCCGGGCTCCAACCGTCTGTCGCTCTACCTGTCCTCGCACATCGGCGCCGTCGACGGCATGCCGGTGCCCGAGGCCATGGCCATGGTGCGCGACCTGATCGAGCACGCCACGCAGCGCCAGTTCGTCTACCGCCATGTCTGGCGGGTGCACGACCTGGTCATGTGGGACAACCGCGCCACCATGCACCGGGCCCGGGCCTTCGAGGACAACCGCCAGCCGCGCGACATGCGCCGTGCCACCCTGCAGGATGCGGCGCCCACGCTCGAGCAGCCGGCCTGATCGGTCCTGGCGTTCTGGGCGCGGCCGCTTCGCGTTCCGGCCTGGCTGGCCATTCCATGCAAATTGAAGAAAATTTCTTCAATTTGCATGGGGTGTTAATCTGCCGGCATGATCGCGCGTGATCTAGCCCCGCTGCTGCGGCGCCTCGCCGGGCGCTACCCGGTCATCACGCTCACGGGGCCGCGCCAGAGCGGCAAGACCACGCTGGCCCGCGCCGAGTTCGCGCAGCTGCCGTATTTCAGCCTCGAGGATCCCGATACCCGGCGCTTTGCCCTCGAGGACCCGCGCGGCTTTCTGTCGGGCTGTGCGGGTGGCGCCGTGCTCGACGAGATCCAGCGTGCGCCCGAGCTCACCTCCTACCTTCAGGGCATGGTCGACGCCGATCCCGCGCCCGGCCGTTTCGTGCTCACCGGAAGCCAGCAGTTCGAGCTCATGCGGCGGGTATCGCAGTCTCTGGCCGGGCGCACCGCGTTGCTGCGGTTGCTCCCCTTCTCGCTGGCCGAACTGGCTCGTCTGCGCGGGCCGGCGGTTTGCACCGACCTTCCCCAGACCCTCCTCGCGGGCTTCTACCCGCGCATCCACGACCGCGGCCTTGACCCCTCCCAGGCATTGGCTGACTACTTCGCCACCTATGTGCAGCGCGATCTGCGGGAGCTTGTCGCGGTCCATGACCTGCAGCGCTTCGAGCGCTTCGTGCGGCTGTGCGCCGGCCGGACCGGGCAGATGCTGAACCTGAGCCAGCTCGGCAGCGATGCCGGCGTATCGCACACCACGGCGCGAGCCTGGACTGACCTGCTGCAAACCAGCCAGATCATCCATCTCCTGCCGCCCTGGTTCACCAACACCGGCAAGCGTCTGGTCAGGTCGCCCAAGCTCTACTTCGTCGATGTCGGCCTGGCCTGCTGGCTGCTCGGCCTGCGACACCCCGATCAGGTGGCCAGGGATCCACTGTGGGGCGCGCTGTTCGAAAATCTCGTCGTCATCGAGGCGCTCAAGGATCGCCTCAACACCGGCGAGTCGGCTGAGCTGTATTTCTACCGAGACTCGGCCGGCAACGAGGTCGATCTGCTCGTTCCCGATGGGCCCTCGCTGTGGCCGGTGGAGATCAAGGCGGGCGCGACCGTGAACCCCGACTACTTCAAGGGTCTGCGGACCTTTTTTGCGCATCAGCCGCAGCGGGCATCCGGCGGCTGTGTGGTGTTCGGTGGCGATGCCGGTCAGGCTCGCAGCCCGTGGCCGGTGCTGTCCTGGCGGATTCTCGCCCGCGGCCGGCCTGTGGCGCAGGCTGCGGCGTAGTCCTCCCGCGCCTCAGTCCGCCAAGCGCCACCAGCCCGGCAGCAGCCGGCGCACCTCGGGTCGCCGGAACCGGTCATCGATCAGGAACACCCAGCCACGGTCATGCGGCGTGCGGATCACCCGGCCGGCGGCCTGCACCACCTTGCGCAGGCCCGGGTAGAGGTAGGTGTAGTCATGGCCCTGGCCGAAGGCGGCGTCCAGACGCGCCCGGGTCAGCTCGTTCAGCGGCTCGGCCGGCGGCAGTCCGAGCGTGGCCACGAAGGCGCCGATCAGCCGCTCGCCAGGCAGGTCCACGCCCTCGGCGAAGGCGCCGCCGAGCACGGCGAATCCCACCCCCTGGCCACCGGGCGCGAACTGCGCCAGGAAGGCGGCGCGCGCGGCCGGGTCGGCGCCGCGCGGCTGGCGCCACTGCGGCAGCGCGGGGTGACGCTCGGCGAGCCGGTCGGCGGCCCTTGCCAGGTAGTCATGGCTGCTGAAGAAGGCGAGGTAGTTGCCCGGCGTCTTCGCGAACTGCGCGGCGATCAGATCGGCGATCGGCGTGAGCGAGGCGTCGCGGTCGGCCAGCCGGGTGGACACCCCGCTCACGATGCGCACCGTGAGCTGCTCCGGCCGGAAGGGGCCGCTCACCTCCAGCCAGCGCGCGTCGGCGGGCAGGCCAAGCAGGTCGGCATGGAAGCTCGCCGGCGCGAGCGTGGCCGAAAACAGCACGCTGGCATGGGCGGCCTGCATCCGCGGGCCGATGAAGGGCGCGGGCAGCAGGTTGCGAAGGCCAAGCACCGTGTCGGGCGCGCGCGCGCCGCGCGGCGGGTCGCCCGCAAGCAGCCGCAGGTCGATGACCGAATGCGCCGGGTCGTGGGTCTCCAGCAGCCTCAGGAGCGCGAGCGCATCGAAGTGCAGCTGGCGCAGCGCCGGGCTCAGCCCTGCCGGCTCGTCGGCGAGCTGGTCGCTGCAGGCCTCGGTCACCGCCTCGAGCGCGCGCAGCAGCGGCGCGGGCAGGCTGTCCAGCGCCCGCCAGGGCACATCGGATTCCCGCGCCAGCCGGTTCCAGGCCCGCTGCAGGCGTTGCAGGGGGCGCCGCAGCGCCGCCGGCGCGTCGGCCATCGCGGCCCGCAGCCCGGGGCTGGCGAGCTCGGCGCTCCACATCGCGCGGGCCCGCTCGGGCAGGTTGTGCGCCTCGTCCACCGCCAGCGCCACCTGCCAGCCCTGCTCCTGGCTGAGCGCGTGCAGCAAGGCGCTGGTGTCGAAGTAGTGGTTGTAGTCGGCCACCACCAGATCGGACCAGCGCGCCATCTCATGACCAAGCCAGTAGGGGCACAGGCCGTGAGCCAGCGCTAACTCCCGGAGCTCGGCGGCGTCAAGCCTGGCCTGACTGGCGCGGTCCGCAGCGGCGGCTCGCGCTGCCGGCAGCCGGTCGTGGAAGCCGCGCGCCAGCGGGCAGGAGTCGCCATGGCAGGCCTTGTCGGGATGCTCGCAGGCCTTGTCTTTCGCGGTGAGCGCGAGCACCCGCAGCGGCAGCCCGCTGGGGCGCGCGCGTGCCGCGTCTGTGCCCGCATCTGCGCCCCCGTCCGCGCGCACGGCGCCCGCGGCCTCCCGCATCGCGTCGGCCGCCTCCAGCGCGAGCGCCGCGCCCGGACTCTTGGCGGTCAGGTAGAAGACCCGGTCGATGCCCTGGCTCGCACAGGCCTTGAGCAGCGGGAACAGCGTGCCCAGGGTCTTGCCGATGCCGGTGGGCGCCTGCGCCATCAGGCAGGCGCCGGCGCGCGCGCTGCGAAACACCGCCTCGGCCAGCTCGCGCTGGCCCTCGCGCCAGGCTGCCTGCGGGAAGGGCAGGGCGGCCAGCGCGGCATCGCGCGCGGCGCGGTGCAGGGCCTCGCTGCGCGCCCAGGTGAGCCAGCGCTCACACAACGCGATGAAGTCGGCACGCAGTTCGTCGGCCGCGCAGTCCTCGTCGTGGCGGGTCTCGCGCAGATCCTCGATCGCCACATAGACCACCGACACGGTGATGCGCGGCAGGCCGAAGCGCTCGCACAGCAGCCAGCCGTAGACGCGGGCCTGGGCGCGGTGCAGGGCGCGGTGATTGGCGGGCAGGCGGGCGGGGTCGCCGCGATGGGTCTTGATCTCCTCGACCAGGCCGCGGCCCGGATCCCAGCCATCGGCCCGGCCGCGCACCCGCAGCTCGTCCATGCGGGTCTCGAGCGCGAATTCGGCCTGCCAGCCCGGCTCGCGTCGGCCGGCCACCGCGCGGTGGCCCTCGATGCCCTGCTGGGCGGTGGGCGCCGGGGTGAAGCGCAGGTCGAGGTCGCCGGCGCGCGCGCCGAACTCGCACAGCGCCCTCACCGCGACCGTGTACCGGGGCGGCTCGGCCGGCCCGGGCACGGGCGTGGCGGCGGCCAGGCCCGCTGGCGCGCCGCTGCCGCTCAACGCTCGACGAAGGCCCGCTCGATCACATAGTGGCCCTGCTCGCCCGAGGCGGGCGAGACCACGAAGCCGCGGGCATCGAGCATCTCGGAGGTCTCCTTGAGCATGGCCGGGCTGCCGCAGATCATGCCGCGGTCGGTCTCCACCGAGAGCGGCGGCTCGCCGATGTCGGTGAACAGCTGGCCGCTCTGGATGGCGGTGGTCATGCGGCCGGTGTGCCGGAAGGCTTCGCGGGTGACCGTGGGGTAGTAGATGAGCTGGCGCGACACCATCTCGCCCAGGTACTCATGGCGCGGCAGCTCGTCGCGGATGAAGTCCGCATAGGCGAGCTCGCTCACGGTGCGCACCCCGTGGATGAGGATCACCTTCTCGAAGCGCTCGTAGGTGTCCGGGTCCTGGATGATGCTCATGAAGGGCGCCAGGCCGGTGCCGGTGGCAAAGAGGAACAGCCGCTTGCCGGGCACCAGGTCATCGATGACCAGGGTGCCCACCGCCTTCTGGCCGATGAGCAGCGTGTCGCCGGGCTGGATGTGCTGCAGCCGCGAGGTGAGCGGCCCGTTCTCGACCTTGATCGACAGGAACTCGAGATGCTCGGCCCAGTTCGGGCTGGCGATGCTGTAGGCCCGCATGAGCGGCTTGCCGTCCACCGGCAGGCCGATCATCACGAAGTGGCCGTTGCGAAAGCGCAGCGACGGGTCGCGGGTGGTGGTGAACGAGAACAGCGACTCGTTCCAGTGCCGCACGGTGAGCACGGTGACTTCGGAGGAGGCAGCCATGGGGATTCAGGTGAAGGGTTGACCGGGATTGTCCCTCAGGACCGCGCTCAGGCCGGGCCGTAGCCGCCGCCGCCGGGCAGGGCGAGCTCCAGGGTGTCGTTCTCGAGCAGATCGACCACGCTCTTGGGATTGGCCACCGGCTCGCCGTTGAGCAGCACATGGCCCACCCGTCCGGGCTCGCCGCCCATGATGCCGCGCGCCGGCACGCGGGTGCGCTCGGTGAGCAGCGACACCCGCAGGCGGCCCGGCCAGCGCGATCGGAACGACACCACCTGGCCCATGCCGCCCTGCTGCGCGCCAGCGCCGCCAGAGCCGTCGGCCAGGCGCTTGGCGCCGAAGATCACCGGGGCCAGGGTCTCGGCCACCTCCACCGGGGTGTTGGAGATGTTGGCCGGAAAGCCCGAGGCGGGCGGCCCCGAGCGCTCGCGCATGGCGCCCATGCCGCCGTTGAAGAACAGGATGGTCGAGAACGAGGTGCCTTTCTCGACATCGACGCCGCGCAGCAGAACCGACCACAGCGGGGTGCCGCTGTCGGCCTGCACCCGCTCGGGCATCACCGGGGCCAGCGCCTCGAACACCGCGGCCTGCAGCTGGTGGCCGATCAGGTGGCGCGCGCCCACCGCCGCCGGTGGCCGGGCATTCACGATGGTGCCCTCGGGCGCGATCACCGTGAACAGCCGCGTGAAGCCGTCGTTGTTCGGGATGCCCGGCGAGAGCAGGCACTTGAACGGGTAGATGGTGTAGGCGTAGGTGTGGTTGAAGGTCTCGTTGATGCCGAAGCGCACCTGCGGCGTGCTGCCGGAGTAGTCGACGGTGACGCCGTCATGGCGCACGGTGATGGTGGCGCGGATGCTCACCCGCTCGTCGAAGCCGTCGGAGTCGACGCTGCCGGTGTACACGCCCTCGGGAATTCGCCGCAGCTCGCGCAGCGCCGCCTCCTCGGAGGCGCTGAAGATCGCCTCGGCAATCTCGTCGATGCCGGTGAGGCCGTACTCCTCCAGCATCTCGAGCAGCCGTCGTTCGGCGACCCGCAGTGCGCCCATCTGCGCCTCGAAGTCGCCGCGCACCTGCTGCGGCAGGCGCACATTGGCCTCGAGCATGGTGAGCGCGAACTCGTTGAAGCGGCCGCCCTCCGAGAGCTTGATCACCGGGAAGCGCACGCCCTCCTCGTAGACCTCGTTGGCATCGGCCGACCACTGCCGCCCGCCGATGTCCGACAGATGCGCCACCGCCATCACGAAGGCGATCAGCCGGCCGCCGGCGAACACCGGCGCGGCCATGGTCGCGTCGGGCAGGTGGCCGGTGCCGATCCAGGGATCGTTGGTGAACAGGATGTCGCCGGGCTGCAGGCTCTCCTTCGGGATGCGCTGGAGCATGGCGCGCAGCGACAGCGGCGCGGTGCCGATGAAGCCGGGAATGCTCAGGGACGACTGCGCCAGCAGCCGCGCCTGGCTGTCGAGGAGCACGCAGGCGAAGTCGTTGGACTCGCGCACCACGGTGGAGAACGAGGTGCGCTTGAGCGCGGCGCCGGCCTCGTCGGTGATGGCGATCAGCCGGTTCCAGTAGATCTCGAGATCGATCGGGTTCATGCGCAAGCCTCTCTCATCGGTTGCCGGGCTCAGCGGCCGGCGCGCGCGCCCAGGGTGATGCGCAGGTTGCCGGCGGCGTCGATGCCGAAGCGATCGCCCGGCCCGATGACCACGGTGGAGCCGGGCTGCTCCACCAGGGCCGGGCCCTCG
Source organism: Betaproteobacteria bacterium (assembly GCA_018970865.1). Lineage (GTDB taxonomy): Bacteria > Pseudomonadota > Gammaproteobacteria > Burkholderiales > Burkholderiaceae_E > Quisquiliibacterium. Next base: position 23,388 of record JAGWVN010000032.1, read on the forward strand.
TGGCGCTCGCCGGGGCGCAGCTCGGTCTCGTCGATCACCGGGGTGTCGATGAAGGCGCCGGCATCGGGGAAGTAGGCCGGGCGCGAGCGGCGCGCGCCCGCGGCCGCAACGCCGGTGCGCGCGGCCGGCCGTGCCGGCGTGGGCGGCGCGGGCGCGAAGCCCTCCACCCGCCAGTTCACCGCCTCGAGCCGCTGGTTCTCGAGGCGCACCCCGAAGCGCGCGATGTAGGCCTGCTCGAAGCTGGCCTGCACCGCGCCGGCCTGGTCGGGCCCGAGCTGCGCCGGCAGCTCGGTCTCCACCTCGAAGCCCTGGCCCACGTAGCGCATGTCGGCGGTACGGCGGAACCGCACCTCGGACGGCGGCACCCCGGCGGCGGCGAGCTCGTCGCGCAGGCGGTCCTGCATCTGGCCGAGCAGGGCCTCGGTGGCTGCCCAGTCGATGCCGGCCATGCGGGTGAATCGGGTGCGCACCGCATCGACCTTCATGGGCGCCACCAGCAGGCCGAAGGCCGAGAACACGCCGGCGTTGGCCGGGATGAGCACCTCGGTGCAGCCGGTGCGGCGGGCCACCTCGCGGGCGTGGATGGGGCCCGCGCCGCCGAAGGCGAGCAGGGTGTAGCGGCGGACATCGCGGCCGTTTTCCACCGCATGGATCTTGGCCGCCGCGGCCATGTGCTCGCACACGATGCGGTGGATGCCGTTGGCCGCCTCCATCACGCTCAGGCCAAGCGGCTGGGCGATGTGCTCGGCCACCGCGCGCTCGGCGAGGTCGGGGCGGATCTGCACCGCGCCGCTGAGATTGCCGGCGGGGTCGAGGTAGCCCATGAGCAGGGCCGCATCGGTCACCGTGGGCTGGGTGCCGCCCAGGCCGTAGCAGGCCGGGCCGGGCTTGGAGCCGGCGCTGTGCGGTCCCACCTTGAGCAGCCCGGTGGCATCCACATGCGCGATGCTGCCGCCGCCCGCGCCGATCTCGATCAGGTCGACGGTGGGCAGGCGCACCGGCAGGCCGCTGCCCTTCTTGAAGCGCTGCAGGCGCGCCGCCTCGAAGTCGGTGGTCACCGAGGGCGTGCCGTCGGTGACCAGGCAGGCCTTGGCGGTGGTGCCGCCCATGTCGAAGGCGACCACATTGGCCACGCTCGCCTGGCGCGCGGCATGGGCCGCGCCCAGCGCGCCGGCCGCCGGACCCGACTCGAGCATGCGGATGGGCATGCGCTCGCCGAACTCGCGCGAGATCACCCCGCCGTTGGACTGCATGATGCGCAGCGTGGCCGGGATGCCCATGGCCCGCAGGCCGTCCTCGATGGTGCCGAGATAGCCACCCACCATGGGCATGACATAGGCGTTGAGCACCGTGGCCACGGTGCGCTCGTATTCGCGCAGCTCGCCGAGCACCTCGCTGGAAAGCGACACCGGCAGCTGCGGCGCCACGCGCTGCGCCACCGCCTTGATGCGCTGCTCGTGGTCGGGATTGGTGAAGCTGTGCAGCAGGCACACCGCGATGGCCTGTGCGCCCGCGGCCACCAGCGCGCGCACCGCGCGCTCGGCATCGGCCTCGTCCAGGGCCTGCACCACCGCGCCGGCGGCATCGATGCGCTCGGCCACCTCCATGCGCAGCTCGCGCGGAATCACCGGGTCGGGGCCGGGCGCGGTCAGGTCATAGAGGTCGTAGCGCAGCTCGCGCGCGATCTCGATCACATCGCGAAAGCCGGCGGTGGCGATCAGTCCGGTGCGCGCGCCCTTGCGTTCGATCACCAGGTTGGTCACCGCGGTGGTGGCGCCCACCACCACCTCGCTCACCTGGCCGATGGCGATGCCGTGCTGCGCCAGCAGCCGCGCCAGTCCGGCGCGGATGGGGCCGACCACATCGATCTGGTCGCTGAGCACCTTGGCGGTGAGCACCGAGCCGTCGCTGCCGAGCAGCACCAGGTCGGTGAAGGTGCCGCCGATGTCGAAGGCGAACCGGTAGCGCACCGCGCCGGGCGCGGTGGCGGGAGCCGCCGCGCTCATCCCTTCACCCGGGCCAGCTTGATGCCGCGGTCAAAGCCCTTGGCGAACTTGCCGATCTCGAACACGCCATCGGGGATCTGGAAGAAGGTCTCGCGGGCGCGGTCCTCGTCGGTGGTGGTGTGCATGCTGGTGGCGTTGAAGGGGCAGGTCTGGGTGCACATCTCGCAGCCGATGCAGTTGTCGTGCAGCGAGGCCACCTTGCCCGGGCCCTGGGCCAGCGCGTCGTAGAAACAGGTCTGGATGCAGATGGTGCAGCTCGGGTTCTTGCAGGCCTCCTGCGCGATCTCGCTGTGCATGCGCGGCTTGCGGAACTGGTCGCCGTAGTCCTTCACCGCGCGGCGCGAGGCGATGCCGGTCATCGAGGCGATGTCGGGGTAGCCATGGCTGTCCATGAACTCCTCCAGGCCCGAGATGATGTGCGGCAGGTACTTGATGCCCTTGAGCATCAGGATGGAGCCCACCTGCACCAGCGGCGCGCCGGTCATGATGAACTCGACCACATCGCGGTGGTCGTAGATGCCGTTGGAGCCGGTGATCGGCATGCCCAGCTCGTTGTAGATGCGGTGCACCCAGCGCAGCGACAGCGGCTTGGCCCACACGCCGCCGATGCCGGCCGGCCCGCCCAGCCGTGGCTGGCCGGTCTCGATGTCCACCGAGAAGCCGGTGTAGCGGTTGGTGGCGGTGACCGCCGCCGCGCCGGCTTCCTTCACGGCGCGCGCCACCTCCATCACCCGCGACTGGTCAGGCGTGAGCTTGATCACCACCGGGATCTTCACCGCCTCGCACACCCGGGCGGTCACCTCGCGGGCCACCTCGGGCTCCTGGCCGATCATCGAGCCGCCATGCACGCCGGGCATCATCGCCGGGTGCGGGCAGCCGAAGTTGAGCTCGACCATGGGCAGGCCGCAGTCCTCGATGGTGCGGCAGATGTCGATCCAGCTCTGCACCGTCTTGCCGCCGGCGCTGCCGATCAGGTGCGAGCCGCGGTCCTGCGCGTACTTGTTGAGCTCGATGAGATGCGGCACCCATTCGCGAAAGCCGGTGCTGGAATAGCCCGAGCGGCTGTAGAAGATGAAGTTCTTGTTGACCTTGCCTTTGATGAGCTCGTTCTTCTCGTTGAGGATGGCGTACTTCGAGTTCTCGGTGAGGCGCGCCATGTCCTCGATGTCGGTGAGGGTCTTGACGATCATGCCCGCGGCGCCGGCATCGACGCACTCGCGGATCACCTCGGGGCTGTTGGTGGTCTCCAGCGAGGCGATGATGATCGGGTGCTTGAACTTCACGCCGCAGAAATCGAGCTTGAGGTCGGCCATCTGATGGGTCTCCGGTGCCTTGGGTGGTGTCGTTGACGGTGTCGCTGTCGGTATCGGAATCGTGTCTCGCGCCGCGGCCGGCGGCGCCGTGATGCATGCGAGGGGTTCAGTCGGGCGTGCCGAAGGCCTTGCCGCCGGGGCGCAGCGCGGTGCGGCCGCTGTCGTTGTTGCCTTCCACCAGCCGCGTGAGCAGGTCGATGAACTGCTCGCGCTCGGCCGCCGAGAGCGGCGCGAGCAGCTTGCGCTGCGACTGCTGCATCTGCGGATGGTGGGCCTTCAGGAAGGCCTCGCCGCGCGGCGTGACCAGGCACAGCTTGCGGCGGCGGTTGTCGGCGTCGACCACCCGCCGCACCCAGCCGCGGGCTTCCAGGCGCTTGAGGATGCCGGCGACATTGGCGCGATCAAGCCCGAGCTCCTCGCCGAGCGTGAACTGGTCGATGCCGGGGTTCATCGAGAGGATGCTGAGCAGCCCGTACTGGATGGGCGTGACCTCGCCATCGGCCACCTGCTCGAGGAACAGCGCCACATGGATCTGGTGCAGCCGGCGCACCAGGAAACCGGGCCGATCCCAGATGCCGCGATCACGGGTTCCGGCGCCTTGCCGGGCGGCCTGCGGTTTGTTGACAAGCCCTCGGGCCACGCCTATTGTTTGCATGCAAACCATGGTTCCACGCGGGCCGAGTTTCTGTCAAGGCTCGCGGCATCCGGGGCGGCTGTCGGCCCCGCGCGCGGGGCCGGCCTGTCTTCTGATGTTCCTTTCTCCACCAACCACTGGGGCGCACTCATGCAGCGAAGAGGATTTCTAGGCAAGGCGGCGGCCGGCACGGCCGCGTCGCTGGCGGTTTCTTCCACGGTTCATGCCCAGGCCGGCACGCGCTGGCGCATGCAGACCGCCTGGCCCAAGAGCCTCGACACCATCTACGGCTCGGCCGATGCCCTCGCCAAGCGCGTCACCGCCATGTCGGGCGGCTCGTTCGATCTTCGCGCCCATGCCGCCGGCGAGATCGTGCCCGCCGGGCAGATCTTCGATGCCGTCTCGGCCGGCACGGTGGAGTGCGGCCATGTGTTCTCGTCGTTCTTCGTCGGCAAGAACGCGGCGCTGGGTTTCGATGCCGGTCTGGCCTTCGGCCTGAACGCGCGCCAGCAGAACGCCTGGATGCTCTACGGCGGCGGCCTCGAGCTGCTGCGCGAGCTCTACAAGCCGTACAACATCGTGCCCATCCCCTGCGGCAATGTCGGCGTGCAGATGGGCGGCTGGTATCGCAAGGAGATCAAGACCGTCGAAGACCTCAAGGGCCTGAAGTTCCGCATCGGCGGCCTGGGCGGCACCATCATGGCCAAGCTCGGCGTGGTGCCGCAGCAGATCCCCGGCGGCGAGATCTACACCGCCCTCGAGAAAGGCACCATCGATGCCGCCGAGTGGGTGGGCCCCTATGACGACGAGAAGCTCGGCCTGAACAAGGTGGCCCGCTTCTACTACTACCCCGGCTGGTGGGAGGGCAGCGCGCAGATCACGCTGCTGGTCAGCACCAAGGCCTGGGAGGCCCTCTCCAAGACCCAGCAGGAAATGCTCGAGGCCGCCAGCACCGAGCAGATGGCCGCCATGATCGCCCACTACGACACCAAGAACCCCGAGGCGCTCAAGCGCCTGGTGGGCAGCGGCACGCAGCTGCGCGCCTTCCCGCGCGCGGTGATGGACGCCTGCTACAAGGCCACCGAGGAAACCTTCAACGAGATCGCCGAGAAGAACCCCCAGTTCGCCAAGATGCTCACCTCCTGGCGGCGCTTCCGCGACGAGCAGAACCTCTGGTTCCGCGTGGCCGAGAACACCCTCGACAGCTATCGTTACGGGGTGTCGGCAAACCGCTGATCCGCGGGAGCGTTTCATGAGTTCCTCTGCCACGGGCATCGGCGCGCGCGTCCTGCGCAAGGAAGACGAGCGCCATCTGCACGGCCGCGGCCGTTTCATCGACGACCTGGTCTTTCCGCGCCTGCTCGAGGCAGCCTTCGTGCGCAGCCCGCTCGCCCACGGGCGGCTGCGCGGCATCGGCCTGCCGGCCGGCGCCGAGGGCCGCATCTTCACGGCAGCGCATCTCGCCGGTTCGGTCCTGCCCATCACCGCGCAGTCCTCGCTGCCCGGCTATCAGGTGTCCGACTATCCGGTGCTCGCGCAGGGCAAGGTGCGCTTCGTGGGCGAGCCGCTCGCGGTGTGCGTGGCGCCCACCCGCGCCCAGGCTGAAGACCTCGCCGCCGAGGTGGTACCCGACATCGAGCCGCTCACCCCGCTGCCCGATGCCGCCACCGCGCGGGCCTCGTCGGTGCAGGTGCACGAGCACTGGAACAGCAACCTGTTCATCCATCTCAAGCGCGAGGAAGACCTCAGCGAGGTTGCCCGCCGCGCCGCCCATGTGGTCACCCGTGAGTTCCGCATGGCGCGCCAGAGCATGTCGCCCATGGAAGGCAAGGCGGTGCTCGCCTACTGGGATGACCATCGCTCGCAGCTGGTGGTGTATTCCTCCACCCAGGTGCCGCACATGATCCGCTCGGGGCTGGCGCAGTGCCTGGGCCTCGAGCTGGCCAGCCTGCGGGTGATCGCGCCCGATGTCGGCGGCGGCTTCGGCTACAAGTGCAACCTCATGCCCGAGGAGGTGGCGGTCGCCTGGCTCGCGCTCACGCTGCGTCGCCCGGTGCGCTGGATCGAAGACCGCCGCGAGCACCTCGTGGCCGGCACCAACTGCCGCGAGCATCAGTACCGCATGTCGGCCTATGTCGATGAGCGCGGCCGTCTGCTCGGCCTCGATGCCGAGGTGCATGTCGACAGCGGCGCCTACTCGGTGTGGCCCTTCACCGCCTGTCTGGAAACCGGTCAGATCATCGGCAACCTGCCCGGCCCCTACCGCATGGAGAAGTACCGCTGCCATGTGTACGGCGTGGCCACCAACAAGCCGCCCTTCTCGCCCTACCGGGGCGTGGCGCGGCCGGGCGTGGCCTTCGCCATGGAGCTCATGATCGACGCCATCGCCCGCACCGTCGGGCGCGATCCCTGCGCGGTGCGCCTCGAGAACCTGGTGCGCGGCGCCGACATGCCCTTCACCAACATCGCCGGCAAGGCCTTCGATTCCGGCGACTACCCGTCCAGCCTGCATCGGGTCATGGCCATGCTCGACCACGCCGGCTTCGCGCAGCGCCAGGCGCAGGCCCGGGCGCAGGGCCGCTTCCTCGGCCTGGGCTTTGCCACCTACACCGAGCAGGCGGCGCACGGCACCTCGGTGTTCGCATCCTGGGGCCTGCCCATCGTCCCCGGCTATGACGGCGCCACGGTGCGGCTGGCCGCTGACGGCACGCTGGAGGTCAAGGTGGGCGTGCACTCGCACGGCCAGGGCATGGAGACCTCGCTCGCCCAGGTGGCCAGCGAGATCACCGGCCTGCCGCTCGAGCGCATCGTGGTCACCCACGGCGACACCAACGAGACCCCGTTCTCCACCGGCACCTATGCCTCGCGCTCCATCGTCATGGCCGGCGGCGCGGTGTCCAAGGCCTGCGAGGTGCTGGTCGCGCGGGTGCGGCCGCTGGCCGCCCACCTCGGCGCGGGCGCGCCCGATTCAGTGCGCCTGCAGGATGGCCGTTTCGTCGGCGATGCCGGCGAGGTCAGCTGGCAGCAGCTTGGCGAGGCCTGGTACCACCGGCCCGAGCGCCTGCCGCGCGAGATGCACACCGGCGGGCTCGAGGTCACCGAGAGCTACAAGCCGGCGGTCGACACCGGCGTGTTCAGCTACGCCAGCCACGGCGCGCTGGTCGAGGTCGACCCTGGCAGCGGTCAGGTGAAGCTGCTCGACTACGCCATCTGCGAAGACTGCGGCACGCTGGTCAACCCCATGATCGTCGAGGGCCAGACCATCGGCGGCGCGGTCCAGGGCATCGGCACCGCGCTCTTCGAAGAGATGCCCTACGATCGCTCGGCGCAGCCGCTTGCCTCCACCTACGCCGACTACCTCCTGCCCGGTGCGGCCGAGATGCCCACCATCCGCATCGACCACACCGAGACACCCTCGCCGCACACCCGGCACGGCATCAAGGGCGTGGGCGAGGGCGGCGCCATCGCGCCGCCGGCGGCCATCCTCAACGCGGTCAATGCCGCGCTCGCCGAGTTCGGCGTCGAGTTCGCGGAAACCCCGCTCACGCCGCGCCGCCTGCTCGGCGGGCTGCTGGCCGCCAGGGGCAGCGCATGAAGGCCGCCCCCTTTGCCTGGCAACGGCCGGCCAGCCTGCCCGCGGCGTTGCAGGCCCTGCAGGCCGAGGGCTGCAGCGCGGTGGGCGGCGGCCAGTCGCTCGGCCCCATGCTCAACCTGCGTCTGGCCCGTCCGGCCGCGCTGGTCGATCTGCGTCGCCTGCCCGAGCTGCGCGGCAGCGCGCTGCAGGATGGGGTCCTGCGCCTGGGGGCTGCCGTCACCCACGCCGAGATCGAAGACGGCCTGGTGCCCGACACCACCCGCGGCATGCTGCCCACCGTGGCCCGCGGCATCGCCTACCGGGCGGTGCGCAACCGCGGCACGCTCGGCGGCAGCCTGTGTCACGCCGACCCGGCCGCCGACTGGGTCAACGCGCTCATGGCGCTGGGCGCCACGGTGAGCCTGAGCAGCCCGCAGGGTACGCGGCAACTGCCGCTGGAAGACTTCATCATCGCCGGCTATGCCACCGCGCTGCAGCCTGGCGAGGTGCTCACCGAGGTCGAGCTGCCGGCCTTCGGCCCGGGCCTGCGATGGGGCTATCACAAGCTCTGCCCCAAGGTGGGCGAGTTCGCCGACGCGATCGGCGTGGTGGTGGTCGATCCCGGCATCGGCTTCTGCCGGGTGCTGGTGGGCGCCATCGAGACCCGCCCGGCGCTGCTGCCGGACGCCGCCGGCCTGCTGCGCGAGGCCGCGCAGGCCCCTGACCCGCACGCCCTCTTCTCGGCCGCGGTCACCCGCGCCTGCCCGGGCGCAGACCCGGTCTTCATCCACCAGCACGCGGTGGCGCTGGTGCGCGCCCTCGCCCAGATGAACGCCCGCCAGCCATGATCACCCAGCTCGTCCAGCTCAGCGTCAACGGCGAGCGCGTGCAGCGGGTCTGCGAGCCGCGCACCCACCTCGGCGACTTCCTGCGCAAGGAGCTCGGCCTCACCGGCACGCACCTGTCCTGCGAGCACGGCGTGTGCGGCGCCTGCACCGTGCTGATCGACGGCGCGCCGCAGCGCTCGTGCATCACCTTCGCGGTGGCCTGCGAAGATGCCGAGGTCACCACCATCGAGGGTTACGGCACTGATCCCGTCATGGCGGCGCTGCGTCGCGCCTTCCATGAGCACCACGCCCTGCAGTGCGGCTACTGCACGCCCGGCATGCTGTGCACCGCCCGCGACATCGTGCTGCGCCTGCCCGGGCCCGATCCACAACGGGTGCGCAACGAGCTTGCCGGCAACATCTGCCGCTGCACCGGCTATGTCGGCATCGTCGAGGCCATCAACGCGGTGCTGCAGGCCAAGGCCAGCGGAACGCTGACCATGCCGGCCGTGCAGCCCGCACCGGCTGCGGGCCTGGGCCACGGCGCGGGCCAGGCCAGCGTGCTGCCCGCGGCCACCGCAGCCACCGCAGCCACCGCAGCCACCGCAGCCACCGCGGCCACCGCGGCTCCCGGGACTCACGCCATGCCGGTGGCCGCGCCGCCTGAGGCCGCGGCGGCAGCCGCCACGCCAGCGCCCTCTGTCGCGGGCGCGGCCGGCGCCGATGCCCCCGCCACCTTCTCCGCCTGGACTCCCATCGTCCTGCCCGAGCACGGCGACTGGATCACCGTCACCCAGTCGCTGGCCCTGCCGGTGGCGCCCGACGCGGTCTGGCAGCGCCTGCAAGACCTGCCGCTGGTGGCGCGCTGCCTGCCCGGGGCGCGGGTGCTGCGCCATGAGGCCGAGCGCGCCGAGGGTCAGATCGACATCCGCTTCGGCCCCATCACCGCGGCCTTCGCCATGCGCGCCGAGCTCTTCCTGCAGCCCGAGTCTCGCACCGGGCGCATGCATGCCGAGGGCACCGACCGCTTCAGCGGCACGCGGGTGCAGTCACGCCTGAACTACCAGGTGCTGCCCGAGGGCGAGGGTGCGTGCCGGCTCGCCCTGCAGCTCGCCTTCCAGCTCGCCGGGCCGCTCGCGCAGTTCTCGCGCAGCGGGCTGGTGGCCGACTATGTCAACGAGCTGTCGCGCCGCTTCGGCCGCAATCTCGAGCAGGCCGCGCTCGCCGGCGCCGGTCAGCCCGGTGCGGGCGGCGCTGCGGGCGCGGCGCCGGGGCTGCCCGAACTGCCGGCCGACAGCGCCCAGGCGCCGAGCCTGCTGGCCCTGCTCTGGGCCCGGCTGCGCCGATGGCTGGGCATGTCCTGAACCGGCACGCGCACGCGCTTCAGGCGCCGTGAGCGATGATGGCGCCATGAACCCTCAGGACATCACCCAGGCACCCCTGGCCGCGGCGGCCCCGGTCACCGTCGCCGCCACCGAATCCTTTCGGGCCGAGTTTCGCCAGGCGGTGCCGGCCGACTACAACGGCATCCGTCACGGCCTCACCATCCTGGGCATCGGCCTGCTGGGCATCGCCGCGGCGCTGGCCTGCCTGCGCGCCCCGGTGCAGGCCTGGGAGTGGGCCGTCGCGCTGCCGGTGGTGCTGATCTGGAACTGGCTGGAATGGCTCGGCCATCGCGCGCTGCACACCCCGGGCCGCGGCGCGCTGGCGCGGGCGCTCTACACCCGCCACACCCTCACCCATCACCGCTTCTTCACGCGGCAGGCCGGCGCGCTGCGCGACAGTCGTGACCTGAAGATCGTGTTCTTCCCGTGGTTCGCCATCCTCGTGCTCGCCGCCATGGCGCTGCCGGCGGTGCTGCTGATCGGGCTGCTGGTCTCGGTCAATGCCGCGGCGGTCGCGTTCGCGGCCTGGGTGGGCATCTACCTGGTCTTCGAGTTCATGCACCTGTGCGCCCATCTGCCCGAGGGTGCATGGCTTGCACGCGTGCCGGGCATCGCGGCCATGCGCCGCCACCATCTCGCGCATCATGATCCGCGGCTCATGATGCAGGCCAACATGAACTTCACCCTGCCGCTGGCCGACTGGCTGGCCGGCACCCGCCAACCCTGAAGCAAGCCCTCACCGGAGAATCGCGCGTGATCACCGTCATCCATGAAGACCGCTGCAGCGAGCTGCCCGCGGCCGTGCCCGACCCGCACTCGCTGTGGCTCGACCGCGCCGAGATCGCGCAGGCCACCGGCTGGGACTGGAAGCCCGAAGGCCTGTGCAAGGACGACACCTGCCTGCCGGTGCCGCCGGCCCGCGCCGAGGCCCTGGTGCGCGGCGACCGGCTCGACCTCGCCGGCATGTGGCGTCATCTCGGCCAGCCGCTCGCGGCCAATCCCGGCGGCGAACACTGGGTGCTCGGCACCGATGCCGCCCAGCGCGGCCAGGCGCTGGCCAGCCTGCATGCGCCCGACTTCGCGCTGCCCGACCTCGACGGCCGGATGCACCGGCTCTCCGATCACCGCGGCCGCAAGGTCTTCCTGGCCACCTGGGCCTCGTGGTGAGGCTGCCGAACTGACCTGTCCGTGTGGCAGGCCCTGTTCGAGGAGCTTCAATCCCATGGCTTCATGGTGCTGGCGGTGGCGCTCGATCAGCCCGAGGCGGCCGCGCCCTGGGTGGCGACCGTCAGGCCGACCTATCCCTGCCTGATCGACCGGGATCACCGGGTGGCCGAGCTCTACAACCTGGTGAATGTGCCCGAGGCGGTCTGGATCGACGAAACCGGTCGCATCGTGCGCCCGCCCGAGAGCGCGGGGGCCACGGACGGCTTTCGCGCCATGGACCGCAAGACCTTCACCGTGCCCGAGGCGGTGCTGGCCGAGCGCGCCCGGGTGCGCTCGGTGTATCAGCAGGCCTTGCGTGACTGGGTGCTCAAGGGCACGGGCAGTGAGCACGCGCTCACCGCCGAGCGCGCGGCGCAGAAGGTGGCGCGGCCCGATCCCGCCGTTGCCCAGGCCCACGCCCACTTCCGTCTCGGGCTGCACCTGCGGCGCCTGAACCGCGAGGACGAGGCCCTGGCCGAGTTCGCGCAGGCCATCCGTCTGCACCCTGACTCCTGGGCGATGTGGCGGGAGTCGGCGCCCAAGGACGGCCGTGGCCTGGCCGCGGGTGAGGCCTTCTGGTCGCGGGTCGATGCCCTGGGCGAGCGGCCCTACTACCGGCCGATCGACCTGCCGGGCGTGCAGTCGGCATGAGCGGGCCGCGCGGTGCCGAGGAGCGCCTGATGGATCTCGAGGTGAAGGCGAGCTTCGCCGAGGATCTGCTCGAGGAGCTCAACGGCATCGTGGCCCGGCAGCAGCAGCAGCTCGAGGCGCTCACCCGCGAGGTGATCCGGCTGCGCGAGCAGCTCGCCGGTCTGGAGGCCGGGCGCCAGCCCAGCCTGCGCGACGAGCTGCCGCCGCACTACTAGGCGCA
>JAGWVN010000152.1 GCA_018970865.1 Betaproteobacteria bacterium
GGCGGCGGCGCCGGGCACGGGGGCAGCCACGCCGGCGGGCGCGGCGGCCACCTGCTGGCGGGCGCGCTGCTGATCGGCGCCGAGCTTGACCATCAGGCGGGTGAGGAACTCGGCCTCGAGTTCGGGATCGCTGGGACGCGGCGTCCAGACGGTGGATGAACGCTGGGTGTCCTTGTAGATCTCGACCAGCCCGCGATGGGTGATGAAGATCTCGGTGGCGCCCGACCCCGACGCCTCGAGGCGGGTGCGGAACTTGTCGCGTTCGCCGGTGGAGTAGAGGCTGTCGAAGACCTTGCCCAGGGTGTTGCGGATGAAATCCTGCGACAGCTTGGCGCGGTTCTCGGCCCAGTCGGTCTCGAGGATGCCCACCTCCGGCATCTCGCTCTGGATGACGAAGCCGCTTTCCTGCCAGAACTCGCGCACCAGCGGGTAGACGCGGTCGGGCGGCAGGTTCACGCTCAGCCAGCGACGGTTGCCGGCGCGCTCCACCCGCACGCCGTCAGCGGCCGGCAGCACGCGAGGACCGTCGGCGGTGCGCTCGGGCCGGGCGCTCTGGAAACCGGAAAGGGTCTGGGGCTGGCCGCGCGACGGGATCGCGAAACGGTCATCGGAGCGGGGGCTGACCAGATCGGGTGGCACCTCGAGGTTGGGCAGCTTGGCGGCCGAGCGGTAGTCGATCCGGCTGGCATTGTCGAGCGCCGAACAGCCGGCGAGCGCCAGCGCAGCCACCCCGAGGGCGAGGCGGGACAGCGCCCTCACTGCATCACCCCGCTGGCCTGGAGCGCCTGGCGCACCACCGGTTGCAGGCCCGCCGACAGCGGGGTGAGCGGCAGGCGGATGCCCGCCGGCATGCGGCCCATCTCGGCCAGCGCCCACTTCACGGGGATGGGGTTGGCTTCCACGAAAAGCTTCATGTGCAGCGGGATGAGTTGCCGGTTGATCGCGCGGGCCGCGGCGAAGTCGCCGGCCAGCGCCGCCGCGCACAGCCGGGCCATGGGACCGGGCGCCACATTGGCCGTGACCGAGATGACGCCGTGGCCACCCACCGCCATGAGGGCCAGGGCGGAGTCGTCGTTGCCGCTGTAGACCGCGAACTCCGACGGCAGGCGGGCCAGCAGATCGGCGGCGCGCGGCATGTCGCCGGTGGCGTCCTTCAGGCCGACGATGCCGGGCACCTGGGCCAGGCGCAGGATGGTGTCGTTGGAGAGATCGGCGACCGTCCGCCCGGGCACGTTGTAGAGGATCTGGGGCAGATCGACCGCCTCGGCCACCGCGCGGAAGTGCCGGTACATGCCATCCTGGGTGGGACGGTTGTAGTAGGGCACCACCTGGAGCGTGGCCGCGGCACCCACGCTGGCCGAGTAGCGGGTGAGCTCCACCGCCTCGCGGGTGGAGTTGCCCCCGGCGCCGGCGATCACCGGCACCCGGCCGGCGCACTGCTCGACCGCCACCCGGATGAGTTCGTGGTGCTCCTCGACATCGACGGTGGGCGACTCGCCGGTGGTGCCCACCGCCACGATGGCCGATGTGCCTTCGGCGATGTGCCAGTCGATCAGCTTGCGGTAGCTGGCGAGGTCCAGGCTGCCGTCCTCGTGCATCGGGGTCACGATGGCGACGATGCTTCCAGTGATCATGGTGTCGGTCCGCGAGGAATGGCCGGGCAGGCCAAACCCCGATTCTAGCCGAGGCCGGGGCCGGAACCGACTCGCCCCCCCGGCTCGAGCGGGAAGCGCTCCGGGTCGAGCGGCGGACGGACCGCCGCCACGCGCTGCACCAGCGCGCCCGTGCCTCGCGGCAGCCAGCCGTTCTCGTAGCCCAGCACGACGAGGCCGCTGCGCTCGCACAGCGCGAGCAGTTCACCCGGGCGCAGCAGGAAGTCGGGGTTGCGCGGCCGGCCGTAGCGCTCGTTGCCCAGCGCGAAGGTCTCGTAGATCAGCAGGCCGCCGGGCGCGAGGCAGGCCGGCAGCAGGTCGAGCCGGGGCCGGAACAGATAGTTGCTCACCAGGATGGCGTCCCAGGCTGCGGTCGGGGCGAGCGCGCCCGGCCAGGGCTCGCCCTCGAGATCGACGAGCACCCGGTCGGCGCCGGCGGGAAGCCGGGCGAGCGCGTCGGCATCGCGGTCGATGCCGGTGACCCGCGCGCCCAGCGCCAGCGCCGCGGCCACATGGCGGCCCGATCCGCAGGCGAGGTCGAGCACCCGGGCGCCGGCCGGCAGCGCCGCCATCCATCGGGTCAGCCAGGGGCTTGGCGTGCCCGAGGGCGGGTGCTGGTGGGATACTGCGCTGACTGACGACATGAACACCTCCGAGCCACACCGGCATGGCCTCGCCACAGTCTAGCGAAACCGATCCGCGCCCGGCCGCTGCCTGGCAGGCCCGGGTGGCGCTCGCCTTCTGGCCGCTGGGCACGCTGGGCGCGTGCGCCGGCGCGATCGGGGTGGCGCATGCCCTGGGCGCCCTGCCCGGCCCGCTGCTGCCCTGGGCCGGACTCGCCGCGCTGGCCCTGGCCGTGATCGTCGCCGCCCTGACCCTGGTCTTCGATGCCCGTCAGCAGCGTCGGCTCGCCCGCGCGCTGCAGGAATCCCGCGTCACCATCGACCGTCATCAGATGGCCGAGAGCCTCGCCCACTCCGGCACCTGGACGCTCGAACGCCTGGCGGCGGCGGAAACCAGCGCGACGCTCACCTGGAGTCCCGGCTGCTTCCGGATCTACGAGTGGCCCGAAGACGGCGCCGAGCCCTCCCTGGCGGCCTTCGTGGCGCTCATCCATCGCGACGACCGCGAGCGCTGGCAGGAGATCCACCGCCGGGCCATGCGCTACGGCGGCGAGGCGCGCATCGAATACCGGTTCCTGGGCCACGACCGCAGCCGCGCCGGCAATCCGGTCTGGATCCGCTCGATCGCCCGCGCCGAACGCGGGCCGGGCGGCGAGATCAGCCGCCTGGGCGGGGTGGTGCAGGACATCACCGCCATCCGCGCCATCCAGCGACGCCTGGCCTCCAGCGAGGCGAAGTTCCGCGAACTCACCCTGCTCAGCTCCGACTGGGTGTGGGAGTCCGACAGCCAGTTCCGCTGGTCCTACCTCGCCGAGGGCGCGGGCATGGCGCTGGGCCCCTGGCGGCAGGCACTGCTCGGCCGCGCGCTCTGGGAGCCGCCCCCCGGACCGCGAGCCTTCGAGCAGCCCGACTGGCAGCGGCTGCGCGAGCGCCTCGAGTCGCACGCGGCGATCGAGGATTTCGAGTACCCCATGATCGACCCCGGCGGTCAGATCCGCTTCGTGGCGATCAGCGGGCGCCCGATCGTCTCGGCATCGGGGCAGTTCATCGGCTATCGCGGCATCGGCCGCGACATCACCCACGAGAAGCAGCAGCGGCTGCTGCTGCGTCTCGAGAGCGAGGTCTCGGCGCTGGTGCGCGAGCAGGACGACCCCGAGCGGGCGGTCACCGACACGCTGGCTCGGCTGTGCACCCTGATGGGCTGGATCGGCGGCGTGCATCTGCGCCGGCTGGCCGGTGACGGCGTTCCGCCCGCCGCGCCGGACGAGCGCTGGGGCAGCCGCGAGTTCGAGCTGGCGATGCAGGAACTGCCCGAGGCCCTGCCTCTCACCGCGACCGAGACCGAGACCAGCCCCTGGAACAGCCCCCACGCCCGATGGGTGGGCGACCTCTCCCAGGAGCCGCTGCTCGCGCGGCTGTTCCAGGCCGAACGGCTCGGCGCCCGCGCCATGCTGCTGGTGCCGGTGCTGCAGGAAGGCGGACGGGTGGGATCGCTGCTGGCCTGCCTGTCGTCGGCGCCGCTGCAGGCCGGCCGCTTCCTCGAACAGACCGCCGCGATCGTGTCGAGCAACCTGTCGCTCTACCTGCAGCGCAAGGCGGCCGAGCGGCGGCTCACCCATCAGTCGCTGCATGACGCGCTCACCGGTCTGCCCAATCGCGTGTCCATCGGCGAGATCCTGCAGGCACGCATCGCCGAGGGTGAACCCACCGCGCTGCTCTACATCGACCTCGACCGCTACAAGATCATCAACGACACCCTGGGCCACACCGTGGGCGACCAGGTTCTGGTCGAGGTGGCGCAACGGCTGCGCGATGCGATTCGCGAGCAGGATGTGGCCGGCCGCATGGGCGGCGACGAGTTCATCATCCTGCTCTCGCGCCTGTCCGACCGCGCCGAGATCGAGCGGATCGCGCGGCGGGTGCTCTCGGCGGTCGAGAAGCCCTTCGTGCTGTCCAACCGCGCCTATTTCCTGTCGGCAAGCATCGGGGTGGCCATCCATCCCGATGACGGCGCCGATGCCGCCCTGCTGATCAAGTGCGCCGACAGCGCCATGTACCGGGTGAAGTCCGAGGGCCGCAACGACATCCGCTTCTTCACGGGCGCGATGTCCGACGAGCGCAGCGAGCAGCTGCAGCTCGCCGCCGAGCTGCCGCTGGCCATGCAGCGCGGCGAGGTCGATCTGAACTACCAGCCGATCCTCGATGTGAGCGAGCGGCGGGTGGCCGGTTTCGAAGCGCTGCTGCGCTGGCAGCATCCCACGCTCGGGCTGCTGCGCCCCGAGCGCTTCCTGCCGGCGGCCGAGCAGAGCAACCTCATCCGCGAGATCGGGCTGTGGGCCCTGCGCCGGGCCATCGACGACCGCCTCGAGATCGGCCTGCAGGCCTACCCCGACGCGGTGGTTTCGGTCAATGTCTCGGCCCGCCAGTTCATCGAGGAAGGCTTTCTCGGTTTGCTCAACAAGATGATGAACGAGCGTGGGCTGCCGCCGAAGCTGCTGCAGCTCGAGCTCACCGAGAGCGCCTTCATCGAACGGCCGGAACGCACCGTGGCCGTGATGTCCGAGCTGCGCCGGCTCGGCGTGCGGGTGATCATCGACAACTTCGGCACCGGCTACGCCTCGCTGGCCTACCTCAAGGATCTGCCGGTGGACGGCCTGAAGATCGACCAGGGATTCCTGCGCGGCCTGCCGCAGGATCGCGGCAACTCGGCGATCGTGCAGGCGATCAGCACCCTCGGCGCCCGGCTCGGCCTGCAGGTCATGGCCGAGGGGGTCGAGACCGCCGACGAACTCAATGCCCTGCGATCGTTCCAGTGCGACCGGATGCAGGGCACGCTCATCGCCGAGCCCATGCCCTTCAGCCGGCTCAGCGGGTTCCTGTCGACGCTGCCCGAGGTGCGTCGCATGCACCTGGTGCGCGAGGCCGGCGCGCCGCCGGCCTGAGCCGCGGGCGCGGCCTGCGGTTTGGGGGCGGCCCGCGGCCTGAGCGCGAGCCTGCCGGACGAGACCGGCTCAGCCCGGGGCGGCAGCCGCGGCCAGCGACTCGAACTGGGCCACGGTGCGCTCGATCTCGGCCAGCGCCGACCACATCAGATCATCGGCCGGGCGCTGTTCGGCAAGCATGGCCTCCCGGTAGGCGCCGATCAGCGCCCGGTAGTACCAGAGCATGCCGTCGCGGCCGCCGTTGAAGCGCGCCCAGAGCTGCTCGCCGATGCGGCGATAGTCGGCCAGGATGGCGCGGGCGTTGTGCAGCTTGTCGCACATCGACACCAGACGCACTGGCGCGGGCGCCGCCCGCAGATGCGCCACATAGGCGTCCTTGCGCGCCTGCCACAGCGCGCGGTTGCCGTTCTCGCGGTCTTTCTCGGTCTGCGACTCGGCATCGGAGCAGCCGACCACGATCGCCAGCACCGCCGCGCCGAAACGCGCGGCGATCTCGCGCTTCATGCCCTCGGGGTCGTCACCGGAGCGGTCCTCGATGGCGTCGTGGAGCAGCGCGCCGATCGCCTCGTCTTCGGTCCCGCCATGCTCCATGACCAGGGCGGCCACCGAGATGAGATGCGAGACATAGGGCAGGTCGGTGCCCTTGCGCAGATGGCCCAGGTGCACGGCGTGGGCCCAGGCCATGGCCTGGCCGAAGCGCTCGGTGTAGACCCGCGGCGCGCTCATGTCGCGCTGCCCTGATAGGCCAGACCCATGGCCTGGCGCACATCGCGCATGGTCTCGGCCGCCACCTTGCGGGCCCGCTCGCAACCGTCGGCCATGATGTCGCGCACCAGCGCCGGGTTGTCGAGATAGGGCTGGGCCCGCTCGTGAAAGGCCTGCTGCTCGCGCAGCACCGCGTCGATCACCGGCTGCTTGCACTCCAGGCAGCCGATGCCGGCGCTGCGGCAGCCCGCGGCGGCCCACTCACGGGTGTCGGCCGGCGAGTAGACCTGATGCAGCTGCCACACCGGGCAGCGCTCGGGCTCGCCGGCATCGGTGCGCCGCACCCGGGCCGGGTCGGTGGGCATGGTGCGGATCTTGCGCGTGACCGAGGCCGGGTCCTCGCGCATGGCGATCGCGTTGCCATAGCTCTTGCTCATCTTCTGGCCGTCGACGCCGGGCATGCGGGAGGCCTCGGTGAGCAGGGCCTGGGGCTCGGACAGGATCATGCGCCGGCTGCCCTCGAGCCAGCCGGAGAGCCGCTCGCGGTCATCCTGGCCGAGGCTGGCCGCCGCCTGCAGCAGCGCCCGCCCCTCGTCGAGGGCGGCGGCGTCGCCCTGCTCCTGGTAGCGGGTGCGCAGCGCCTGGTAGGTCTTGCCAGCCTTGCCGCCGAGCTTGCGGATGGCGGCCTCGACCTTCTCCTGCAGGCCGGGCT
>JAGWVN010000153.1 GCA_018970865.1 Betaproteobacteria bacterium
CGGCCATTGACCACGAAGAAAGGCACGCCACCGATACCGGCATCGCGCATGCCGGCGTCCACGCGTGCCACCTCGTCGGCCAGGGCGGGGTCGGAAAGCGCGAGCGAGACCTGTGCCTCGGTCAGTCCGGCGGCAAGACCGAGCCGGGTGAGTTCGACCGCCTCGCAGAGGTTGACCCCCTCCTGGAAGTAGGCGGTGAACAGCACCTCGGCCATTCGCGACTGCAGCGCAGGTCCGCCCGCCTTCAGGGCCGCGGCGAGCAGCGCGTGCGGCCGCAGGGTGCTGGGCTGGCGGGCGATGCGTTCAAGCGCCAGCGGCAGCGCCACCTCGGCGGCCGCCGCGCGCACATTGGCATAGAGCCGGCTGGTGTCGGCCGAGCCGAACTTGGCAGTGAGGTACTCGGCACGCGATGCACCCTCAGGCGGCATGCCGGGATTCAGCTGGAAGGGATGCCAGACCACCTCGGGCTGCGCCTGGCCAGGATGCTCGGCCGCCCACGCGGCGAGCGCCGATTCGAGCTGACGCTTGCCGATGAAGCACCAGGGACAGACCACATCGGAAACCACATCGATCCGCATCCGCGCTCTCCCAAGGGCGGCACCACGCGGCTATAGTGCGCGGGCCTCGTTCGAAGGCCCACACTATAGACGCTCAGGAGACCCGCCATGACTTCCAATCTCACTCGCCGCCAGCTGCTTGCCGGCCTTGGCGCTGCCAGCGTGCCGCTGCTGGGCGCCGGGCCCGCTCGCGCCCAGGCCTGGCCCAACAAGCCCATCCGCATCATCTGCGGCTACCCCGCCGGCGGGCTCACCGACATCTTCGCGCGCGCCTACGGCGAGCACATCGGCCAGCGGCTGGGCCAGCAGGTGGTGGTGGAGAACCGCACCGGGGCGGGCGGCTCGATTGCGGCGCAGGCGGTGAAAGCCGCGCCCGCGGATGGCTACACGCTGATGTTCACGATCTCCACCACGATGATCATGAACCGGGTGCTCTACAAGACCCTGCCCTACGACGCCGACAAGGACTTCGTGCTGATCTCCAGCATGTACGCGGGTCAGCTGCCGCTGATCGTGAACAAGAACCTCGGCGTGAGCAATCTGAAGGAATTCGTGGAGTACGCACGCCGCAACAAGGTGTCGCTGGGCACCTACTCGCCCGGTTCGTTCGCGCACATCGCCGTGGCCGAGATCAACCGCATCTTCAAGCTGAACATCGAGGCGGTGCACTACCGCGGCGAGGCGCCCATGTGGCAGGACGTGGCCGCCGGGGTGATCCAGGGTGGCACCGGCAGCACGGCAGCAGCCAATGCCGTGCTGTCCTCGGGCGTAGGCCGTGCCATCGCGGTTCCCGGGCAACGGCGCATGCGCAACATCCCGGAGGCAGCCACCTACCTCGAGCAGGGTGTGCCCGACAAGGCATTCCAGCTGAAGGGCTTCATCTGCCTGGTGGGCCCTGCCGGCATGCCGGCCGAGCTCGTGCAGAAGCTCTCCGACCTGATGGTCGAGGGCGGCAAGACCGAGCGGGTGCAGAAGATCCTGAACACCTTCGGCATCGAGGAATCCGCGGTGAGCCACCAGGAATTCCGCAAGCTCTACGACGAAGAGGCGCCGGTATGGATCTCGCTCGTGAAGGGCCTGGGTCTCACCCCGCTCTGAGCCAACCTGCGCCTGGAAAGACGGTCATGAATCCTGCTCTCAATCGGCACACCCTGGGAGACCTGCTGCGTCGCACGGCGCGGCGCCTGCCCGACAAGACCGCGCTGATCTGCGGCGAGGTGCGATGGACCTTCCGCGAGTTCGACGCGGTGGTCAACCGACTGGCCAACGGCCTGGCCGCGCGCGGCGTGGCGCCCGGCGAACGGGTGGCGCTGCTGTCGCGCAACTCGCATGCCTTTGCCGCGCTGCGCTTCGCGCTGGCGCGGCTCGGGGCGGTGCTGGTGCCGATCAACTTCATGCTCAACCCCGACGAGGTGGCCTACATCCTGCGCCACGCGGGCGCGCGCAGCCTGTTCGTCGGCCCGGACATGGTCGCGCTCGGCCGCGAGGCGGCGGCGCGCGACACCCCGGTGCAGGAGCTGCTCTGGCTGCCCGGCGAAGACCCGGCGCCGCAGCCGCCCGAGCTCACCGGCTTCGCACAACTGCTGTCGGACGACGCAAGCGAGCCGACAGTGACGGTCGATGCCCGCATGCTGGCGCAGATCATCTACACCAGCGGCACCGAGTCGCTGCCCAAGGGCGCGATGCTCACCCACGAGGCGGTCTGCTGGGAGTATGTGAGCTGCGTGATCGAGGGCGAGATCGCCGAGAACGACACCCTGCTGCATGCCCTGCCGCTCTACCACTGCGCGCAGCTCGATGTGTTCCTGGGGCCGGCCATCTATGTGGGCGCGGCCAGCATCATCACCGGCAAGCCCACCCCGGACACCATCCTGCCGCTGCTGGCCGCGCACCGGATCAACTCGTTCTTCGCGCCGCCCAGCATCTGGATCGCGCTGATGCGCTCGCCGGCCTTCGACGCCACCGACCTCTCGGCGCTGCGCAAGGGCTACTACGGCGCGTCGATCATGCCGGTGGAGGTGCTCAGGGAGATCGCCCGCCGGCTGCCGCAGGTGCGGCTGTGGAACTTCTACGGCCAGACCGAGATCGCGCCGCTCGCCACGGTGCTGCGGCCCGAAGACCAGCTGCGCAAGGCGGGCTCGGCCGGCAAGGCCGTGCTCAATGTCGAGACCCGGGTGGTCGACGACGCCATGCGCGATGTGGCGGTGGGCGAGGTGGGCGAGATCGTGCACCGCTCGCCGCAGCTGCTCACCGGATACTTCAACGACCCCGAGCGCACGGCCGCGGCCTTCGAGGGCGGCTGGTTCCACAGCGGCGACCTGGCCACCATCGACGCCGAGGGCTACATCACGGTGGTCGACCGCAAGAAGGACATGATCAAGAGCGGCGGCGAGAATGTGGCCAGCCGCGAGGTCGAGGAGATGATCTACCGCATCCCCGAGGTCTCGGAGGTGGCGGTGGTCGGCCTGCCCGACCCGTACTGGATCGAGGCGGTCACCGCGATCATCGTGCCCAAGGCCGGCTGCGCGCTCACCCCCGAGGCGGTGATCGGGTTCTGCCGCGAGCACATGGCCGGCTTCAAGACGCCCAAGAAGGTGATCCTGGTCGACGCGCTGCCCAAGAACCCGAGCGGCAAGCTGCTCAAGCGCGAGCTGCGTCAGCGCTTCGCGCAGGCGCAGGGCTGAATGGCCGATCCGGTCATCCGCGTCGAGCGGCTCGGCCGGCGCTTCGCGTCGGGCACGCAAGCGCTCACCGACGCGACGCTGAGCGTGGCGGCGGGCGAGTTCGTCGCGCTGCTCGGCCCCTCGGGCTGCGGCAAGAGCACGCTGCTGCGGCTGGTGGCCGGGCTCGATGCGCCCAGCGAAGGCGCGGTGCATCTGCAGGCGCCGGCGGGCCCCGGCGGCCTGCCGCCGGTGGGCTTCGTGTTCCAGGAGCCCACGCTCATGCCCTGGGCTAGCGTGGCCGACAATGTCTGGCTGCCGCTGCGCCTGGCCGGACAGAGCCGCGCGCAGGCGCAGGCCGCGGTGCAGGCCCAGCTCGACGCCGTGGGCCTGCGCGGCTTCGAGAATGCCTACCCGCGCGAACTCTCCGGCGGGATGCGCATGCGGGTGTCGATCGCCCGGGCGCTGGTGGCGCAGCCCGGCGTGCTGCTGATGGACGAGCCTTTCGCGGCGCTGGACGAGATCACGCGCCTGCGCCTGAACGAGGACCTGCTCGGCTGGTGGGCGGCGCGCGCGCTCACCGTGCTCTTCGTGACCCACAGCGTGTTCGAGGCGGTGACCCTGGCGCAGCGCATCGTGGTGATGAGCGCGCGCCCGGGCCGCATCGCCGAGGTCATCGACAACCCGGGCGGCCTGCCGCGTGACGACCACTGGCGCGGTTCGCCCGACTTCGCAGCCCGCTGCGCGCGGGTGTCGCAGGCCCTGCGCCGCGCCGCCGAGGCGCAAACCGGCGCCACCGCGCCGTGAGCCTCGCCGGATGAAACTCGAACGCGCCCTGCCCTGGCTGGTGTTCGCGGCCGCCCTGGCAACCTGGGAGATCTGGGTGCGGATGGCCGAGGTGCCGCACTACATCCTGCCTTCGCCCAGCCTGGTGGCCAGCACCCTGGCGCAGCACTTCCAGTCGCTGGCGCCAGCCTGGTGGTACACGGTGAAGATCACGGTGGGCGCGCTGGCCCTGTCGGCGGCCAGCGGGGTGCTGCTGGCCAGCCTGTTCGCGCTCTCGCCCTGGGTGGAGCGCTCCTTCCTGCCCTTCGCGATCGTGCTGCAGGTCACCCCGATCGTGGCCATCGCGCCGCTGATCCTGATCTATGTCGACAGCACCACCGCGGCCCTGCTGCTGTGCGCCTGGATCGTGGCCTTCTTCCCGATCCTGTCCAACACCGTGATCGGGCTGCGCTCGGCCGACGCCAATCTGCGCGACCTGTTCACGCTCTACCGCGCCACGCCCTGGCAGCGCCTGCGGCTGCTGCTCACGCCCTCGGCGCTGCCCTACTTCATCGGCGGGCTGAAGATCGCGGGCGGGCTCTCGCTGATCGGCGCGGTGGTGGCCGAGTTCACCGCCGGCGCGGCCGGACGCGAGACCGGGCTGGCCTCGCGCATCCTCGAGGCGAGCTTTCGCACCGAGACCCCGAAGATGTTCGCGGCGCTGGTGCTGGTCTCGCTCACCGGCGTGGCGATCTTCTGGCTGTTCAACGGGCTGTCGCGCCTGCTGCTGGGGCGCTGGCACGAGTCGGAGCGGTAGGCCGCCGGCCGCGCGCAGGCGCGAGTCAGAGCGCCAGGCGGCATCCGGGCGCAGGCGCCAGCCATGGCGCTAGACTGCCGTCATGGCCGCGCGCGGGCGCCGGCCGCACGCCTCCTCGGCCCGCATCGCTTCCGGAGATCACCGCATGACCCGTATCCGCTCACTGGCGGCGCGCGCGCTGCTCGCGCTGCTGCTGCCCGCCGCCCCCGCGCTGCACGCGCAGGACAAGGTGGTGTTCGCCACCAACTGGAAGGCCCAGGCCGCCCACGGCGGCTTCTACCAGGCCCTGGTCGACGGCACCTACCGCAAGGCCGGCCTGGAGGTGACCATCCAGCAGGGCGGGCCGCAGGTGAACAACCGCCCGCTGCTGCCGGCCGGCAAGATCGACTTCCTGATGACCGGCAACCTGCTGCACTCCTTCGACAATGTGAAGAACGGCCTGCCGATCACGGTGGTGGCGGCGATCTTCCAGAAGGACCCGCAGGCGCTCATCGCGCATCCCGGCCAGGGATACGAGAACTTCGCCGCCCTCGCCAAGGCGCCGGTGGTGCTGGTGGCCAAGGACGGCCAGTTCAGCTGGTGGCAGTGGCTGAAGGTGCAGCACGGCTTTCGCGACGAGCAGCTCAAGCCCTACACCTACAACCTCTCGCCTTTCCTCGCGAACAAGTCGGCGGTGCAGCAGGGCTACTCGGTGGCCGAGCCGATCTACATCGAGAACCAGGGCCGCTTCAAGCCGGTGGTGCACCTGCTGGCCGACCACGGCTTCTCCACCTATTCCACGCTGATCGAGGCGCGAACCGACACCGTCCGCAACAAGCCCGACCTGGTGCGCCGCTTCGTCGAGGCCTCGATCACCGGCTGGTACGGGTATCTCTACGGCGACCGCAAGGCGGCCAATGCGCTGATGCGCAAGGAGAACCCGGAACTCACCGATGACGAGATCGAGCGCTCGGTGGCCCTGATGAAGCAGCAGGGCATCGTCGATTCCGGCGAGGCGCTGGAGCGCGGCATTGGCGCCATGAACGAGGCGCGGGTGCGCGACTTTCTCGAGAAGATGACCAAGGCCGGCCTGTTCAAGCCCGGCGAGGTGGATGTGCGAAAGGTGGCGAACTACGAGTTCGTCAACCGGGGGGTGGGGAGGGAGTTGCGGAAGTAGGGGCCTTACTCATTCGACCCACTTCATTTTGAATACCCTGGATTCATCTGGAAAGCGTTGCGAGGCGCAAACGCAGCGACGGTGGATATGCGGCGTTCAGTCTCATGCGTGCGCGGATGCTGATACTGACCAACGGCTGTTGTAGTTCAGACCGGTCGGCAAATACCATTCCGATACGAGAAGTCATGAGTCGCTGCGCGACCTGCGGCCGAGATCCACCGGCCGTTTGCCTTTTATCGCCCCCATGGAGAGACCATGCCGATCAAGCGTCTGTTTGCGATCTTGATTTTCCTATTTTTCAGTCAAGCTCACGCCTTTTTCTTCATACTCCCGATACCCAATATCTCCAAGCCACCTACTCTTCAGAGCCTCATTGATGCGCTGGAAAAGTCCTCAGACACAAAGGCGGTTGCCTTTGTCTCCGAAGACAAATTGCTTGCAAGAAAGGTATGGGTCTGGGGTCATTTCGCCGGTACGGCGACACAAGAGGAAGCTAATGCGAGGGCAATCCGCGCCTGCGAGGCAAACCTCCTGAAGGCAAAGG
>JAGWVN010000154.1 GCA_018970865.1 Betaproteobacteria bacterium
GTGTCGGCGAGCATCGAGGGGCTGCCGCAGATCATGGCGCGGTCCCGCGCGGGATCGAGCGGCGGAAGACCGAGATCGGCCAGCAGCTTGCCGGAACGCACCGGATCGGATCGGCTGCGTCCAAAACGGAACACGGGGTGGGTCTTCCCCTCACCCGGCTTGGGTGACCATGCAGTCCTGCGCCGAGGCCGCATCCAGCGGCCGCCGCCGGCGCCCATTCACCACGGACCAGACCGATGACCGAGAAGATCGCCAAGCCGGTGGCCGCCGCCACCATCATGCTGCTGCGCGATGGCGCGCAGGGCCTCGAGGTGTTCATGGTGGTGCGTCACCACCAGATCGACTTCGCCTCCGGCGCCCTGGTCTTCCCCGGGGGCAAGGCCGACCCCCAGGACAGCGATCCGCGGGTGCTCTCGCGGCTTAGCCGGTATGACGCGCCCAGCGAGGAGCAGTCGATGCTGCGTGCCGCGGCCATCCGCGAGGCCTTCGAGGAGTCGGGCATCCTGCTGGCCAGGCGCCGGGGCGGCGCGCCGCTGGTGGCCAACGGCGATCTCGACCGCTGGCGCGAGGGGCTGAACAAGCACACCCTGGCTCTGGGTGACATGCTGGTCGAGGGCGACCTCGAGCTGGCCTGTGACGACCTTGCCCGCTTTTCGCACTGGATCACCCCCGAGTTCATGCCCAAGCGCTTCGACACCCATTTCTATCTGGCGCGGGTGCCGGTCGATCAGGTGGCGGGCCACGACGGTCACGAGAATGTCGACTCGGTGTGGATCTCGCCGCAGCAGGTGATCGAGGATGCGCGGGCGGGGCGGCGCACCGTCATCTTTCCCACCCTGTCCAATGTGGTGCGGCTTGCCGAGTCGCGCAGCGTGGCCGAGGCCTTCGCGCGGGCGGCGGCCGCGCCCATCGTGCCCATCCGGCCCTGGATGGAGACGCGTCCCGAGGGCCGCTTCGTGTGCATCCCCACCGACGCCGGCTTCACGCTGACCGAGCATCGGGCGGCCGGCGCGCCGGCCTGATCCCGCCGCGGCGGTCAGGCATGAGCACCCGTCTGAGTTGCCGCAGCCTCTGCATCGAGGGCGTGGCGTTCGGTGAGGTGACGCTGAGTTCGGCGAACGGGGTGAATCCGCTCTCGCTGTCGGCCGTGCGCGCCCTGCGCGAGCAACTCGCGGCGTTGGCCGGGCCGCAGGCACCCCATGGACTGGTGATCCGCGCCGAGGGCCGGTTCTTTTGCGCCGGCGCCGATGTCAAGGAGTTCCGCGACTTCGATGCCGACCGGTTTCGGGGCTACATGACCGAGGTGCTCGGCCTGTATGCCGACCTGATCGACGCGCCCCGACCCATCCTCAGCCTCGTGCAGGCCGACGCGCTCGGCGCGGGCGCGGCCCTGGCCCTGTGCTCCGACTTCGTCCTGGCCGCCGACCCGGTGCGCTTCGCCTTTCCGGAGGCGCAGCGCGGTCTGGCCGGTGGCGGCTACCTCATGCCGCGGCTGATCGGTCGCCAGCGCGCGGCCGAGATGGTGCTGCTCGGCCGGCCGCTCAGCGCGCAGCGGGCCGAACAGCTCGGCCTGGTCAACGAGGTGTGCGCCCCCGAGGCCTTCGCTGCGCGTACCCGCGCCTGGCTCGCCGAGATCGCTGCCATCGCGCCGGGCGCGTTCGCGGTGGGCAAGCGCTCGCTGGCCGGCGGTCTGAGCGTCGATCTTCGCCAGGCGATGGACTGGCATGTGCAGGCTCAGACCGAGGCCTTCATCCAGGCCCGCGACGCCCAGGCCTGATCAGGCCGCCGCGGCGCGCGCATGGGCCCGGCGGCTGGCGTCGGGCGCCTCTCCCGGGGGCGGGCGCGTTGCAGGCGCCCGCCGGTCGATGGGGGCTTCCGGGCCCGCCTGGCCCTTGGCTGCGTGGTAATGTCCAAGCCTGTTTCGATCCGCTCCCGGTCATGTTCCGCCTTCCCCGCTTCCTGCAGCGTCCCCGGTCCGAAGCGGCGGCTGCATCCGGTCCCGCGCCGGCAGCCCGGGAGGCGCCGGTCGCCGTCTCTTCCAGCACTTCCTCGCCCGCGTCCGGTGCCTCGCCCGCGCTCGCCTCGGGTGAAGCAGTCACCCGGGCGCAGACCCTGCTGGGCGAAGGCCGCGATCCCGAGGCGCGGGCGGTGCTCGAGGCGCTGCTGTCGGCCGAGCCGGGTCATGCGCGGGCGCTGAACCTGCTGGGGGCGATCGCGCTGCGCGGGGGCGACGCGGCGGGTGCGGCGGCGCTGTTCGAGCGCGCAATGGCGGCCGATGCCCGGCTGGCCTCGGCGCGCTACAACCTGGGCAACGCGCTGGCCGAGCTGGGTCGCTTCGAGCAGGCGCTCACGGCCTTCGAGGCGGCCCTGGCGATCGAACCGCAGCATGCCGATGCGCTGTGCAATCGCGGCCTGGTGCTGCAGCAGCTGCAGCGGCTGGATGAAGCGGCGCGCAGTTTCGAGCAGGCGCTGGCGCTGCGTCCGGACGACGCCGAGCTGCATGCCAGCCTGGCCGAGGTGTGCGTGGCGCTCGGGCGTCCCGGGGAGGCGGTCCGGCATTTCGAGCGGGCCACGGCCATCGGCCCGCAGCCGGCGCTGCTGCACCATGCCCATGGCGTGGCGCTGGTCGCCCTGGGCCGGCATGCGCAGGCGCTGGCTGCGTTTGACCGTGCGATCGCCCTGCAGCCGGATTTCCCCGAGGCGCTGAGCAACCGCGGCAATGCCCTGAAGTCGCTGGGGCGTCTCGATGAGGCGCTGGCCAGTCAAGACCGGGCGCTGGCGCTGCAACCCGGGCTGGCGGCGATCCATGTCAACCGCGCCCATGTGCTGCGAGAGCTCGATCGTCAGACCGACGCGCTGGCTGCCTGCGATCAGGCCATCGCGCGCGACCCGGGTCTGGCCGACGCCCATGGCGCCCGCGGGCTGGTGCTCGAGCGCATGGGCCGCTTCGAGGCGGCCCTCGAGAGCCAGGATCGGGCACTGTCGCTGCGTCCAGGCGACGCCAAGGTGCGCTTCAATCGCGCCCTGCTGCTGCTCCTGCAGGGGGACTACCCGCGAGGCTGGGCCGAGTACGAAGCCCGCTGGCAGGACGACCCCGCCGCGCTGGCCCCGCGCCGGTATCCGCAGCCGCTGTGGCTCGGCCAGGCGCCGCTGCAGGGCCGGACCATCCTGCTGCATGCCGAGCAGGGCCTGGGCGACACGCTGCAGAGTTGCCGCTATGTCGAGCCGGTGGCTCGGCTGGGGGCCCGCGTCATCCTCGAGGTGCAGCGGCCTCTGGCCGACCTGCTGCGATGCCTTCCGGGCGTAGCGCAGCTGATCGTTCAGGGTCAGCCGGTGCCGCCGGTGGACTGGCAGTGCCCGCTGATGTCGCTGCCGCTGGCCTTCAGGAGCACGCTGGACACCATTCCCGCGGCTGCCGGCTATCTGAAAGCCGATCCGTCGCGCGTGGCTGCCTGGAACGAGCGCCTGGGGGCGCGCCGCGGTCCTCGGGTGGGGCTGGTCTGGAGTGGCAGCACCTCCCAGGGGAACGATCCGAGCCGCAACCTGCCGCTGTCGCAGTTGCTCGCCCAACTGCCGCCCGGGCCGACCTATGTCTCGCTGCAGAAGGATGTCCCGCCGGCGGATCGCGGCGCGCTCGCGGCCAGCCCGCAGATCCGCGATGTCAGTGCCGGGCTGACCGATTTTGCCGAGACGGCCGCGCTCTGCGAATGCCTCGATCGGGTGATCAGCGTCGACACGAGCGTTGCCCATCTCGCGGGCGCGCTGGGCAGGCCGCTGTGGGTGCTGCTGCCGGCTGTGCCGGCGTTCCGCTGGCTGCTCGAACGCGAGGACAGCCCCTGGTACCAGGGCGCGCGGCTTTACCGCCAGGGCCCGGAGCGCCGGTGGGAGCCGGTGCTGGCGCGGCTGGCGGCCGATCTCGCCGCCTTGCCCCGTTCCTGAACGCACCCGGGCACAGCCGGCGCCATCGCATCGGGCGCCGGCCGGCCCGCTCGGGCCGGCGTCAGCCCGGCCGTCGCTCGAAGGCCGGCAGGCCCTCGGGAATGTGGTGAAAGGCCTGCTTGTCGACGGTGAAGATCGCCGCCTTGGGCTGGAACACCGAGGGATCGTCGAAGGTGCCCACCTTCAGGATGATCGCGCCCGGCCGCTTGGGCGAGCGGGTGCCGATCGCCGTGCCGCAGGTGGGGCAGAAGTAGCGGGTGACCGCGTTCTCGATGTCGGTGCGGGTGAACGAGTGCGGCTCGCCACGGGTGAAGCGAAAGCCCGATTCGGGCATCACCATGATCACATTCGGGTTGCCGCCGGTGATGTACTGGCACTCCCGGCAATGGCATTGCAGCGAGGCCAGCGGCTCGCCTTCGGCCACATAGCGCAGGCCCTTGCAGTAACAGCCGCCTTCGATCTTCATCTGACGCCTCCGTTCAGAAACAGTCGCCGGGAACCCGTACCCAGCCCTCCATGAGCACGCGCGCGCTGCGGCTCATGATCGCCTTGCGCACCACCCACTCGCCGCCTTCCTGGCTGGCCTCGGCGCCCACCCGCAGGGTGCCCGACGGATGCCCGAAGCGCACCGCCTGTCGTGGCCCGCCGCCGGCGGCGAGGTTGACCAGCGTGCCGGGGATGGCCGCGGCCGTGCCGATGGCCACGGCCGCCGTGCCCATCATGGCGTGGTGCAGCTTGCCCATCGAAAGGGCGCGCACCAGCAGATCGATCCCGGCCGCGTCGACCGGCTTGCCGCTGGAGGCCGCATAACTGGCCGGCGGCGCCACGAAGGCCACCTTGGGGGTGTGCTGGCGCCGGGCGGCCTCGGCCACCTCCCTGATGAGGCCCATGCGCACCGCGCCGTGCGCCCGGATGGTCTCGAAGCGGGCCAGCGCGGCCGGATCGCCGTTGATGGCCTCCTGCAGCTCGGTGCCGGTGCAGCCGATCTCGGCGGCATTCAGGAAGATGGTCGGGATGCCGGCATTGATCATCGTAGCCTTGAGCGTGCCCACGCCGGGCACCTCGAGGTCGTCGACCAGGTTGCCGGTGGGGAACATGGCGCCACCCGCACCTTCTTCCTCGGCGGCCGGGTCCATGAACTCGAGCTGCACCTCGGCGGCGGGAAAGGTGACGCCGTCAAGCTCGAAGTCGCCGGTCTCCTGCACCTGGCCGTCGGTGATCGGCACATGGGCGATGATGGTCTTGCCGATGTTGGCCTGCCAGATGCGCACCGTGGCCGTGCCGTCGCGCGGAATGCGCGCCGGGTCGATCAGTCCCGCGGCGATGGAGAACGGACCGACCGCGGCCGAGAGGTTGCCGCAGTTGCCGCTCCAGTCGACGAAGGCCGAATCGATGGAGACCTGGCCGAACAGGTAGTCCACATCATGATCGGGCCGGGCGCTGCGCGAGATGATCACCGTCTTGCTGGTGCTGGAGGTGGCCGCGCCCATGCCGTCGATCTGCTTGCCGTAGGGGTCGGGGCTGCCGATCACGCGCATGAGCAGCGCGTCGCGGGCCTTGCCGGGCACCTGGGCGGCCTCGGGCAGGTCTTGCAGGCGGAAGAACACGCCCTTGCTGGTGCCGCCACGCAGGTAGGTGGCGGGGATGCGGATCTGCGGTGCACGGGCCATGGCGGTCCTCAGGCGGCTTGACGGGTGGAGGCGAGGAAGTCCTGCGCGAAGCGCTGCAGCACGCCGCCGGCGTCGTAGATGGAGACCTCCTCGGCGGTGTCGAGCCGGCAGGTGACCGGCACCTGCAGCGGCTGGCCGCCGCGGCGGTGGATCACCAGCGTGAGCGTGGCCCGCGGCGTGCGCTCGCCCACCACATCGAAGGTCTCGGTGCCGTCGATGCCCAGGGTCTTGCGGGTGGTGCCCGGCAGGAACTCCAGCGGCAGCACGCCCATGCCGATCAGGTTGGTGCGGTGGATGCGCTCGAAGCCTTCGGCCACGATGGCCTCCACGCCGGCCAGGCGCACGCCCTTGGCGGCCCAGTCGCGCGAGGAACCCTGGCCGTAGTCGGCGCCGGCGATGATGATCAGCGGCTGGCGCCGGTTCATGTAGGTCTCGATGGCTTCCCACATGCGCATGACCTGGCCTTCGGGTTCGACCCGGGCGAGCGACCCGGCCTTCATCTTGCCGTCGACCACCGCCATCTCGTTCTTCAGGGTGGGGTTGGCAAAGGTGGCCCGCAGCGCGGTGAGGTGATCGCCGCGGTGGGTGGCATAGGAGTTGAAGTCCTCCTCGGGCAGGCCCATGCGGGCGAGGTACTCGCCGGCGGCGCTGTCGGGGAGGATGGCATTGGAGGGCGAGAGGTGGTCGGTGGTGATGTTGTCGCCGAGCACCGCCAGCGGCCGCATGCCGCGCAGGGTACGCTCGCCGGCCAGCGCGCCCTCCCAGTAGGGCGGGCGGCGGATGTAGGTGGACTGCGGCCGCCAGTCATAGAGCGGGCTGACCGTGCTGCCGGCCTCCCGGCGGATGTCGAACAT
>JAGWVN010000155.1 GCA_018970865.1 Betaproteobacteria bacterium
ATCGGGTCGGCGGCGCTGTCGGGCGCCTTGGCGCCCGACAGCGACCGGCTCTGCAGCCGCTCGCGGGCGTAGAAGAGCGCGTTCTGGTAGGCCACTTCCGACAGGCCGAGCGACTGCATGCCCACGCCGATGCGGGCCGCGTTCATCATCACGAACATCGCGTTCAGGCCCTTGTTCGGCTCGCCCACCAGATGACCGGTGGCGCCGTCGAAGTCCATCACGCAGGTGGCGTTGGCATGGATGCCCATCTTCTGCTCGATCCGCGCGGCCCGCACCCCGTTGCGCGCGCCGAGGCTGCCGTCGGCGCCGGGCAGGAACTTGGGCACGATGAAGAGCGAGATGCCGCGCGTGCCGGCCGGCGCGTCCGGCAGCCGTGCAAGCACCAGGTGGACGATGTTCGCGGCCAGGTCGTGCTCGCCCGACGAGATGAAGATCTTGGTGCCGGTGATGCGATGGCTGCCGTCGGCCTGAGGTTCGGCCCGGGTGCGCAGCAGCCCGAGATCGGTGCCGCAGTGCGGCTCGGTGAGGCACATCGTGCCGGTCCACTCGCCCGACACCAGCCGCGGCAGGTAGAGCGCCTTCTGCGCCGGCGTGCCATGGGCGAGCAGGCAGTCGTAGGCGCCGTGGGTGAGACCCGGGTACATGGAGAAGGCCTGATTGGCCGCGTTCATCATCTCCTGCATGGCGATGCCGACCACCCCCGGCATGCCCTGGCCGCCCCAGGCCGGATCGCAGGTGAGCGTGGGCCAGCCGGCCTCGCAGAAGCGCTGCCAGGCCTCGCGAAACCCGGTGGGCGTGCGCACCGTGCCGTCGGGCAGCAGCCGGCAACCCTCTTCGTCACCGCTGCGGTTGAGCGGGTGCAGCACCTCGGCGCAGAAGCGGCCGGCCTGCTCGAGCACGGCGTCGATCAGGTCGGCGCCGGTCTGCTGGTGAGCCGGCAGCTGGGCGAGTTCGGCCGGGGCGTCGAGCAGCTCGTGCAGCACGAAGCGCAGCTCGCGCAGGGGCGGGGTGTAGTGGGGCATGGACGATCTCCTTGTCTGTTTCTGAACGACTGTGCTTTTTCAAGGCAAGCGATGCCGGGCCGGGCGGGGCTCAGCAGGGCGGCGCCGCGCGCGACTGGCCCGCGCCGAAGGCGCCCGCGACGCGGCAGCCGCGGCGCCGAGCAGGCGATCGGCCACCCGGCGCGCCCGCGCCAGCGCGTCGGGGCTGCGCAGCAGCCGGCGGTCGTGATGCAGCACCAGCACCACCCCGAACAGCTCGGCGAGCAGGTCCTCCGGCGGCAGGTCGTCACGCAGCTCGCTGGCCTCGACCGCCTGCGCGATCGCCCGCATCAGCTCGCGCTGCCAGCCGCGCACCATGCCGACCAGCGCATCACGCACCGGGCCGGGTCGGTCGTCGAGCTCGCTGGCGCCGGCGATCCACAGGCAGCCGCTGCCGCCCGCCGAGCCGGTGTGATCGATCCAGCGTTCGACGATCGCCCGCACCCGCGGCAGGCCGCGCGGCCGGGACAGCGCCGGCAGCAGGACATCATCGGCGAAGCGGCGCTCGTGCGCCTTGAGCACGGCGATCTGGAGCTCTTCCCGCGAGCCGAAGTGCGCGAACACGCCGCTCTTGGACATGGCCATGCGCTCGGCGAGCTTGCCGAGGGTGATGCCCTCCAGGCCCTCGAGCCCGGCGAGCTCGAGCGCCGAGGCGACGATGGCGCTGCGGGTGAGTTCGCCCTTCTTCATGCGGGGATTTCCTGAGCCGGCTGCGCGACCGATCCCGATGGATCGGCGACCACTATTTACGCACGATCGTGCTTTTTAAGCATCGGCGATGCCGTACCGGCTGTCAAGCCCGACGATCAGGCCGGCGCCCCGAGCACCCAGCCCTCCACCGGATCGAAATCGGCGGGGAGCCCCCAGCCGCGGTCACGGCGCCGCCAGGCCCAGGCCGCCATGGCCAGGCACAGCACCGCGTCGAGCTCGTCGGCCTGCGACTCGGTGATGAGCCCGGCGCGTGCCGCATCCAGCGAGATCGGGGTCTCGAAGGGATGGTCACCGGTTTCCAGCGCGACCACCAGCCGCTCGCGCGCGGCGCGCCGCGCCGGGCAATGACGGCGGGCGGGGTCGTCGCTCTTGTAGGACTCGCGTCCGAGCAGCGCGCGCGCCAGCAGCCCCGGATAGCCCTCGAAGGCCACCCGCGCCGGATCGGTGCCGATGCTGCGCAGCCCGGGCAGCGTCACGCCGGCCTGCAGCAGGCGCGGCGCGCCCTCGTGCAGCATCAGCGCCACCGGCGGATTGACCCACTTCATCGACGGGCTGCTGCCCGCCGGACGATCGGTGGCGCGATGCGCGAACTTGCTGCCCGGCGGACGGGCGTCGCACCAGGCCCGGCAGCGCGACACCAGGTCGGCGCGGCTGAGCGCGGCCAGCCGCCGCGTCACCGGCACCCAGGGCTCGATCCCATCCAGCGGCCAGCCCTGCCCCGCGGCGAAGGCGCGCGGCAGGCCGAAGGGAAAGTCGAAGGCCCCCACCCAGGCCTGCGGCAGGCACAGCCAGCCCAGCCAGTCGTCGAGGCTGCGGAAATGCCGGATCTCGTCCAGATGCACCCGCGGCGCGGCGCCCGGCAACGGCCGGCCGATGGCGACGGTGATCGGCTTGCCGGCGCGCGGCGTGCTGGTGAAGTCGACCCCGATCAGCATCGGAGCGGACATCGGCTCGGGACGGCCGGCGGCCGGGGCGGCGGGCGTCATCAACGGGGTGGCGGGCGTCATCGAGGGGCTGGCAGGTTTCATCGACGGAGCAGCGGGCGTCATCGACCGGGCGCGCTGCCGGCGAGCATCGCCCGCAGGCTGTCCAGGGTATCGGCCTCCAGGATGGTCTTGTCGGTGCGCCAGCGCAGCATCCGGGGAAAGCGCACCGCCACGCCGCTGCGGTGGCGCGGCGAGGGCGCGAGGCCTTCGAAGCCGAGCTCGAAGACCAGGCTGGGCTGCAGACTGCGCACCGGGCCGAATCGCTCGACGGTGGTGCGGCGGATCACCGCGTCCACCTGCCGGATCTCCTCGTCGGTGAGGCCCGAGTAGGCCTTGGCGAAGGGCACCAGCGCGGGCAGCTCACCCTCCCCCGGCGGCTCGGCCCAGAGGGCGAAGGTGTAGTCGGTGTAGAGGCTGGCCCGACGCCCATGGCCGCGCTGGGCGTAGAGCAGCACCGCATCGAGGGTGAGCGGGTCGAGCTTCCATTTCCACCAGCCGCCCCCGGCCGCGCGCAGACGGCCCACCCCGTAGGCGGAATCGCGGTGCTTGAGCATCAGCCCCTCGACCCCGCGTTCGCGCGCGCGCTCGCGCAGCGCGGCCAGGCCGGGCCAGTCGGGAGCGGTCAGCCGCGGCGAGCAGCCCAGGCGGTCGGGCGCATCATGCCCCGGGATGCCGGTGGCGCCCTCCCCGGCCGCCTCCCCGGGCGCCTCCCCCGGCGCCTCCCCCGGCGCATCCTCGAGCAGCGCCTCGAGCTGCGCGCGCCGTTGCGCCAGCGGTCGCTCGCGCCAGTCCGAGCCTTCATGTTCGAGCAGGTCGTAGGCGAGGAAGCGCACAGGCACGTCGCGCAGGAGCGCAGCGCCCGGCTTGAGCCGGGTGATGCGCCGCTGCAGCGCCGCGAAGGGCATCGGCCGCGCCGCCGCCGGCGCCCAGGCGAGCAGCTCGCCATCGAACACCGTGCCCGCGGCCGCGCGGGCGGGATGGCGCGCCGACCAGGCCAGCGCGGCCCGGCGCACCTCGGGGAATCGCTCGGTGACCAGCTCCTCGCCGCGCGACCACAGCCAGACCTGACCCTCGCGCAGCACGAGCTGCGCGCGCACGCCATCCCACTTCCACTCGGCCTGCCAGGCCGACGGGTCGCCCAGGGCATCGGGCTCACCCGGCAACGGATGCGCGAGGAAGAACGGATAAGGCCGGCCATCACGACTGACCGCGCCGGCCTGCGGCGGCGCGATCAGTTCGGCAAGGCGCTGGGCATCGGGCGCGCGGCGGGCGTC
Organism: Betaproteobacteria bacterium; assembly: GCA_018970865.1. Lineage (GTDB taxonomy): Bacteria > Pseudomonadota > Gammaproteobacteria > Burkholderiales > Burkholderiaceae_E > Quisquiliibacterium. The sequence continues at coordinate 4,012 of JAGWVN010000155.1, forward strand.
GGTGAAGCCGATCATGCGCTGGGCGATCAGCGTCGGCGCCAGCCCCGACACGCCGGCCAGGGCGCGCACCACCAGCTGGCGCGACACCCCCACCCGCAGCCCGCCGGTGATCAGCTTGTTGAGCAGGAAACGGCCGTTCCAGTCGAGCCTGGCCCAGGCCTCACGCAGCGCGCCGGCCACCGCCGCAGGCTCGGCGCCACGCAGCGGCAGCAGGCGCGTCTCCAGCCACTCGGCCAGCCCGGTGTCGTCGCAGACCTCGCCATCGGGCAGCAGATGGGCGATGGTCTCGGCGAGGTCGCCGACCGCGGCGTAGCTCTCCTCGAAGAGCCAGGGCGCGAGGCCCGCCGCCTCGCAGGCCGCCTCGCGCAAGACCCGCGAGGGCACGCTCTGCCGCGGCTTGCCGCCGGCGAGGAAATAGACCGCCCAGGCCGCGTCGGCCGGCGGCGCCGAACGCAGGTAGCGCTCCATCACCGCCACCTTGTGACGGGTGGACGACGAGGCGTCGAGGGCGGCGTAGAGCTCGGCGAAGGCCTTCATGCCGACTGCGCCTCCTCGGCGCCGAACTCGGTCTGGAAGGCCTCGGCCTGCAGGCCCTGCTCGGTGAGCCAGCGCACCATCACCGGCACCTGCCCGTGCGTGACGATCACGCGCTGCGCGCCGGTGGCGGCGATCGCCTGCTGCAGGCCGGGCCAGTCGGCATGGTCGGAGAGCACGAAGCCGCGGTCCACGCCGCGCCGGCGGCGCGCGCCGCGCAGGGCCATCCAGCCCGAGGCGAAGGCGTCGGCGGGGTCGTTGAAGCGGCGCAGCCAGCCCGGGCTGCCGGCCGAGGGGGGCGCGATCACCAGCGCGCGCGACAGTTCCGCACGATCGGTCACTTCGCTGACCAGGCGGGTTGGGGGCAGCGACACGCCCGCCGCCCGGTAGGCACGGTTGAGCGCCTCGACGGCGGCGTGGCAGACGATCGGACCGATCGTGGCATCGACGCCGGCCAGGATGCGCTGCGCCTTGCCCAGCGAATAGCCGTACAGCACGCTCGTTCGCCCGGCCGCGGCATTGTCGGCCCACCAGCGGCTGATCTCGGCCATGAGCGCGTGCTGCGGCCGCCAGCGGTACACCGGCAGACCGAAAGTCGATTCGGTGATGAAGGTGTCGCAGCGCACCGGCTCGAAGGGTCGGCAGGTGGCATCGGGCTCCACCCGATAGTCGCCCGAGACCACCCAGACCCGGCCCCGGTGCTCGAGCCGTACCTGCGCCGAGCCGAGGATGTGACCGGCGGGATGCAGCGAGACGCTCACGCCCTGGTGCACCACGGTCTCGCCCCAGCCGAGCAGTTGCGCGCTGACCCCGCCCAGCCGGGCGCGCAGCACGGTCTCGCCCTCGGCGGCGGCCAGGCAGTGGCCATGACCCGGGCGGGCATGGTCGGCGTGGGCGTGGGTGATCACCGCGCGCGGCACCGGTCGCCAGGGATCGATGTGGAAGTCGCCGGCCGGGCAGTACAGGCCCTCGGGCCTGAGCACCACCAGGTCATCGGTCAGCGGCATGCGTGGGGCCCGCCCGCTCACCAGCGCGAGGCCCGCCCGCTGAGCGCGACGCCGGCGCGCAGCAGCGCGAAGGCCGCCCAGCGCACGGCGCGCAGGCGCAGCGGGCCCCGGGCGTGGCGTGCCGGATGCACCTCGCGGCCGCCCCGGGCGATCGCATCGTGGATGCGCCCGGCGAGATGGGCTGCGAAGCCGGCATCGCGCACGACCACATTGGCCTCGCGGGCGAGCAGCAGCGAGAAGGGATCGATGTTGGAGGAGCCGACCGTGGACCAGTCGTCGGCGACCGCGACCTTGGCGTGCATGAAGCTGCTCGCATACTCGACGATGCGCACGCCGGCGGCGAGCAGCTCGTCGTAGAGGGCCTGCGAGGCATAGTGCTGCAGCGCGTACTCCACCCGGCCCTGCAGGAGCAGGGTGACCGGCACGCCGCGCCCGGCGGCCAGGATGAGCGCCCGCCGCATCCGCGCGCCCGGAAAGAAGTAGGCATTGGCGATGAGCACCCGCTGCCGGGCCGAACCGATCGCCTGCAGATACTCGCGCTCGATCGCGCGCCGGAAGCGGAAGTTGTCGCGCAGCAGCAGCATCGCGCGCACCGGCGCGAAGACCGGCGAGCCGGGCTGCCGGTGGGCTGCCGTCGCGGTCGGCGCGGCCGCATCAGGCCGCGTCGGCGCGGCCGCATCAGGCAGCGTCGGCGCAGCCGCATCACGCAGCGGCGGCCTGGCCGCGCCAGGCATCGTCGGGGCGGCCCCGCCCTCGCGCGCGCCGGGCGCCCGGCGGCCGAGCACGCAGGGCCAGCGCGCCGTGGCGCGCTCTCGCACCGGCAGCAGCGA
>JAGWVN010000033.1 GCA_018970865.1 Betaproteobacteria bacterium
TGTTGCGCCCGGGCGTGGCCAGCGCGGCGAAGGTGAAGCGCAGCGCATCGGCGCCGAAGGCCGGGATGCCGTTGGGGTACTCGCGGCGGGTGCGCCTGGCGATGCTCTCGGCCTGCTTCGGGTTCATCAGCCCGGTGGTGCGCTTGGCCACCAGCGTGTCCAGATCGATGCCATCGATCAGATCGATCGGGTCCAGGGTGTTGCCCTTGCTCTTGGACATCTTCTGGCCTTCGGCATCGCGCACCAGGGCGTGCACATAGACCTCGCGGAACGGCACCCGGTCGGTGAAGGCCACGGTCATCATGACCATGCGCGCGACCCAGAAGAAGATGATGTCGAAGCCGGTGACCAGCACCGACGAGGGCAGGTACTGCGCCATCTCGGGCCGCAGGTTCGGGGCGCCCTCGCGGAAGGGCTCGGCCGGATCCACCAGGGTGGAGAAGGGCACCAGCGCCGACGAGAACCAGGTGTCGAGCACATCGGGGTCGCGCACCAGCGGCCCCTGCCAGCCGGCGGCCTGCGCCTGCGCGCGGGCCTCGGCCTCGGAGCGGGCCACGAAGACCGTGCCATCGTGCACCGGCGCGCCCTGCGCGTCAGCCTTGTACCAGGCCGGTATCTGATGGCCCCACCAGAGCTGGCGCGAGATGCACCAGTCCTGGATGTTCTCGAGCCAGTGGTCATAGGTGGCGCGCCAGTTGGCCGGCACGAAGCTCACCGAGCCGTCGGCCACCACCTCGAGCGAGCGCTGCGCGATGCTGCGCCCGTTCAGCGGCGTGCCCTCGGGGGCGGGCTTGCTCATGGCCACGAACCACTGGTCGGTGAGCATCGGCTCGATGATCGCGCCGGTGCGATCGCCGCGGCGCATCATCAGCGTGTGGGGGCGGGTGGCCGCGAGCAGCCCGAGGCTGTCGAGATCAGCCACGATGCGTCGGCGCGCCTCGTCCCGGTCGAGGCCGCGGTAGCGCGGCGGCGCGGCGTCGTTGAGCCGCGCATCGAGCGTGAACACGCTGATCATCGGCAGGCCGTGGCGCTGCCCCACCGCGTAGTCGTTGAAGTCATGGGCCGGGGTCACCTTGACCACGCCGGTGCCGAACTCGCGATCGACATGGGCGTCGGCGATCACCGGAATTTCGCGCCAGCCGGCGGCGAGGTCATCGCCCTCGCCGGTGAGCGGCAGGCGCACGCTGCGGCCCACCAGGTGGCGATAGCGTTCGTCCTCGGGGTGGACCATCACCGCGGTGTCGCCCAGCAGCGTCTCGGGCCGGGTGGTGGCCACGGTGAGGTGGCCGCTGCCGTCGGCGAGCGGGTAGCGGATCTCCCAGAGATGGCCTTGCTCCTCTTCGCTCACCACCTCGAGGTCGGACACCGCGGTGAGCAGCTTCGGGTCCCAGTTGACCAGGCGCTTGCCGCGGTAGATGAGGCCCTGCCGGTACAGGCCGACGAACACCTCGCGGACCACCTCGGAGAGCGTGGGGTCCATCGTGAAGTATTCGAGCGACCAGTCGGTGGAGGCGCCCATGCGCCGCATCTGCCGCGTGATGGTCGAACCCGATTCCTGCTTCCAGGCCCAGACCCGCTCGATGAAGGCCTCGCGCCCGAGGGCATGGCGGCTGCCGCCGGCGGCCTCGAGCTGGCGCTCGACCACGATCTGGGTGGCGATGCCGGCATGGTCGGTGCCGGGCAGCCACAGGGTGTTGTCGCCGCGCATGCGATGGTGGCGGGTGAGCGCGTCCATCAGCGTCTGGTTGAAGGCATGCCCCATGTGCAGGGTGCCGGTGACATTGGGCGGGGGCAGCTGGATGCTGAAGGCCGGCGCGCCGGGTTGCCGCCCGGCGGCGAACAGGCCGCGGGCTTCCCACGCGCGGTACCAGCGGTCTTCGATGTCGCCGGGCTCGAAGCTGCGGGCGAGCGAGCCCTGGTCGGCGGGTGCATTCATGGCGGTGCGTCGGTTCAGTGGGATTCGGGAGGGGCGGGCTCGTCATCGCGGGCCTGCAGCAGCGCGAGCTCTTCGGCCACGGCGCGCGCGACCAGGTCCTGCACCAGGTGCGAGAAGACATCATGCAGGTCGTGGGCGATCTGCACCGCGGCCTGTTCGATCAGGGGCGCCACCAGGGTCTGCAGCGAGTTCTCGAGCATGGGGCCGGCCTGCGCCAGCATGCGCCCGGTGACCCCGCGCTCGATGCGCTCGGCAAGCGCGTCCCAGTCGGCCTGGCTCAGACTGGCGTTGGCCGGATGCCCGGTGCGGGCCGCCAGGGAGGCGTCCTCGGGCCGAGGCGCCGATGACGGCCCGCCTGCCGGGGCGCCCGGCAAGTCCGGATCGCCCGCCGCGCGCTCCGGCGCCGCGAGCCCGGTCGCGCGCGCATCGGCCCCTCGCGCATCAGCCCCCCGCGCGGGGGCAGACGCCTGCGATGCCGCGGGCGCCAGGACACCGGCGGCGGGCGTCGGCGGCTCGACGCCCGGCCGCCGCAGCGGCACCACCTCGGTCAGCAGCGGGATGCTGTCGTCGTTCTGGAACGGATCGTCGGACCCGGCCGCGTCGGCACGGCTACTCATGCCGAGCCTTCGGCGCCGGCCAGGTCGAAGCCGGCGAGCGGATAGCCCCGCTCCTTGTAGAAGCGCCAGCGCTCGCGGGCCGCAGCCCGGTCTTCGTCGCGCTGCGTGACCACCTCGATCACCCGCTCGAAGCGGCTGAAGAACGACGGGGTCTGCGGCGCCAGGTTGACCAGCACCTCGTGATGCGGCGTGTCCACCGGCTCGCTGCACAGCAGGATGGGCGTGACCGTTGCCAGCGGATCGGTGGCGGCCACATGCGGGATGAAGTCCAGCGGCGAGAGCGTCCACAGCCCGGTGTCGAGGGCGGCGATCTCCACCGGGGGCGCGTAGACCACCGCGCGCTGGCCGGCCCGGTGGATCTTGCGCAGCAGCCGGCAGCCGTAATGCAGCTTGTCGGGGGCGTTGAAGTGGAAGTCGACGCGGGTCATCCCGGCGCGGGCCTCAGGCCGGCGTGGCCCGATCGATCAGGAACTGCGTGAGCAGGGGCACCGGCCGGCCGCTGGAGCCCTTCTGGGCGCCGGAGCGCCAGGCGGTGCCGGCGATGTCGAGGTGCGCCCAGTCGAACTGCCGCGCGAAGCGCGCGAGGAAGCAGGCGGCGGTGATCGAGCCGCCGGCGCGCCCGCCGACATTGGCCATGTCGGCGAAGTTGCTCTTCAGGGCTTCGCCGTATTCCTCGTCGAGCGGCATGCGCCAGCAGGGATCGCCGGATTCGCGGCCGGCGGTCAGCAGCGCGTCGGCCAGGCTGTCGGAGGGGCTGAACAGGCCGCTGCGGTGATTGCCCAGGGCGATCACGCAGGCGCCGGTGAGGGTGGCGATGTCGACCACGGCCTGCGGCTTGAACCGCTCGGCGTAGGTGAGGGCGTCGGCCAGCACCAGCCGGCCCTCGGCGTCGGTGTTCAGGATCTCGATGGTCTGGCCCGACATGCTGGTGACCACATCACCCGGCTTGGTGGCCTTGCCCGAGGGCATGTTCTCGCTGGCCGCGATCAGGCCGACCACATTGATGGGCAGCTTCATCTCGGCCACCGCGCGCAGCGTGCCCAGCACCGAGGCCGCGCCGCACATGTCGAACTTCATCTCGTCCATCTCGGCGGCGGGCTTGAGCGAGATGCCGCCGGTGTCGAAGGTGATGCCCTTGCCGATCAGGGCCACCGGGGCCTGGCGGGCCGGGCCGCCGTTGTACTGCAGCACGACCAGCTTGGGCGGCTCTTCGGAGCCGCGGGCCACCGACAGCAGCGAGCCCATCTTGAGGGCCTCCATCTGCTTGCGTTCGAGCACCTGCACCTTGAGCTTGAACTCCGTGCCGAGCTTGCGCGCGGCCTCGGCCAGGTAGGCTGGCGTGCAGATGTTGCCGGGCAGGTTGCCGAGATCGCGGGCGAGGTCGGTGCCATTGGCCAGGGCCACGGCGCGCGCCACTGCCGCTTGCGCCGGGGCGCTGTCGGCGCGGGCCACCAGCAGGTGCAGCCGGCCCGGGCGAACCGGCTGGGTCTCCTTGCGGGATTTCAGCCGATCGAAGCGGTAGGCGAGGTCGCGACCGACCGCGACCTGCTGGCGCAGCTTCCAGGCGAGATCCTTGCCCTTCACGCCGGCCTCGTGCAGCAGCGAGACCGCCTCGTCGCAGGCCAGGGCGCCGGTCTGGCGCAGGCCCGCGCGCACGGCCTCGGTGAAGGCGCGCTCGCTGCACTCGGCCTCGTCGCCGGTGGCCACCAGCACCGCGCGCGCCGCCTTGCGGGCGTCGCCGTACACCAGCAGGGTGGCGCCGGCCTTGTGCTGAAGGTCGCCACGGGCGAGCGCCGCGCTCAGCGCGCCGCCCATGGCTTCGTCGAGCGCCTTGCCGCTGGCGCTGAGGTTGCTGCCGTGACTGACCGGCACCAGCACGCAGGCCGTGCGCAGGGCCTCGACGGCCGAACTCTTTATACTGAATTGCATGGCAGCACCTGTCCCTCGGAATAACAGGCGATTATATCGGGCCGCACCCGGCGCTTCGCGATGCTCTTCAAGAAATCCCTGCGCCGGGACCTGACCAACCTGGCCGGCGTGGTCTTCGCCACGCTGTTCACCATCATGCTCACCACCACCCTGATCCGCACCCTGGGTCGGGCGGCGGGCGGCCGGGTGGACTCGGCGGGGATCCTGCCCCTGCTGGTGTTCGCGGCGATCAACTTCCTGCCGGTGCTGCTGGTGCTCACCGTGTACATCTCGGTCCTGATGGCGCTCACCCGGGCCTATCGCGACAACGAGATGGTGATCTGGTTCGCCAGCGGCCGCAGCCTGCGTCACTTCATCGCGCCGGTGCTGGCCTTCGCCGCGCCCTTCGTGGCGGTGGTGGCGCTGCTGTCGTTCTCGCTCTCGCCCTGGGCGAACCGGCAGATCGACGACTATCAGCAGCGCTTCGACCAGCGCCAGGATGTGTCGCGGGTCTCGGCCGGGCAGTTCCGCGAATCGGCGGCGGGCTCGCGGGTGTTCTTCGTGGAGGCGCTCTCCGAGGACGAGCGGGTGGTGCGCAATGTCTTCGTCACCCAGCGCAGCGGCGAGCGCCTCACGGTGGTGGTCTCGGCCGGCGGCGAGGTGACCACCCAGCCCGACGGTCAGCGCTTCCTGGTGCTCGACAAGGGACGCCGCTACGACGGCGCCACCGGCGATCCCACCTTCCGGGTGATGGAATTCGAGCGCTACGGCCTGCGCATCGACCCCGCGCCGGCGCCGGCGCCGCACACCGCGGCCAAGGCCAAGACCACGCTCGAGCTGGTCGCCGACCCCACGGCCTCGCATCTGGGCGAGCTGGTCTGGCGCATCGGCCTGCCCTGTTCGGCGGCGCTGCTGGCGCTGATGGCCATCCCCCTGTCCTCGTTCAACCCGCGGGTGGGGCGGTCGGTGAACCTGGTGGTCGCGCTGCTGGCCTACCTGCTCTACAACAACCTGATCTCGCTCTCGCAGGTCTGGGTGGCGCAGGGCAAGGCGCGCTTCGCGGTCGCGGTCTGGCTGGTGCACGCCGTGGTGTTGGCGCTGGCCGCCTTCCTGCTCTGGCGGCGTACCGCGCTCTCGGCCTGGCGCCTGCCCCGGCTGCGGCGCGGGCCGGCCGGCGGCGCGCAGGCCGGTGCCTGAGCGCGCGGCATGATCCTGATCCGCCGCTATCTCGCCCGGGCGATCTTCGGGGCGGTGGTGTTCGTGCTCGTCGGCTTCCTCGGCCTGTTCGCGTTCTTCGACTTCGTCAACGAGCTCGATGACCTCGGCCGCGGCGCCTATCAGCTGCAGCACGCGGTGGCGGTGGTGCTGCTCGGTCTGCCCAGCCGCATCTACGAGCTCATGCCGGTGGCCGCGCTGATCGGCGCCATCTACGCGCTGGCCCAGTTCGCCGCCAGTTCGGAGTTCACGGCCATGCGCGCGGCCGGGCTGGGCCGACGCCGGGCCCTGGCCGCGGTCGTCTCGGTGGGCGCAGGCCTTGCCGGCTTCACGGCGCTGGTTGGCGAGCTGGCGGCGCCCCCGGCCGATCGCCTCGCGCAGCAGATCCGGTTCACGGCCCTGGCCGCGGGCACCGGCGCAGGCGCGGGTGCGGAACTGCGCTCCGGCCTGTGGGTGAAGGACACCCTGCGCGACGAGGCGGGCCAGGTCATCCGGCAGCGCTTTGTGAACATCGCCGAGATGCGCGCCGACACCAGCCTGCGGGCGGTGCATGTCTTCGAGTTCGACGAGCAGTTCCGGTTGCTGGCCCTGATCGACGCCGCTGGCGCGCGCTTCGAGGCGCCGGGCCGCTGGCGCCTGCAGCAGGTGACCCTGACCCGCTTCCAGCCGGTGCAGGCCGCGGGCGAGATCGCCGCCCTGCGGGCGGTGAGAAGCACTGCCGCCGACATGGTCTGGGAGAGCGAGCTCAGCCCCGAGCTGCTCGGGGTGCTGGCCCTCATGCCGGAGCGGATGTCGGCGCTGGCGCTGTTCCAGTACATCCGCCACCTCGAGGACAACCAGCAGCGCAGCGATCTCTATCAGATCGCGCTCTGGAAGAAGCTGCTCTATCCGCTGGCGGTGATCGTGATGCTGGTGCTGGCGCTGCCCTTTGCCTACCTGCAGGTGCGCGCCGGGGGCATCGGCCTTCGCGTCTTTGCTGGGATCATGCTGGGGGTGGTGTTCCATTTCATGAATGGCCTGTTCTCCCACCTCGGGCTGCTGAATACCTGGCCACCCTGGCTGGCCACCGGCATGCCCAGCCTCTTCGCTCTGGCGCTAGGGCTCGGGATGCTGGTCTGGGCCGATCGGGCACGCTGACCGGCGGATCAATGGTTGTCATTTCGGGAATCGAAATTTCATGGACGAATACCGCGAGACCGGTTAGGATCGCGGCCAATCGGTGACGGCAAGCCCGCTCACCCGGATTCGAGGAGGAGGAGGAGAGGCAGCGAGACTGCCCTTTTCGAGGCGCGCAGCGATGCGCGCCTTTTTTCTTTTCCGGGTCCGCCGTCGCGTTGACGGGCCGGGTCCGGGCAGGGGACAGCCATGACCGATGTGGATTTCCTGGTGATCGGCGCCGGCATCGCCGGCGCGTCCGTGGCCTGGTGGCTGGCGCCCCATGGCCGCACCCTGGTGCTCGAGCGAGAGGACCAGCCCGGCTACCACAGCACCGGCCGCTCGGCGGCGCTGTTCTCCGAGACCTACGGGCCGGCGCAGGTGCGGGCGCTCTCGCGGGCGAGCCGGGATTTCCTCATGCACCCGCCGGCAGGGTTCTGCGATCAGCCGGTGCTCAGCCCGCGCGGCACCCTGATCGTGGGGCGGCCCGGCCAGGACGAGGCGCTCGCCGCGCTCCACCGGGAACTGGCCGCGCAGGGCACGGTGCACTGGTGGCGCCCCGAGCAGGCGCTGGCCGCGGTGAGCGTGCTGAGGCCGCAGCGCACCGGCTTTGCCATCCACGAGCCGGGTTCCTGCGACATCGATGTGCACGGCCTGCACCAGGGTTTCCTGCGCGGGCTGCGCCGCGCCGGCGGCGACCTGCAGTGCCGGGCCGAGGTGACGGGCATCTCACGCGAGGGCGAGGGCTGGCGGGTGCAAGTGGCCGATGGCCGTCAATGGCGCGCGCGTCGGGTGCTCAATGCCGCGGGAGCCTGGGCGGATCGCATCGGCATGCTGGCCGGGCTGGCGCCGATCGGCTTGCAACCCTGCCGGCGATCGGCCTTCGTGTTCGCCCCGCCACCGGGGCTGGATTGCGCCGCCTGGCCGATGGTCACCGACCTCGACGAGAGCTGGTACTTCAAGCCCGACTCCGGCCAGCTGCTTGCCTCGCCGGCCAATGCCGACCCGGTGCCGCCGCAGGATGTGCAGGCCGAGGAGCTCGATATCGCCCTGGCGATCGACCGGCTCGAGCAGGCCACCACGCTCACCATCCGCCGCCCGGCACGGGTATGGGCGGGCCTGCGCTCCTTCGTGGCCGACGGCGAACTGGTGGCCGGCGCGCGTGCCGATGCGCCGGGCTTTCTCTGGGTGGCGGCACAGGGCGGCTACGGCATCCAGACCTGCGCGGCCATGGGGCAGCTGTGCGCGGCGCTGGCGCTCGGTCGGCCGGTGCCCGAGGCGCTGCTGGCGCACGGGGTGCAGGCTGCGGCGCTGTCGCCGGCCCGCGAGGGCATCGGTTGAGGGCGTGCGACCCTCAGGCGCCCAGGCAAAGCGCGGCGCTGGCCTCGAACAGTGGATTGCCCGGCGTGGCCAGGCCCTCGATCACCGACAGGTGATGACAGCCCGGCATGGGCACATCGGCGCGCAGGTTGGCCCGCCAGCGCGCGCCGAGCAGCGCGTTCTGACGCTTGAACTCGCTGCTCTCCAGGCCGCCCACCGCGGTGATCAGCGGCGCGCGCGAGGCCGGCGGCATCCAGGCCGGCGAGAGCCGGGCCACGCTGCGCGCGTCGAGATTCAGGTCGACATTCAGGAAGCTCGCCAGTCGGATCGGCTCCAGGTCGTAGAGCCCGCTGACCGCCACGCCGCCCTTGACCAGGTCGGCGGGCAGATCCGGATCCCAGGCTGGCCACAGCGCGGCCAGGCTCATGGCGCAGAGGTGGCCGCCGGCGGAATGACCGCTCACGACGATGCGCGCCGGGTCGATGCCGTGGCTGCCGGCATTCCGGTAGAGCCATTCCAGCGCCCGCAGCACCTGGCGGGTGATGGTCTCGAGGCTCACCGCCGGGGCCAGCGCGTAGTTGAGCACCGCCACGCTGATGCCCCGCGCAAGGAAGGCGGGCGCCACCCAGGAGAAGTCGTCCTTGTCGAGGCTGCGCCAGTAGCCGCCGTGGATGAACACCATCAGCGGGCTGTGGCCGCCGGCCGCGGGGAAAAGATCGAGGGTCTCCTTCTCGTGGCTGCCGTAGCGCAGTCCGGGGAGGTGCGTATGCCCGGCGCGGGCCTGCGCGGCCTGGGCCGACCACCGCACCAGGTAGTCGGCGAAGTCGGGGATCATCGCGCGGTTGTTGTACTCGCGGTTGCAGAAGTCTTCGGTCAAGTCCGGCATGGCGGGGTCCTGGCGGGATGGCGCCGCGCGGGAGGGGGCGAGCGGCGGGAAGCGGGGAGGGCGAGCGGCGGGAACGGGCTTGGCCAGAGCATTCCAGCGGCGGGGCGGGGCGTCAAACCGCGGCGGGCGGGGCCCGGGGGCTGTGCCTGCGTCGCCAGCCGAGCCGCGTCGTGCGGCTCGCTGACCTGTGCTATTCTCACGGGCTTCGGGGCGGTAGCTCAGCTGGGAGAGCGTCGCGTTCGCAATGCGAAGGTCGGGAGTTCGATCCTCCTCCGCTCCACCACTTCCCAAGAAGCCCAACCCTCACCGGTTGGGCTTTTTTTCGTCCGTCACTGCCAAGGGCGCGTCCCATGCCCGCGGTGGCTTGCCGTCGGGCAGTGGGCATCCGCGGTTCAAGCCGCCGCGGCTTGCTGCACCATCGCCACCCGCTGTTCCAGCGCAGCAGCCCAGCCCTGCTCGAACCCCATGGCCGCGTGGGCGTCGCGGCCCGCGGCGTCCACATGGTGCACCTGAGCCTGATAGCGCGTGCCGCCGTCGGGGAGAGGATCAAAGCGCAGCTCGCAGACGAAGCCGAAGCCGGGATGGCTGATGGCCTGCGGCGTGTAGCCCGGCCCGAGCAGGTTGGTCCACACCAGCCGATGGGGCGCTTCCACCGCGAGATAGCACCCGACACCCTCGGGCTGCGTCTCGCCTTCCGGGGATTGCATGGTGGTGCAGAAGGCGCCGCCCGGTCTGGGGTCGAGGGTGCAGGCCACCACCCGCCAGGGGCGCGGACAGAACCAGGGCATGAGCTGCTCCGGCACCGTCCAGCCCGCGAAGCAGTGCGCGGGGCTGATCGGCACATCGCGGACCAGCCGCAGGGTGAGGTCGGAATCGGTCATGGTGAAGATCGAGGGGGCGGGTGATCGGCCGCTCAGGCCCTGGTGCCTTCAGCCATCCGCAACGCGCCGAACTCCTCGCGCAGCGACGGGCCGTGCGCATCGAGGGCCGGCGCCTCAGGATAGTCGTCACCCTCCCATTCAACAACCCAGGGCGAGGCCGGCACCGCCACCGGCCGTCCCTGGACCCTCATCTGCCGCGTGCGCAGTTGCGGGTGCGTGATCAGGTCATGCACCGAATTCACGCTGCCGAAGGCGGTCTGCGCGGCCACCAGGCGATCGAGCACCGCGCCGCTCGGCAGGCCCCCGAACACCTCGGCGACCAGGCCGTCGACGAACGCGCGGTGGGCCACCCGCGCGGCATTGCCGGCGCAGCGCGGATCGTCGAGCAGGTCAGGGCGCAGCAGCACCGTGCGGCAGAAGTCGGCCCACTCGCGTTCGTTCTGGATCGAGATCACGATGTCGCGGCCGTCGGCGCAGGTGAAGGCGCCATAGGGCGCGATCGAGGGGTGCTTCAGACCCACCCGCGCCGGCGCCTTGCCGCCATAGCGGGTCTGCAGGTAGGGCACGCTCATCAGCTCTGCCGCTGAGCCGAAGAGCGACACCGTCACGCCGGACCCGCGGCCGGTGTGCTGCCGCTGCGCCAGCGCCTGCTGGATGCCCACCAGCGCATTCAGGCCGGCGTTGATGTCGCACAGCGAGACGCCGATGCGGCCCCATTCCCCTGGCGCGCCGCTCACCGACACCAGCCCGCTCTCGGCCTGCACCAGCAGGTCGTAGGCCTTCAGCCCCTGCAGGCGACCGTCATCGCCATAGCCGCTGATGTCGCAGGTGATCAGCCGGGGATGACGCTCGCGCAGCGCGGCGGAGCCGATGCCCATGCGCTCGGTGGCGCCGGGCGCGAGGTTCTGGATGAAGACGTCCGCCTTCGCGAGCATGCGGGTGAGCAGTCCGAGGTCCTCGGCGCGCTTGAGATCGAGCGCGATCGATTCCTTGCCCCGGTTGATCCACACCCAGTACGACGACTCGCCGTGCACGCTGCGGTCGTAGCCGCGGGCGAAGTCGCCTTCCGGCCGCTCGATCTTGATCACCCGCGCGCCGGCATCGGCCAGGCGGCTGCTGCAGTAGGGCGCGGCCACGGCCTGCTCGAGCGCCACCACCAGCAGACCCTCGAAGGGTCGCCGCGGCGCGGTTTGGGCAGGGATGTCGCGAGGGGCCATGAGAACTCCAGGAATGCGGATGGGATGGCGATTGTGGGAATCGCCTGCGCCTGGAGGGAATTGCCAATCCTTCAATCCTGCATTGCCACGCCGGCAAGGCCGACCGTTGCCCGCGCCGCAACACAGCATGAACGAGTTTGGAATTGCCTGGCGGGGCGGGCCGGCGCGACAGTCCGGCCGCATCGACGACAGCCCATCGAAGACCTCGATGACCCACTCCCGACTGCCGAGGAACCCATGACCGCCCATTCCCTGCTCGCCGGCCGCACCATCATCATCACCGGGGCCGCCACCGGCATCGGTCAGGCCTTCGCCCTGGGCGCCTCAGCCCAGGGCGCGCATGTCGTCGTGGCCGACATGAACAGCGCCGCGCAGACGATGGCTCTGATCGCCCAGGCCGGCGGCCGGGCCACGGAGGTCCGGGTCGATGTCAGCGATCCGGCGTCGGTGCAGGCGATGGCCGATGCCGCGCTGCAGGCCACCGGCCGCATCGATGGCCTGGTCAACAACGCGGCCTACTTCCGCGAGGTGACGCTCACCCCCTTCGAGGAGCTCGATCCCGCGCAGTGGGACCGGATCTTCGCCGTCAATGTCAAGGGCGTGTGGCAGTGCTGCAAGGCGGTCATGCCCGCGATGCGCCGGCAGGGCAGCGGCGCGATCGTGAACATCGCCTCGGTGGTGGCGGTGGCCGGGCAGCCGGGCTACCTGCACTACGTGGCCACGAAGGGCGCGGTGCTGTCGATGACCAAGGGGCTTGCCAAGGAGTGCGGCCCGATGGGCGTGCGGGTGAATGTGATCGCCCCGGGCTTCGTCATCACCGACGCCACCCGCAACCGCCCGGTGGAGTGGCAGCAGAGCTTTCTCAAGGCCCGCGCCATCTCGCGCGAGCAGAAACCCGACGACCTGGTGGGCACCGCGCTCTACCTGATGTCGGACCTTGCCGCCTTCGTGTCGGGCCAGACCATCGTGGTCGACGGCGGCCACATCATGTACTGAGAGGAGACCGCCATGAGCGAACTGATCCTGCATCACTACGAGTTCTCGACCTTCTCGCACAAGGTGCGCACGGCCCTGGGCGCCAAGCAGCTGGCCTGGCGCTCGGTGGACATTCCCGGCGTGCCGCCGCGCCCGCTGCTCAGTCCGCTCACCGGGGGCTACCGTCGGGTGCCGGTGCTGCAGGTGGGCGCGGACATCTACTGCGACACCAGTCTCATCCTGCCCACGCTCGATCGTCTGCATCCCGCGCCGAGCCTGCTGCCGGCCGGCAGCGAGGGCGTCGCCGAGGGCCTGGGCTTCGCGTGGGAGCGCCAGATGTGGATTCCCACGATCGGGGTGCTGGTCCACTACATCGGCGAACACATCCCGCCGGAATTCCTCAAGGACCGCAAGGAGTCCTACCTGATGGTGGACATCTCGAAGTCGGCGATGGCGCCGCAGTTCGAGTCCCATGTGCAGTTCGTGCGCGCGCAGCTCGCCTGGCTGCGGCGGGCCCTCGGGCGCCGGCCCTTCCTTTTCGGCGACGCGCCGAGCATGGCCGATCTGGCCTGCTGGCAGACGATCTATCTGCTGCGCAAGAACTGCCCGCCGGAGGTCGATGCCCTGCTGGGTCTGAGCCCGCTGATTCCGTGGTACGAGCGTCTGGTCGCGCTGGGTCAGGGAACGCCCGTGCCGATGAGCGCCGAGGAGGCCTTCGAGGCCGCGCGCGCGGCCCAGCCCCTGCCGGTGACGCATCTCGCCCCCGACGGCGATCCGGGTGGTCTGAAGGCCGGCGCCGCGGTGGTGGTCACCCCCGATGACAACGCGCGCGTGCCGGTGCTCGGCACGCTGGTGGCGGCTGGCGACAGCGAACTGGTGATCCACCGCCGCGATCCGCGGGCCGGCGACCTGCACATCCACTTCCCGCGGCTGGGCTTCGAAGTCCTGCCGGCCTGAGTCCGTCTGCCGGCGGCGGGCAGGGCCCGCCGCTGCCTGCGTCACCCGATCCCCTCAAGGAGACCGCCATGAGCGTCCAGGAATCCAACAAGCAACTCTGCCGTGACTACTTCAAGGCCTTCCTCGCCCGCGACACCGGCTGGATGGCCCGCCACATCTCGCCCGACTTCGTCCGCCACGATCCCGGCCTGCCCTTCGCGGTCCAGGGCCCGCAGGGCGTGGCGCAGCTGCACGACGCCCTGCTGCCCGCGTTCCCCGACATGGAGCTGCCCCTGGAAGACTTTGTCGCCGAGGGCGAGAAGGTGCTGGTCCGGCTGCGGGTGAAGGGCACCCACACCGGGGCCTTCGGCGACATGCCGGCCACCGGGCGCGCGATCGACATCGGCGTGCTCGACCTCTTCCAGATCCGCGATGGCGTGCTGGTGGAGCACTGGGCGCTGCTGGACAACCTCGGCATGCTCAAGCAGCTCGGCGCGTTACCGGCCTGAGCGCCGGGCGCGCGGTTCTCGGTCGCGAACACCCGGCCCCTCGCAGCCTGAGCGGCCGGCGCCTCAGCCCGGCGCAGGCTCGTCGGCGGCGCAGGCCTGCAGGTGTGCTGCCAGGATGCCCAGCGGCGTCTGCTGCGGCGGGTGGCCGCGCACGCACAGCTGCATGCGTCGCAGGGCCCATTCATCGGACAGCGGCACCACCCGCAGCTGCATGGCCGGCGCGAAGCCGCGCGCGGCGGCCAGGGGCAGGATGCCGATGCCGAGCTCGGCCTGGACGGCGCGGCAGACCGCCTCGAAGCTGCGCACCTGCACGCGCAGCGCCATGGGGCGCATGGCCTGGGCGGCCTGCGCGGCCAGCAGGCGCGACAGCGTGCTGCTGCCTTCCAGGCCGACCAGGTCGCGCTCGAGCAGATCGGCGAAGGCCACCTGCTCGCCCTCGATGGCGTCATCGTCGCGCATCACCGCGGCAAGGTGGTCGCTGCGATACGGGCGGGTCCACAGCCCCGAGACATCGCAGCCCACCACCACCACCCCGAGATCGGCCTCACCGGCCCTAACCCGGCGCACCGCCTCCTCGCTCCAGCATTCCTCGAGCACCAGACGCACCTGCGGGTGCGCCGCCTGGAAGCGGGCGACATCGGCGGGCAGGAACTGGGTCATGGCCGAGGTGTTGCCATGGACCCTCAGCACGGTCTGGCGACCCGAGGCGTAGTTGCCCATCTCGGCGAGCATGTGGTGCACGCCGGCGATGATCTCGCGCGCCTGACTGAGCAGGTGCTCCCCCGCCGGGGTGAGCTGCAGGCCGCGGGAATGGCGCTCGAACAGGGGCGTCCTGAACTGGTGCTCGAGCAGCGCGAGGCGACGGCTGGCCGCGGGCACCGTGATGTGGCTGGCCTCGGCGGCGCGGGTGAGGTTGCCGAGTTCGGCGGCCCGCACGAACAGGGACAGCGAGTCGAGGTCCGGGAGCATGGCGGGATTCTGGACGCGCCTTGCGACGCCGGCAAGGCGTCCGTCACCCGGCCGAAGCGCGGGTCATCGAGTGGGGCCTGTGCGGCTGCACGGTGTCGCGGCGAGGGCTCTCGCGGTACAGTGCGCCGGTTTTCTCCCAGGGATCGTGACATGGGCAGTCCAGTCATCCGTCGATGGACGCGCGCCGGGATTCTCGGCGCGCTGATGTGCCTGGCCGGTGCGGCATCGGCGCAGACCAAGGGCTGCGCCCCGCGCCCCTTGCCCTTCGAGGGCGGCGCCACCGCCTGGGGCCATGCGCCGCTGTCCAAGCTCAAGAAGGACACCCGCTACCAGCTGCTCACGCAGGACGGCCGCCGGGTGCTGCAGGCCCATGCCGACGGCGCGGCCTCGCTCTACGGCGCGGGCTTCCAGCCGGCGCGTTCGGCCGCCACCTGGCTTCGGTGGTCGTGGAAGACCGATGCCCTGGTGCCCGGCGCCGACAACGCCGACCGAGCCCGCGAGGATGCGCCGCTGCGGGTGGTGGTGGCCTTCGATGGGGATGCCTCCAAGCTGCCGATGGCCGAGCGCGCGCAGCGCAAGCTCGCGCAGACCATGACCGGCCGCCCGCCGCCCTATGCCGCGCTGATGTACATCTGGGGCAGCCGCGAGGCGCCCGAGACCCTGATCGATTCCACCCACACCCGCCAGATCAAGATGCTGGTCGTGCAGTCGGGCACCGAGGGCCTGGGCAAGTGGCACGAGGTGCGCCGCAATCTGCGCGAGGACTATCGGCGGGCGTTTGGCGTGGCGCCCGGCCCGGTGGTGGCGGTGGCGGTGATGACCGACACCGACAACACCGGCGAGAAGGCCGACGGCCTGTACGCGGGGTTCGCCTTCGAGTGCGGGCCGACATGACGGGCCGTCGGGTCCTGCGTCGCGGGCTGTGGCTGGCCGCCGCGCTGTGCGCCTGGCTTGCGCTGTCGGGCTGCGCCCATCGTCTGCCGCCCCTGCCCGAGCGCGAGCCCAGCACTCATCTGATCGCGGGGGCCGACAGCGTCCTGGCCAGGGCCTATGTTCCGCCGGGCGGCGACGCCGCGCTGAGCGGCGTGGCCCTGCTGCGCGACCCCACCCAGGCCCTGGCCAGCCGGGTGCTGCTTGCCCGCACCGCGCAGCGCGCGCTGGATGTGCAGGTCTACATCTGGCGGCCCGACGCCTCCGGGCTGCTGCTGCTGCACGAGCTGCGCCGGGCCGCGCAGCGCGGCGTGCGCGTGCGCCTGCTCCTCGACGACAACGGCAGCGATGGCATGGATGCCTGGCTGCAGGCCGCCGCCACCCAGCCCGGGGTGGAGGTGCGCCTGTTCAATCCCTTCGCGCAGCGCGGCTTCAAGGCCCTGGGCTACCTGACCGACTTCCAGCGGCTCAACCACCGCATGCACAACAAGTCGTTCACCGCCGACAGCCTGGCCACGATCGTGGGCGGACGCAACATCGGCGATGTGTACTACGGCGTGGATGCCGATCTGCTCTTCGCCGACCTCGATCTCATCGCGTTGGGCCCGGTCGCGCGGGCCACCGCGGGCCACTTCGATGCCTTCTGGAACAGCCGCTGGTCCTATCCGCTCGGCGGGCTGCTGTCGCCGGTCGAATCCACTGAACTCGCCGGCCTCGCGCGGCTGCTCGACGATCCCGGCAGGCTGCCCGAGGTGGCGCGTCTGCTTGCCGAGCTGCAGCGCTCGCCCGGGCTGGGCGCGCCGCTCGGCGGCGAAGGCCCGCTGCAGTGGGCTCCGGCAGCGGTGCTGTCCGACACGCCGGCCAAGCTCGAGCCGGTGCCCGCCGGGGGCGCTGCCACCGGCCGCATGCTCGAGCCGCTCGGCCGCTGGCTGAGCAGCGCCCGCCGCAGCCTCGATCTGGTCTCGCCCTACTTCGTGCCCGGCGAGGAGGGAGTGAAGCATCTGGTGGAACTCGCCCGTCGGGGCGTGGCGGTGCGCATCATCACCAACTCGCTGGCCGCCACCGATGTGATGGCCGTGCATGCCGGCTATGCCCGGCACCGTCGCGCGCTGCTGGCCGCGGGCATCGAGCTGCATGAACTCAAGCCCGATGCCGTGGCCCAGGTCCGCCTGCCCAGGCTGCCGTGGAATGTCCGCCTGGGGGCATCGTCGGCGGCCAGCCTGCACGGCAAGACCTTCCTGGTGGACGGGGAGCGCCTCTTCGTGGGCTCGTTCAACCTCGATCCCCGCTCGGCCCGTCTGAACACCGAGATGGGGCTCACCGTGGACAGCCCGGTGCTCACCCGCGCGCTGGCCGAGGCCATCGCCCGGGACATGACGGCGGCCACCTGGCGGGTGAGCCTGTCTCGCGAGGGGGCGCTGCAGTGGCTGGAGACCCGGGCCGATGGCACGCAGCAGGTCCATGAGCGCGAACCCGGCGCGCCGCTGCTGCGACGCCTGGGCGCACGGGTGCTGTCCTGGCTGCCGATCGACGGCCTGCTCTGACCCCAGGCCCGCGCGCGGCGCCGATTCAGCGCCCGCGGGCCTTCACCCGCACCCCGTCGGCCACGGCCGGCGGCGGGTAGACGATCACCGGCTCGCCGGCCTCCAGCCCGGCGCGGATCCAGGCCTGCACCCCGTTGCGGGCGCCGAGCGTCACCGGCAGGACCCGCGCGCGGCCATCGCGCACCCCGAACACCGCCATCGGCGGCGCCCCGCTGGCGTCGGGCTTTGCCGAGGGCAGCGGAAACACGGCGCTCACCGGCACGGTGACGGCGTTGTCCTCCGACAGCTGCACGATGCGCACCGACACCCGGAAGCCGTCGCCGAGCGCGGCCCACTGCGCGGGCGGGCTGACGATGTCGAGCAGCACATTCACGCGCTGCTCCTCGATGCCCAGCGCCGACACCTTGGTGAAGGCCGCGGGCTCGACCCGCCGCACCGTGCCCTCCAGGATGCCGGGGCCGCCCCAGCGCTCGATCCGCGCGCGGGCGCCGGGCCGGATCCGCAGCGCATCGGTGGTGAGCAGTTCGGTCACGATCTCGAGCCGCCGGGTGTCGCCGATCTCGAGCAGCGGCGCGCCGAGCGCGACCACCGCCTCGTTGGCCTGCGCGATCCGCAACACCCGGCCCTCGATGGGCGAGCGCACCTCGAAGGGTGCGCCGTTGCTGCCGGTCTGCCGCACCGCGCTGAGCGCGGCGCGGGCCTGTTCGAGGTCATGCTCGGCGACATGCCGGTCCTGCTCGCCGGCCTCGATCTCCTTGCGGGCCGCCGCCACTGCCAGGCGGTCGACCTCGAGCTTGGTGGGCGCGACAAAGCCCTTGCCGGCAAGCTGCTCGCTGCGGGTGAGCTCGTTCTCGGCCTGGCGCAGGCCCACCCGCGCGCGCTCGACCCGCACGCCGGCGCGCAGCACCGCCGCCTCGGCCGACGCCACGCGGGCCTGCTGGCTGCGCACGGTGCGCTCATCGAGCAGAGGGGAGAGCACCGGCGAGAGCCGAGCCACCACGGCCCCGGCAGCCACCGGGTCGCCCTCGTGCAGCGCGATGCGGGCCAGGCGGCCGGCCAGGGGCGCCGACACCATGAAGCGTTCGCGCAGCCGCGTGCGTGCGTCTTCATCGATGGTGGATTCGAAGCGACCGCGCTCGGCCGTGGCGAGCTCCACCAGCACCGGCCGCGGCGCGAAGGCCCAGGCGAGCAGGCCGGCTGCCGCCAGGGCGATGCCGGCGGTGATGAGCAACGAGTTGCGTGTCATGTCGGTCCGCGTCTTTCCTGGGCCGGCAGGCGCGCCGGCAAGCCTTCATTCACGGGTCTTGAGCGCCGCCACCATGTCGAGCCGATCGACCCGCCGCCGCACCACCAGCGCGCTGCCCAGGCCCGCGGCCACCACGCACAGCGCGGCCCAGGCATAGGTGCGCGGCTGCAGCGCCACCGGGAAGGCGAACTGGTCGGAGGCCAGCAACGAGACGATGCCGCGCACCAGCCCCTCGCCCATCAGCATGCCCAGCGGCAGGGCCAGCGCGATCAGCAGCGCCTGCTCACCCAGCAGCAGCGCGGAGACCTCGCCGCGGGTGAAGCCCAGCACGCGCAGGCTGGCCAGCTCCCAGGTGCGCTCGGCCAGCGCGATGCGGGCGTTGTTGTACACCACCCCCACCGCGATCACCACCGCGAACACCGTCATGATCGCGCTCATGATGCGGATGTTGCGCGCGCTCACCTCGTTCATGTTGCGCTCGAGGCTGGCCTTGCTGAAGGTGCCCACCAGGGTCGGCAGCCCGCGGATCGCCGCGAGCGTGGCCGGCTCCGCGCCGCGCTCCAGCGCCAGCGAGTAGGCGCTGGCCACGTCCGATTCACCGAGCAGCCGGTTGAGGGCGCGCCGCTCCATGTAGGCGTTCAGGCCCATCATGTCGCGCACCGTGCCCGCCAGCGGCACCTGCAGGCTCGGCTGACGCCCCTCGATCACCTCGACGCGCAGGAAATCGCCGGGGCGCAGCCCGAGCTTGGCGGCGAGCCGGTCGCTCATCAGCAGACCGTCGCCGGGCAGGGCCACCGCGTGGCCGTCGAGATCGACCACGCGGCGCAGCGCCGGCTGCGCCTCCAGGCCCTGGATCGCGCCGCGCTCGCTGCGGTGACCGGCCACGAAGCGCACCGCCACATCGCGGCCGGACTCGACCGCGATCACGCCCGGCAGCCGGGCCAGCGCATGCCGGGCCGCGTCGTCTCCGGGTTCGGCCAGCCTGACGGTGAGGTCGGCGCGCATCGCCACCGAGAACGCGGTGTCGACGATCACCGCGATGCTGTCGCGCGCGAAGTTGCCCATCATCACGATGGCCACCGCGGCGGCCATGCCGAGCACCGAGAGCGTGGTGCGCCAGGGGCGCCGCTGCATGTTGCGCAGGATCATCCGGGGGCCCGGGCCGAGCAGGCGCGGGTTGATGCGCTCCAGCCAGCTCACCCGGTAGCGCCCCGGGGCGGGCGGGCGCATGGCCTCGGCCGGGGGCAGGCGCACCGTGGCCCAGATCGCGTTGAGCGTGCCGGTCAGCGCGGTGATCACCGCCACCAGCGCGCCGGTGACGAAGAGCGACGGCGTCATGCGATGCGCGAACTCGGGGAACTGGAAGAAGCCGGCATACAGCCCGGTCATGAGCCGGCCGAAGGCCTCGCCGCCGGCAAAGCCGATGATCAGCCCCACCGTCACGATCACCGCCACCAGCTTCATGAAGTGGCCGGCGATCGTACGGTCGGGATAGCCGAGCGCCTTGAGCGCGGCGATCTGCTCGCGCTGCGTGGCCACCAGTCGGGAGATCACCACATTGAGCAGGAAGGCCGCCACCGCCAGGAAGATCACCGGCAGCACGGTGGCGAAGACCCGCTGCTCGTCGATCTCGCGTTGCAGGAACGCGTGCGAGGTCTGGTGCTCGCGCGCATGCGCGTCGCGCCCGCCATAGCGGGCGAGGTGCCGGTCCAGCGCCGCGATCACCGCGGGCGGGCTGGCGCCCGGCGCGAGCCGCACCGACACATGGTCGAAGGCGCCTTCCATGTCCCAGGCGGCGGCGAGCACCCGCTCGTCGACCCACAGCACGCCGAAGCCGCGCAGGTCGGGCATGCCGGTCATGCCGGCGAACACATACTCGGGCGAGAGCGCGATGCCGCGCACGACCAGCGCGCGCTGGCGGCCATTGATCAGCGCGCTCAGCCGCGAGCCCGGACCAAGCCCGTGGGCCTGCGCGAACGAGGCCGAGACCAGCGCATCGATCGCGCCATCGCCGCGCACGCCCTGGCTGTCGGGATCGAGCGGCGCGCCGCTGCGCACCATCACCGCATTGAGCCGCCGCGGCTGGCGCGGGTCGACGCCGATCATGCGCGCGAGCAGCGGGTCATCCACGCCGGGGATGTCCACGCGCACCACGCGCTCGATGGTGAGCTGGATGTCGCCCACCCCGGGAATCGCGGCGAGCGTGTCGGCCATCGCGCGCGGCGCGCGCCTGACGGCCGCGAAGACATCGGCGAAGCGCCCCTGCGCATAGAAGGCATCGCGCGCCTCGGCCAGCGAGTCCACTGCCGAGAGCGCCGTCACATAGCTGCCCACGCCGCTGGCCACCACCAGCGCGATGGTGAGCGCCTGGCTCCACAGCCGGCGCAGGTCGCGCAGCAGCTTGCGATCGAGCGCCTTCACGGCTGCCTCACCAGGACAGCTCCGAAGGCGAGAGGCGGTGCGGGTTGATGTCGATCCGCTGGATGGTGCCGTCGCCGAGGTGGATGACCCGATCGGCCATGCCGGCGATGGCCGCGTTGTGGGTGATCACCACCGCGGTGGTGCCGAGCTCGGCGTTGATGCGGGCGATCACCTCGAGCACCAGCTTGCCGGTGCGGTAGTCGAGCGCGCCGGTGGGCTCGTCGCACAGCAGCACCTCGGGCCGCTTGACGATCGCCCGCGCGATCGCCACCCGCTGCTGCTCGCCGCCGGAAAGCTGCGCCGGGAAGTGGTCGCGCCGCGGCGTGAGGCCCACCCGGTCGATCGCCTCGTCGATCGGCATGGGGTCTTGCACGATGTCGGTCACCAGGGCGACATTCTCCCGGACCGTGAGGCTGGGGATCAGGTTGTAGAACTGGAACACGAAGCCGACATGCTCGCGGCGGTAGGCGGTGAGCTCGGCATCGGAGGCGCCGGTGAGGCGGTGCTCGCGGAACTCGACATCGCCGGCGCTGGGCGCATCGAGCCCGCCCAGGATGTTCAGCAGCGTGGACTTGCCGCTGCCCGAGGGGCCGAGCAGCACGATGAATTCGCCGGCGCCGATGTCGAGATCGATGTCATGCAGGGCCACCACGGCAACCTCGCCGGTGCGGTAGACCTTGGACAGCCCTCGCGCCCGAAAGAGCGTCGGGCGTGCGGTGGCGGCGGTGTCCAAGGCGCGGCTCAGGCCAGGCCCGAGGCCTGCATCCACTCGAGCGGCACGAACGCCAGCGCGCGTTCATGGGTGCAGGCCAGCACCGCCGGCGGGGCGCAGCCATCGACCCAGGCCTGCTTCCAGCGCAGGGCGCACACGCACCAGCGATCGCCGGGCTTGAGACCCGCGAAGCGGTACGCCGGGCGCGGCGTGATCAGATCGTTGCCCAGTTCGAACTGATGGTTGAGGAAGGCCGTGGTCATGCGTGCGCAGATGACATGGCTGCCGTGATCCTGCGCGTCGGTGTGGCAGCAGCCGTCGCGAAACCAGCCGGTCAGCGGATCGAAGGAGCATGCCTGCAGCGGCTCGCCCAGCACATTGAGCGCGCTCATCGCTCAGGCCCTGGGCGTGCTCTTCATGAGCGTCATGGCGGTGCCGATCAGCGCCGACACCTCGCTCATGTTGCCGGGCACGATCATGGTGTTGTTCGCCTTGGCGAGCTGGCCGTAGGCATCGACCGCGCGTTCGGCCACCTTGAGCTGCACCGCCTGTTCGCCGCCGGGCTGGCGGATGGCCTGGGCGATCCGGGTGATCGCCTCGGCGGTGGCGGCGGCCACCTCGGCGATGGCGGCAGCCTCGCCCTGCGCCTTGTTGATCTCGGCCTGCTTCTCGCCCTCGGAGCGGGCGATGTAGGCCTCGCGCTCGCCGGTGGCGATGTTGATCTGCTCCTGGCGGCGCCCCTCGGAGGCGGCGATCAGGGCGCGCTTCTCGCGCTCGGCGGTGATCTGCGCCTGCATGCTGCGCAGGATCTCGGTGGGCGGGGTGAGGTCCTTGATCTCGTAGCGCAGCACCTTCACGCCCCAGTTGAGCGCGGCCTCGTCCAGCGCGCTGACCACCGAGGCGTTGATCATGTCGCGCTCCTCGAAGGTCTTGTCGAGTTCCATCTTGCCCACCACGCTGCGCAGCGTGGTCTGCGCGAGCTGCGTGATGGCGACGATGTAGTCGCTGGAGCCGTAGCTTGCGCGCATCGGGTCGGTCACCTGGAAGAACAGGATGCCGTCGACCTGCAGCTGGGTGTTGTCCTTGGTGATGCAGACCTGGCTGGGCACATCGAGCGGCACCTCCTTGAGCGAGTGCCGGTAGGCCACGCGCTCGACGAAGGGAATGACGAACTTCAGACCGGGCGCGAGGGTGCGGTCATAGCGGCCCAGCCGCTCGACCACCCAGGCATGCTGCTGCGGCACGATCTTGAAGGTGCGGCTGACGAAGACGACGGCCACGATGGCGATGATCAGGGCGATTTCCACGCGAAACTCCTGGTGGTGGGCGGTGAGGGTGATCGGTGCGATCGGCCGATGAGCGCGATGAGGGCGATCAGCGAGCCGAGGGCGGGGAGGCGGGCGTGACATCGAGCCGCGTGCCGTGCACCGCCACGATGATGTGGGCGCCGGGCTGCGGCGGCAGGGCCCCCACATGACGCGCCTGCCAGGCCGCGCCCCGGTACTGCACGGTGGCGGTGCCGTCGTCCTGCCAGGCCTCCACCCGAACCGGCTGACCGATGTCGAGCAGCACATCCGGGTTGGACGCGGCAGGCGCCGACCGGGGATGACGGGCCCGCCGCAGATGCCAGACGGCGGTGGCGCCGCCGGCCACCAGGGCGGCCACCACGATCTGGGCGCTCACGCCTGCGCCGGCATGGCCGCTCAGCGCGCCCGCGGCCGCGCCGAGGGCGATCATCAGCAGGTAGAAGGTGCCGCTGAGCAGTTCGGCGACGATCAGCGCGCCGCTCAGCAGCCACCACAGCGTGGGTGCGGACAGTTCCATGGGAGGTTCCGAGTGAAGGCTTCGAAGGCCGATGCTGCCACGAACCGCGTGGCAAGCGACCTCAGGCCGCGGCGGGCAGCGGGGCAGGCGCGGTGCCGAGCAGTTCCTCGCAGGCCCGCAGCACCGCGCGCTCGGGCAGCGTCACCAGGCAGTCGCTGACCTTGCTGTCCTGACAGCCCGCGCGCCCGCAGGGGCGGCAGGCATGCTCGGTGGAGGCGACCACCCGGTGCAGGCTCATCGGCTGCCCCCAGGGCCCCCATTCGCGATCGCGGGACGGACCGAAGATGCCCACGGTGGGCGTGCCCACCGCCGCGGCCATGTGCATGGGGGCCGAGTCCACGCCCACGAAGAGGCGTGCCCGGGCGGTGAGCGCGGCGAGCTCCTCGAGCGAGAGCTTCCCCGACAGGTCGTGGATGCGGGGCGCGATGCCGCCCGCGGCCGGACAGCGCGCCAGCACCTGGGCGATCAGCGCGAGCTCCTGCGGATCGGGCGCAGCGGTGATCACCACCGGCCAGCCGCGGGCGGCCAGGGTCTCGCACAGCGCGGCCACCCGCTCGCTCGGCCAGCACTTGAAGCGCCAGCGCGACATCGGATGCACATGGATGAAGCCGCCGCGCGGCAAGCCGAGCGCGGCCAGGCGCTGGTCGATGGCGGACTCGGCCGGCGCGCCGGCCACCAGCGTCACCGCCTTGTCAGCCTCACCGATCGGCAGGCCCAGGGCACGCAGGCTGTCGAGGTTGGTCTCGACGGTGTGACGCTCGGGATGCGACTGCGCCGGATAGCGGTGAGTGAAGCTGTTGCGCCACCAGGCATGGCGCCCGGGCCGGCTGAGCTCGGGCCCCACCGACCAGCGCGGGCGCAGCAAGCGCACCAGCCAGGCGCCGCGGGGATGCACCGAGAGATGCACCACCAGGTCGTAGCGCCGCGCGCGCAGCGCCCGCAGCAGCCGCCATTCCGCGAGGGCCTGACGCCACGGCCCCGATCGCTTCCAGGCGCGGTCGATCCGGTGCACCTGCGACAGCCCGGGATGATTCAGCAGCATGGGCGCGGTCTCGGCGTAGACCAGCGCGTCGATCTGCGCCTGCGGCGCGTGTCGGGCCAGTGCGCCGATCACCGGCGCGGCAAGCAGCACATCGCCATGGTGGCGCAGCTTGGTGACCAGCACCCGCTGCAGACGGGTGGGGTCCGGATCAGACGGCGACATGGGCGACCTGGAATCGGGGAAGGGGGGTGGCGGCCCCGGCTGGCGCGGCCGGACGGGCCGCACGACGGACGGGATTGCCTGATCAGGGGGGCATTTTCCCCGATCAACGGTGAAATTGCCCTTCCCGTGCCAGAGGATACTTCCCGGATGACCTCGCCCCGAGCAGGCTCATCGCTCACCGCCCACCCACTCTCCTGTGGATGCCCACGGCGCCGGTCTTCCATCCATTCTCCGGGAGCCCCCATGTCGCACCGCCTCGACCGTGATTCTCGTTGCGTGTTGTCTTCGCCCGTTCCTGCCGCCGCTACGGCGCTAACGGTTTCCTCCCGCTCGCTCGCCACGCGCGCGGCCGCCCTCGGCCTCGGGCTGAGCGTGGCGCTGGTGGTCGCCGGCTGCGGTGGGGGCGGTGGCTCCTCGGCCGCCTCGCCCAATCCGTCTCCCGCCCCGGCGCCCGCCCCGGCGCCCGCCCCGGCGCCCGCCCCGGCGCCCGCCCCGGCGCCCGCGCCGAGCGCGTCGATCGACGGCAGCACCATGTTCCCGGTCGGGCTGGCCATGACCTCGCCGGTCTCGATGACCAACGAGGTGCTCACCCTGTCCAGGGCCGCGCCCCTGCCGCGGCTGCGCGCCCTGGCCTCGGCACTCGCGGCGGCGGATTTCCGCAGCGCCGGGCAGATCGCCTTCGGCCTGATGCCGGTGCCCGAGGCGCAGGCCGCCGTCACCCGTTCGCCGCGCTACCTCAAGGCGGCCAATGCCATCAATGCCCTGCTCTCGGGCACCGTGACCCCACGCGCCGGCACCGCCTTCGATGCCGTGGCCTTCCTGAAGACGCCGGTCAATGCCGGCTGCTACGGCCCGACCGTCAAGTACGAGGGCCATCCCGACGGCAGCCCCAGCAGCGGTGAGTTGCCCAGCGGCGATGTCGGCCTCTGGACCGCGCTCGACACCAGCACCGGCTGGGCCTGCGCCAGCGCCCAGCTCGATGCCCGGATGGATGGCGTGAGCGGCCGCGTGAACACCGGCCTCATGACCCTGGCCAGCCTCATCAATGTGGCCTCGGCCGCCGGCAAGAGCAAGCCCGCCGTGGGCGCCACGCTCGACCTCAAGGCCGACATGAACACCGCGTTCTCGGGCCTGCCGGCGGCACCCAGCTTCACCACCGCCTCGGTGTCGCAGCCCACCTCGGGGACCTTCACCTACACCGTCCAGTTCGACTTCACGCACGGTGGCGTCACCCGCAAGGCCGAGATCAGCCTCACCCATACCCCGGGCGCGAGCCGCAGCGAGTACACCGGTCTGCTCACCTACGCGCTCGCCCGCGGCAGCGGCGACCTTCAGAACTGCCCCGGCAGCAGTGGTGGCACGGTGGATGTCGGCACGCTGAAGTACACCCGCACCGGCACCACCGCCATGACCCTGGTGCACCGCGAGGGCAACTACTGCGGCGCCGGCACCGCGGCGGCGCTGGCCACCACCTATGCCTCCTTCGGCACCGATGGCCAGCTCGACCCGGCCGGCAAGTGGACCGGCACCAAGGGCTGGGCCAACAACTTCAACCGCTTCGGCGCGGTCTACGATCCGACCACCATGCAGGGCAGCTATGCCTATGGCTGGCAGGCAGGCCACATGGACGGCAACGCCCGGGTATTCAACATCGGCCTGAACTTCAACAGCAGCACCAGCGTGCGCAACGGCGAGGCCTACTTCGGCTATGGCAACGACATCAGCACCAGCGACGGAAAGATCCAGGGCTTCATCTGCAACTGGGCCGGGCCGGGCAACAGCCATGCGCTGAAGGACTACTTTCAGCGGCAGCACATCACCTTCGACGACAGCACCGGCAAGTGGCTGCCGACCAACAACGCCGCCGCCTCGTCGAACATCACCTACGCGCCGACCAACAGCTGCGCCTCGGCCGGCGGCAGCTTCTACTACGACAAGTCGGGTGATGGTTCGCTCACCGACGACAAGGCCGTCTCGCCCAACCCGGCGGTCACCACCGACCTCGCCGACAAGGTCTTCGGCCCGACCACCTATGCCACCGTGCCCCTGGCGATTGCCGGCCGCGGCATGACCGTGCCGGGTTTCTGAGGCGCTCGGCCGGGCCTGCGGGCCCGGCGCGGCGATGGGCGCGGGGCTTTCCTGCCTGCTACCATCGACGGTCTTCCTGACCGGCAAGAGGCCCCGCCAGGGGCCTTTTTCATTCCATGCTCGATCCGCAACTGCTTCGCAAGGACCTCGACGCGGTCGCCGCCCGGCTGGCCGATCGCGGCTTCACGCTCGACACCGCCTGGTTCCGCGACCAGGAGGCGCAACGCAAGGCCGCGCAGACCCGCGCCGAGGAACTGCAGTCCCGCCGCAACGCGCTCTCGCGCCAGATCGGCGCCATGAAAGGCCGCGGCGAGGACACCACTGCGCTCATGGCCGAGGTGGCGGGCATCGCGCAGGGCCTGGCCGATGCCCAGCAGGCCAACGAGGCGGTGCAGGCGCGTCTGGCCGAGTGGCTGCAGACCCTGCCCAACCTGCCTCAGCCGGGTGTGCCGGTTGGCCGAGACGAGAGCGGCAACCAGGAGGTGCGGCGCTGGGGCGAGCCGCGGGTGTTCGCCTCGCAGCCCCGGGATCATGTGGAGATCGGCGGCCCGCTCGGACTCGACTTCGAGACCGCCGGCAAGCTCTCGGGCTCGCGCTTCGCGCTGATGCGCGGGCCGGTGGCGCGGCTGCACCGGGCGCTTGCCCAGTTCATGCTCGACCTGCACACCCAGAAGCACGGCTACACCGAGTGCTACACGCCCTACATCGTCAATGCCGCCACGCTGCGCGGCACGGGCCAGCTGCCCAAGTTCGAGCAGGACCTGTTCGCGGTGAAAAAGGGCGGCCAGGAGGGTGACGAAGAACCGCTCTATCTCATCCCCACCTCGGAGGTCTCGCTGACCAACATCGTGCGCGGCGAGATCCTTGCAGCCGACGGGCTCCCCCTGCGCCTCACCGCCCACACGCCGTGCTTCCGTTCCGAGGCCGGCTCTTACGGTCGCGACACCCGCGGCATGATCCGCCAGCACCAGTTCGACAAGGTGGAAATGGTGCGCATCGAGCGGCCCGAGGACAGCGACGCGGCGCTCGAGGCCATGGTCGGCCATGCAGAGGCCATCCTGCAGGCGCTGGAACTGCCCTACCGCGTGATGGCGCTGTGCACCGGCGACATGGGTTTCGGGGCGGCCCGCACCTATGACCTCGAGGTCTGGCTGCCGGCGCAGGCCACCTATCGCGAGATCTCGTCGTGCTCGAACTGCGAGGCCTTCCAGGCCCGGCGCATGCAGGCGCGGTATCGCAATGCCCAGGGCAAGACCGAATTCGTGCACACCCTCAATGGCTCGGGGCTGGCCGTGGGTCGCACACTGGTGGCGGTGCTCGAGAACGGCCAGCAGCCCGATGGCTCGGTGAACATCCCTGCGGCGCTTCGCCCCTATCTGGGCGGGCTGGAGCGCCTGGCCCCGGCCTGAGCGGGCGGGCGCTGGCCGCGGCGCTTTTTGCTATACTGGAGGGCTTCGATCCATAGGGTGCAGGCAACACGCAGTCTGCCGGCGCCTGTCCAGAAACACCCGGAAAGGTGGCAGAGTGGTCGAATGCGCCGGACTCGAAATCCGGTTTACCGGTCTCCGGTAACGTGGGTTCGAATCCCACCCTTTCCGCCAATAAATGAAGACATCAGGCCGCTGCCCAGCGGCCTTTTTCTTTGCCGCCCGCGATCGGCGGCGCCTGCACTCCTAGAATCAGGCATCGAGCCGGGGCGCGTGTCCCCGGCCGATCCCCTGGAGGAGCGCCCCATGCAGCCCGCAGTGTCCGCCATCCCGGCCCCGGTCTCCCGCGCCTTGCGCAAGTCGACGCTCAGCGTGTCCGAGGGCATCGCCTGCCTGACGATGACCGATGCGCCGAGCCGCAACGCGATGACCCAGGACCTCAAGGACGATCTCGACGAGGTGGTGCGCCTGGCCGCCAGCAGCGATGACTGGCGGGCGCTGGTGATCACCGGCTCGCCGGGGGTGTTCTGCGCGGGCGGTGATCTGCGCGCGCTGACCTCCCGTCGCAACCCCGATGGTTCGCCGGTGCGCGATGTCGAGGGCATCCGCCGGCGCATGAGCCGCAGTCATGCCTGGTTCGAGAAGCTCTACAACCTCGAGATGCCGGTGATCGCCGCGGTGGACGGGCCGGCCTTTGGCGCTGGCTTTTCGCTGGCGCTGGCCTGCGACTTCATCGTGGCCTCGCCGCGGGCGAGCTTCTGCATGGCCTTCAACCGGATCGGGGCGTTGCCCGATCTCGCGGCGCTCTATCTGCTGCCGCGCATGATTGGCCAGCGGCGCGCCAAGGACATCCTGATGACCGCGCGGGTGGTCTCGGTGGAAGAGGCCAGCACGCTGGGCCTGGTGCACTCGGTGCATGAGCCTTCTGCGGTCATCGAGGCTGCGATGGCCATGGCGCGCAGTTTCGCGCAGGGCTCGCCGCAGGCGCTTGCCATGACCAAGCTCTTCACCAACCAGTCGCTCGAGTCCGACTACGCCACCATGGCGCGCCTCGAGGGCACGGGCCAGGCGGCCTGCCTGAACAGCGACTACTTCTTCGAGGCGGTGGCCCGCTTCATGGACCGCAAGCCGCCGCGCTTCGACTGGCCGCACTGAGCGGCGCCTGCGCCGCGTGGCGCACCGCATCGGCCGGCGCGTAGTCGGGCCCGCGGCAGATCCGCTCGAAGTACGAGGCGTGCGCGTCGCTGCCGGCGGGCCACTGCCGCAGGAAGGTTTCCCGCCAGCGGGCCTGGTCGATGTCGAGCGCGATCGCGTCGATGTGGGCCTCGCCCACGGTGATCCCGAACCGGCGTTCCGTCCCGCTCACCGGCGTGGTCGCAATCCGGGTGAGCAGCCCGGCAGTGTCGCCGCTGAAGTTGGGCATGCCGCTCGCGCCGTTGTTCAGGATCCAGCCGTGCCGGTCATGGCCGGCGGCCAGCCTCAGCTGCTGGAACACCGGCAGGCAGGTGTGGGTGCAGGCGAAGGCATCCACCTGCGCGCGCGCGAACCAGTCGCGCACCGTGTCGAGATGGGTGGCGTCGCGCAGGTGCTCCTGGGCGAAGCCCCAGCCGGCGAGCGATTCCGCGTCACCATGCACGATGCCGATCCGCAGGCCCGCCGCGTCGGCGCGCAGCCACATCGGCAGCGCCTGCAGCTGCGCGCGTTCGGCCGCGCCGGGCGTCTGCCGCAGGCGGGCATGGATGCGGTTGGAACGCGCCACCACGGCATCGCCCACCCACTCCGGATAGGCGCAGCCGCAGCCGAGGTCTGCGTCCTGGGCGTCACCGGCCGGCAGCTCGGCGAGCTCGGTCTCGACATTGCCGCGCAGGGCCCGGTGCGTCAGCACGCCGCGCTGCACTTGCGCGAAGAGCGCCGGGTCGGTGTCGAACCAGTGGAAGTCGCCATTGAAGACCAGGCGCTTGCGGCCGGACTCCCGATCGAACCGGGCCAGCACCGCCTCGAGCGCCAGCGGATTGCCGTAGAGGCCGCCCACCACATAGAGCACCTCGAGATCCTGCAGATCGGCCGGCGCCGGGCTGGCGAAGACCTCAGGCCGATAGCGGTAGTGCAGCGGGCAGGTCCGGCCGGGCGCGGTGTCTCGCGCCGCTCTGGCCTGCGGCAAGCGGGTCTGCTGCTGCCCGCCCTGAGCAGCCTCATGGGTGTGCGTGGCGTTCATCGCCGCTCCCAGTCGTGATAGCGCGCCACCCAGCGCAGCAGCCGCTGCGGCGCATGGGCGCGTTTCCACTGGCCGGCCGCGTACTTGTTCGCCTCGGCCAGGGTGGGGTAGGTGTGGATGGTGCCCAGCATGCGGTTCAGGCCCAGGCCATGCCGCATGGCCAGCACCCAGGGGGCGATCAGCTCGCCGGCGTGTTCGCCGACGATGCACACGCCCAAGATGCGGTCCTTGCCGGGCACGGTGAGCACTTTCACGAAGCCGTGCGCCACGCCGTCGGCGATCGCGCGGTCGAGGTCGGCGAGGTCGTAGCGGGTGACCTCGTGGGGGATGCCTTGCGCGATGGCCTCCGCCTGCGACAAACCCACGCGCGCCACCTCGGGATCGGTGAAGGTGGTCCAGGGAATCACCGAGTAGTCGGCCCTGAACCGGCGGAATCGCCCGAACAGCGCGTTCACCGCGGCATACCAGGCCTGGTGGGCTGCGACATGGGTGAGCTGATAGGGGCCCGCCACATCGCCCACCGCGTAGATGTTCGGGTAGAGGGTCTGCAGCCAGGCATTGGTCTGGATGGTGCCGCGCTCGCCGAGGGGGATGCCGAGCTCTTCCAGGCCGTAGCCGGTCACCCTGGGCGCGCGGCCCACCGCGCACAGGATCTGGTCGAAGTCCAACCCATGCTCCTGGCCGTCCTGGCCCACGATCAGGCGGCGGCCCTGCGCGTCCTGCTCAACCCGCAGCGCCTGGTGACCGGTGAGCAGCCTGACGCCGTCGGCACGCAGGGACGCGGCCACCTGCTCGGCCACCTCGGGGTCTTCGCGGGCGAGCACGCGCGGCGCCATCTCCACCTGGGTCACCTCGGACCCGAGCCGGGCGAAGCTCTGCGCCAGCTCGCAGCCGATCGGCCCGCCGCCCAGCACCACCAGCCGGCGCGGCAGCTCGGTCAGCGACCACAGGTTCTCGCTGGTGAGAAAGCCCGCCTCGCGCAGCCCCGGAATCGCCGGCACCACCGGGCTGGCGCCGGCGGCGATCACGATGCTGCGTGTGGTCAGGCGCTGCACCGCCCCATCGGCCAGGCTGACCTCGACGCACCAGGGGCTGACGATGCGGGCATGCCCCTGCAGCACTTCCACGCCAAGCGCCGTGTAGCGCTCGACCGAGTCGTGGGGTTCGATGTCGCGGATCACCCGGTGCACCCGCTGCATCACCGCCGCGAAGTCCACCGTGCCGGTGGCCCCGCGGATGCCGAAGCCGTCGGCCTTTCGGAGCTGGTGGGCGAGCTTGGCCGATCGGATCAGCGCCTTGCTGGGCACGCAGCCCGAGTTGAGGCAGTCACCGCCCATGCGGTGGCCCTCCACCAGCGTGACCCGGGCCTTGACCGCCGCGCCGATGTAGGCGGTGACCAGCCCGCCGGCGCCGGCCCCGATCACCACCAGGTTGCGGTCATAGCGGGCCGGTCGGGGCCAGCGGGCATAGCGCCGGCGGGCCTGCGTCCAGGCCACGAGGCGCGAGGCCAGCAGCGGAAACAGGCCGAGCAGCACGAAGCTGCCCAGCAGCCCGGGCGAGAGGATGTCGCCGGCCGAGCGGATGGCGGCAAGCTGGGTGCCGGCATTCACATAGACCGCCGTGCCGGCCAGCATGCCGATCTGGCTCACCAGGTAGAAGCGGCCCGCGCTCATGGGCGTGAGGCCCATCAGCAGGTTGATCAGCCAGAACGGGAACACCGGCACCAGCCGCAGCGTGAGCAGGTAGGCGGTGCCTTCGCGCGCGATGCCCTGGTTGATCGGAGCCAGCGATTTGCCCAGGCGCGCCTGCACCAGATCGCGCAGCAGGTAGCGCGCCGCCAGGAAGGCCAGCAGCGCGCCCAGGCTCGAGGCGAACGAGACCACCAGCAGGCCGACGCCCAGGCCGAAGATCGCGCCGGCGGCCAGCGTGAGGATCACCGCGCCCGGAATCGACAGCGCCGCTGCCAGCACATACACCCCGAAGAAGGCGAGCAGGGTGATCAGCGGTCGGGCTTCATACGCGCCGAGCAGCGCGGCGTGGCTGGCCTGCAACTGCTCGAGCGTGAGCAGCCGCGCGAGCTCGCCCTGCCGGTAAAGCGCCGCAGCGCCGACCAGCGCGAGGAGCGCAGCCAGCCAGGGGAGGGCGCGCCGGCCGTGGCGCATCAGGACGCGACGCCGGCCATCGGACGCGTCTGGACCAGGGCCTCGGCGCGTTCCGCCGACTCGGGCACCAGCGCCCCGCCGCAGCTGCTGCCCTGTCCGGCGGTGCAGCCGTAGCAGTGCTCGGCGACCCGGATCGGCGAGGCCTCGGGGTCATCGGTGAGCAGGTCGCGCAGGTGCACGCGCGCCCTGCCGCGCAGGACGGCGGGAAGACCGAGCATCTGATTGAAATCGCAGTCGAAGAGATCGCCCTGCCAGTCGACGCTGATCAGGCTGCGGCACATCACCGTGTCGAGATTCTCGGTGCGATGGGCCGATCGCAGCAGCTGCATGTAGCCCTCGAACTGACCATGGCTGAGCAGCGTGCTGCCGAAACGCTGGATCGGCATGTTGGCGAGCGCGAAAAGGTGATTGAACTCGATGCCGAAGTGCTGTCGCAGTTCGCGCTTGTAATCGGCTTCCAGCGGCCCCTGAGCCGGCGGCAGGCTCGGGCCTTGCGGGTTGTACACCAGGTTGAGCACCAGCCCGGTATCGGCTCGGCCGTAGCCGAGCGCATTGAGCTGTCGCAGCCCCGCGATGCTGCGCTCGAAAACCCCGTCGCCACGCTGACGGTCGACATTGGCCGGGGAATAGCAGGGCAGCGAGGCGGTGATCTCCACCCGCTGTTCGGCCAGAAAATCGGCCAGCGATTCCTGACCCGGCTCCGACAGGATGGTGAGGTTGCAGCGGTCGATCACCCGGATGCCGAGGGCGCGGGCGCGGGCAACCAGGTTGCGGAAATGCGGATTGAGTTCCGGCGCCCCGCCGGTGAGATCGAGGGTGCTGATGCCGCGCGTTTCCAGCACCGCCAGCACCGTGACGACGGTTTGCGCATCCATCATTTCGGTGCGATTCGGTCCGGCATTCACATGGCAATGCAGGCAGCTCTGGTTGCAGCGGTACCCGAGATTGACCTGCAGGGTTTCGAGGCGGCGGCGCTTGAGCGCCGGAAAGTCGGTCTTGGCAAGCAGGGGCAGGGTGGGGCGCATGGGATTGGCTTGTCGGTGGGGCGGCGAAGAATGGTCGGGAAGGCGGCGATCGCTGCGGTTCGGTGTGCGTGGGAAAACTCCAGTGTCTTTCGGCTGATTCGTCCGAGGCGGCGACCCTTCATCGACAGGGGTTTTGCGATGACGCCTGCGGGAAATCAGCGCTCATTCGGGATCACCGGGTCTCGCCGCTTGAGACTGTCGCCAGATTATGGTTAAACTGTCTATTCAATTTGGAGGATACTCATGGCTCGCGCCGCATCGCTGAAATCCATCGAAACCCAGATCCGTCGACTGCAGGAAAAGGCGGAGAAACTCAAGGCCAGTCGCAAGGGCCCTGCCATTCGCGACATCGTGCGCCGGATGAAAGCCGAAGGCATCA
>JAGWVN010000156.1 GCA_018970865.1 Betaproteobacteria bacterium
GGCCGAAGCGCAGGCCGAACTCCGCCGCCCGCGCGGCCAGCACCGCCCGCGAGCCGATCGGGCGGCTCTGATCCGACGCCCAGGCGCCGATCCGCGAGGCGAGCGGGCGACTGGCGAAATAGGCGTCGGACTCGGCGGCATCCACCCGCGAGACCACGCCCTCGATGCGCACCACCCGCTCCAGGGGCACCCAGTGGAATTGCAGCGCCGCGTGCGGGTTGACCGCGAGCTCGCGGCCCTTCCTGCTGTCATAATTGGTGTACCAGACGATGCCGGCGGCATCGAAGCCCTTGATCAGGACCACCCGGCTGGAAGGCCGGCCGTCGGGGGTGGCAGTGGCCAGGGTCATGGCATTGGCCTCGGGCACCTGCGCCGCCAGCGCCTCCGAGAGCCAGCGCTCGAACTGCCCGAACGGGTCGTCGTGCGCCCGGTCGTCGGTCAGCGCGTCCCTTTCATAGGATTTCCGGATGTCTTTCAGTTCGTCCATGGCTTAGTGTACCCAATGGTCCGTGCGTCAGAGGCGCCAGGCCTTGCCGCCACCACCCTGGCCTCACCCGAAGACGGATTCCCCCAGCCTCCCCGATGAAGAAGCCGCCCCCCCAGGAACTGGAAGAGATCGAGTTCCCGTCGCTCGCCCCCCAGGGCTCGACGGTGTACCGCATCGCCTCCTCCCGGCTGGAAACCGGCATGTTCGTGGTCGAGCTCGGCCAGGCATTCCTGGGGACGCCCTTCCCGAAGTCCGGCGTCTATCTGAGCGATCCGCATCAGGCGGCCGCCATGCGCGCCCGCT
Organism: Betaproteobacteria bacterium; assembly: GCA_018970865.1. Lineage (GTDB taxonomy): Bacteria > Pseudomonadota > Gammaproteobacteria > Burkholderiales > Burkholderiaceae_E > Quisquiliibacterium. The sequence continues at coordinate 791 of JAGWVN010000156.1, forward strand.
CCGAAAGCGCCCTGATCGACATCGAGCGCTCCGACCCGGGGCGCGCCACCGCCATCCGGATCGCGGCCCAGCTCTATGGCGAGGGCGAGCAGGAGTCGCAGCGCCCGGCGCTCACCCCGGCCGCCTTCCGGCGCGCGCCGGAGCGTTTCGGCCCCGCGCGGCTGCCCGCCGCCGGCCAGTCCGAGGCGCCCAAGAACATCGCCTACACCCGCATCAACGAACCGCTGGCCCCTGATCGCGGCCCGAGCGGCACCGCCATGTGGTCGGCGCCCCGCCCGTCGGCGATCGAGCAGTCCCTCAGCACGGCCCCCGCCGCCCGCCGCGCGCCGGCGCCCGATCCGCGGCCCGCGCGCCGGATCGAGCCGGCCGAGCCGCCGGCCGACTGGGGCGACACCCAGCAGGATGACGACGCCGAGCGCAATACGCCCGCCACCGCGCCGGTGATCGCCGACTACGCCCCCATCGACGCCGGCGAAGGGGCGGCCAAGCTGCGCTCCGACCTGCGCATCTCGCGCAGCCGGCGCTCCGAACTGCGCCAGATGCTGGCCGGCGAGGGGCGCGGGGTCACGGTGTCGGCACGCCACGGGGGCATGATCTCGCGGCTGGCCTCGTGGCTGTCCGGCCCCCGGTCACGGCCCGAGGTGGGCTCGCAGTCAATGGAGCGTCTGCGGGTGCGCTTCGGCCCCGTGATCCGGTCCTGCCGCTACCACACCGAGTGCACCATCATCGAGGCGATGGCCCGCGCCCGCGACACCTACGCGCTGCTGCTCGGCGCCCACGCCGCCTCCCTGCGCGCGGCCCGGGGCCAGGAGAACCTCCCCTGGCACGAACTCGAGCCGGCGCTCTACGCGCTGGCTGAAAGCGTCATCGAGCACCCCGACGCGGTGCTGTGGTGCGACCGCATGCACGAGCAGCGCTCGCTCGGCAACCGGCCGCCGGCCACCCCGGCGGTGCTGATGGCCGGCTTCGCGCGCCACCTCGGCCTGCCGCGCGACGAGATCATGGTCTTCGGCGCGATCGGCATGTGCCTCGACCTCGGCAAGGCGCGTCTGCCCCGCGATCTGGTCAATGTCTCCGGCCGCTTCGACCGCAAGCAGTTCGATCGCATGAAGGAGCATGTCCGGGAATCGGTCGAGCTGCTGGAGTCGTCCCCGGGCGTGCCCGAGGCGGTGATCCGCGGCGTGGCCGAGCACCATGAGCGCTACGACGGCTCGGGCTACCCGGAAGGCCTCAAGGGCGACGAGATCGGCCTGCACGGCGCCGCCGCGGCCATCGTCGACTGCTACACCGCGCTGATCTCCGCCCGCTCGTATGCCAATCCGGTGTCGCCGGAAGACGCGCTCAATGCCCTCATGGGCTGGGCCGACCGCTCGCTCGACGGCCCGCTCATGGAGCAGTTCGCCCTGGCCACCGGCCTGTTCCCGGTGGGCAGCGCGGTCGAGCTCGCCAGCGGCGGCCTGGGCCTGGTGATCGAGATCGACCGCGCCCACCATGACGAGCACCGGGTGCTGGTGCTCACCGGGCCCAACGGCCGGCCGCTGCCCAAGCGCACGCGCGAGGCCGCCCGGAACCGCCGTGGCCAGCCGCCCGAGCCCGATGTCGAGATCCTCGAGGGCAACAAGGTGCGCATCGCCAGCGGCCTGCCGGTTGGCGCCTATGGCGTGCGCCTGCCCGACTTCCACGCCCGCCACCATTCACGGGAATTCCGCTGATCCGGCAGGGTCTGGTTTATCATTTCGTTTTCCCGAGGAGCGCTGCAACGGCCGCCGGCATGCCGGCCCGCCAGGCTCGGGACGTTCGCTAACCGCAACGGCGCTCGCTGACCCGTGACCCGCTCACGGCAGGCGAGCCCAGGCTCGTGGCCCTCAACGCCACGCCAGCCGCAGGCCTCGGGCATCCGCCCTCCCCTGCCCGCGCGGGTCACTCACCAGGAGTGACCATGTCCGCCGTTCTCAAACCCGCCGCCTTCTCCGACTTCAAGGTCGCCGACCTCGGCCTTGCCGACTGGGGCCGCAAGGAAATCCGCATCGCCGAAACCGAGATGCCCGGCCTGATGGCCATCCGCGAGGAATACGCGGCCAGCCAGCCCCTGAAGGGCGCGCGCATCACCGGCTCGCTGCACATGACCATCCAGACCGCGGTGCTCATCGAGACCCTCACCGCGCTCGGCGCCGAGGTGCGCTGGGCCTCGTGCAACATCTTCTCCACCCAGGACCATGCCGCCGCCGCGATCGCCGCCGCCGGCATCCCCGTGTTCGCCTACAAGGGCGAGAACCTGGACGAGTACTGGGACTACACCCACCGCATCTTCCAGTGGGCCGACGGCCAGCCCTCGAACATGATCCTCGATGACGGCGGCGACGCCACCCTGCTGCTGCACCTGGGCACCAAGGCCGCCAAGGACGCCAGCGTGCTGAGCAACCCGGGCAGCGAGGAAGAGGTCTGCCTGTTCAACGCGATCCGCCGCCAGCTGGCGATCGACCCCGGCTTCTACGAGCGCAACCTCAAGGCCGTGGTCGGCGTCACCGAAGAGACCACCACCGGCGTGAAGCGCCTGTACCAGATGTCGGCCCGCGGCGAGCTCGCCTTCCGCGCCATCAACGTCAACGACTCGGTCACCAAGAGCAAGTTCGACAACCTCTACGGCTGCCGCGAGTCGCTGGTCGATGGCATCAAGCGCGCCACTGATGTGATGATCGCCGGCAAGGTCGCGGTGGTGGCCGGCTACGGCGATGTGGGCAAGGGCAGCGCCCAGGCGCTGCGCGCGCTGTCGGCCCAGGTGTGGGTCACCGAGTGCGACCCCATCTGCGCACTGCAGGCCGCCATGGAAGGCTATCGCGTGGTCACCATGGACTACGCCGCCGACAAGGCCGACATCTTCGTGACCGCCACCGGCAACAAGGATGTGATCACCTTCGCACACATGAAGGCCATGAAGGACCAGGCCATCGTCTGCAACATCGGCCACTTCGACAACGAGATCGACATCGCGTCGCTCAAGCAGTGCACCTGGGAGAACATCAAGCCCCAGGTCGACCATGTCATCTTCCCCGACGGCAAGCGCATCATCATGCTCGCCGAGGGCCGTCTGGTGAACCTGGGCTGCGGCACCGGCCATCCCTCGTTCGTGATGAGCTCCTCGTTCGCCAACCAGACCATCGCGCAGATCGAGCTCTGGACGCACAAGGACTTCTACGAGAAGGGCAAGGTCTATGTGCTGCCCAAGCACCTCGACGAGAAGGTCGCCCGCCTGCACCTGCGCAAGATCGGCGCGATGATGACCGAGCTCAGCGACGAGCAAGCCGCCTACATCGGCGTGCCGGTCGAAGGCCCCTACAAGCCCGACACCTACCGGTACTGAGCCCGCTGCGGCGAGCATGCGCGCCGACCTGCTGCTCGTGCAGCGCGGGCTGGCCGGCTCACGCACCCTGGCCCAGCGGCTGATCGCCGCGGGCCGGGTGCGGGCGGCCGAGCTGCCGGTGCGCAAGCCCGCCGAATCGCTGGCCGACGATGTGCCGCTGTCGGTGGCGCCCGGGCCGGAAGACCGCTTCGTGTCCCGGGGCGGCCTGAAGCTCGCCGGCGCGCTCGCCGGCACCGGCGTGAGCGTGGCCGGTCTGGTCTGCCTCGATGTCGGCCAGTCCACCGGCGGCTTCACCGACTGCCTGCTGCAGGCCGGCGCGGCGCGGGTGGTGGGTATCGATGTCGGGCATGGCCAGCTCGATGCCCGCCTGCGGCATGACGCCCGGGTGGTGTGCCTGGAAGGCCGGCACGCCCGCGATCTGGTGGCCGCCGATCTTGACGGGCACGCCCCGGCCGGCGGCTTTCCGCGGGTGGTGGTCGATGTCTCGTTCATCTCGCTGCGGCTGGTGCTGCCGGCGCTGGCCGGGCTGGCCGCGCCAGGCGCCGTGCTGATCGCGCTGGTCAAGCCCCAGTTCGAGATCGGACCGCAGGGCCTCGATCGGCGGGGCATCGTGCGCGACCCCCAGGCCTGGACGACGGTGCGCGAGCGCGTCATCGCCAGCGCCACCGAGAGCGGCTGGATCCCCGCCGGCTGGCTCGACAGTCCCATCCCCGGCGGCGACGGCAACCGGGAATTCTTTCTTCACGCGACGCGCGACCGGGCCCATCGGCCCGCGCCGCGCCAGGACAGGACCCTTCCGCGATGAGCGCCAGCGTCAGCTTCGAATTCTTCCCGCCGAACACGCCCGAGGGCGCCGAGCGCCTGCGCGGCGTGCGCGCCGCGCTGCAGGCGGTCGGCCCCGAGTATTTCAGCGTCACCTACGGCGCCGGCGGCGCCACCCGCGACAAGACCCTGGCCACGGTGATGGACATCGCCGACGCCGGCCTGGCGGTGGCGCCGCATCTGTCGTGCATCGGCGCGAGCCGCGAGTCGATCGCCGAACTGCTGGCGCTGTACCGCTCGCGCGGCATCCGCCGGCTGGTGGCCCTGCGCGGCGACCTGCCCTCGGGCATGGTCGATCACGGCGAGTTCCGCTACGCGGCCGACCTGGTCGCCTTCATCCGCGAGCGCACCGGCGACTGGTTCCACATCGAGGTGGCGGCCTACCCCGAGGTGCATCCCCAGGCCCGCTCGGCGGCCGATGACCTGCAGGCGCTGATCGCCAAGCTGCAGGCCGGCGCCGACCGCGCGATCACGCAGTACTTCTACAACGCCGACGCGTACTTCCGCCTGCGCGACGAGCTCGCGGCGGCCGGCCAGCGCGCGCCCCTGGTGCCGGGGATCATGCCGATCACCAACCATGCCCAGCTGGTGCGATTTTCCGATGCCTGCGGCGCCGAGATCCCGCGCTGGATCCGCAGCCGGCTGGCCGGCTACGGGGACGACCTCGCGGCCATCCGCGCCTTCGGCCACGAGGTGGTGGCGGCCCTGTGCGCGCGGCTGATCGCCGGCGGCGCGCCGGCGCTGCACTTCTACACCATGAACCAGTCGGCGCCGAGCCTCGCGCTCTGGCAGGCCGCCACCGGCTGAAACCCGGACCCGCCGAGGGGTGACTGCGCCGACCAGCCGGCTACCATCGTGCCGTGGAACCCGAGAAGCTCACCCCGCCACCCGGTCTGGAGATCGACCCCAGCCGCCGCCGGCCGCGCCTGGATGTCGCCCATCTGCGCGCCGGCCTGTTCGTCTGCGATCTCGACCGCCCCTGGCTCGACACGCCTTTCCTGCTGCAGGGCTTCCTGATCGAGACCGAGCAGGAGATCCGCGCGCTGCGCGACCACTGCCGCCATGTGTTCATCGACCGGAACCTCTCCGATGCCGCGGCGATCCAGGCCCTGGGCGATGCCCTGCAGTGGCCGGAAGAGCCCGAGGCCGCCATGGGCGCGTCGGCGGCGGGCGCACCCGACCGCGCCCGCCCGGCATCGGCTGGCGACCGGCAGCCGGATGTCGACGAGGCGCTGAACGAGGCCGACCCGCTGGCCGCGCCGCTCGCCCCGCCGCCGCCC
>JAGWVN010000157.1 GCA_018970865.1 Betaproteobacteria bacterium
CGGTGAGTTCGCGGGCGAGCGCCGGCTCGACCACGCTCTCGTGCAGCCGCAGCACCTTCGAGTACCAGGCGATGATCGATGCGTCGTCCTGCAGCCGCAGGTCTCGAACCAGCCCGCGGCCGGGCTGCGCCTCGCGCAGCGTCAGCGAACGCTCCACCTTGCGCAGCGCCAGCGGCATCGCCGGCGCCGCGTCGAGTTCGATGATGCCGAAAGGCGCCGCGGCGAACTTGGCCAGCGGCGGATAGGTGCCGATCCGGCTGCTCATCGGAAAGGCCGCGGCATTGGTGAGCGGGCGCTGGTCGGCGTCGCGCAGGCCGGGCGGCAGGCTGATGTTCACGCTCGCCGATTCCGGCCAGGGCCCCGGGAAGACCACCGCCTCGACGGTGGGCGCATCGGCGCCGCCCTCCAGCCGTGGCTTGCGCTCGGTCTGCCCGAGCATGAGACGCACCGCCGCAGCCTGCGCCCGCGGCACCGGCGCGCTGAATTCGATGCGGATGTCTCCCAGCGGCAGGCAGGGCGCGTTGGCGTTCTCGCGCGGGCAGCTCAACCGGGCGCTGAAGGCGCTGCGCACCTCGTAGCCGAGCGATTGCGGCCGCCGGGTGGCGAGCCCCGATGGGGTGGCGATGCCGGCGTCCCAGACCAGATCGACCCGGGCCTGGGGCGGCAGCGGGCGGGCGCAGGCCAGCGCCAGCACATCGGGTTCGTCGGGCGCGAAGCGGCGCGCGAGCAGATCGCGCTCGGCCGGCGGCAGCAGCCGCACCGGCACGCGCTCGCCCACGCCGGCCGCCCGGCACCAGGCCTTGCGGGTCACCGAGTCGGGATCGACCGGGCCGGTGAGCACCAGCAGGAAGCTCTGGTCCTCGTCGATGCGGCTGCCTTCCCAGGGCATGCTGCGGGCCACCACCGGCCCGCCGGTGCTGAATTCTTGGCGCGCGCGGCCGGCCAGCGCCTCTCCGCCCAGGGTGCGCAACTCGGGCCTCAGGCTGAACCCGCAGCGGGTGCCGGCCCGCGGTGGCGTGCGAAAGACATGCACCCAGGTGCGGTTGTCCACCCAGCGGCTGTCGCCCTTCACCGGGCAGTCGATCAGGAAGGGATCGGGCGCGCCGCTGTCGCCCAGGCGGATCATGGGCTCGCTGAACACCGCGCGCACCTCGCGCACCAGGCCGACCTCGCCGCTGGGGCTGAAGCTTGCCAGGCCCGCGGCCTGGGCCGGCCGCGGGCCCGCGGCCAGCACCAGTGCCGCGCTCAGCGCCAGGACCAGGATGGCGACGGCAGCGCCGCGGATCGATCGCATCGGCATCCCTTTCGGATCAGAGCGCGCCCAGCCCGCCGGCGAGCGCGCCGGCGCCGATCAGCCACAGCGGATTGATCCGGGTGCGCCACACCAGCACCGCGCTCAGCAGGGTGAGCGCCAGCCCCGCGGGCGCGCCGGCCGTGGGCACGGCCAGCACCCAGCCGGCCGCGGCCAGCAGCCCCAGGGTGAGCGGCAGCGTGCCTTCGCGGAAGGCCTTCACCAGCCGGTTCTCGCGCCATTTCTCGGCGCCGCGGTGCGCGATCAGCGCCACGGTGGTGGAAGGCAGCAGGATGCCCAGCGTGGCGGCGGCGGCGCCGGCCCAGCCGCCGGCATTCCAGCCCATCACGGTCACCAGCAGGATGTTCGGGCCCGGCGAGGCCTGCGCGAGCGCGATCGAGGCCGAGAACTGCGGGTCGGTCAGCCAGCCGTGGCGCTCGACCATCAGCCGGTGCATCTCGGGCACCACCGTGATGCCGCCGCCGATGGCCAGCAGCGAGAGCAGCAGGAAGCGCCCGAAGAGCTCGAGCAGGTCGGCGTGGCTCATGGCCGCAGCCGCCGCCAGGCCAGACCCACCGAGACCACGCCCAGCCCGGCCAGCACCGGCAGCAGCGGCCAGCGCAGCAGCCCGACCATGGCGAAGGCCAGGCCGCCCAGCACCCAGGCCGTGGCGCCGCGACCGCGCAGCGAGCGCGAGAGCTTCAGGGCCATGGCCAGCACCAGGCCGGCGCTGACCGCCGACATGCCGGTGAGCACCCGGGTGACCACCGGCTCGTGGGCGAACTCGAGGTAGAGCGAGGCCACCACCAGCACCAGCGCCATCGGCGCGGCCATCATGCCGGCGAGCGCGGCGAAGCCACCGCGCAGCCCGAAGAAGCGGTCGCCGATCATCAGCGCCAGGTTGCAGATGTTGGGCCCCGGCAGCACCTGGGCGAGCGAGAGCGATTCGGCGAATTCCTCGGCGCTCAGCCAGCGCCGCTCCTCGACCAGGGCGCGCTGCGCGAAGGGCAGCACGCCGCCGAAACCGCGCAGCGCGAGGGCATTGAACACCCGGAACAGTTCGGCCGGGCTCTGCGGTTGCGGGCGCGGTTCGGTGGGCGGCATCGGACGATTGTCACACGCCCCGATCGGCCGGCGTGACGCCGCGCGCGGCGGTGCGTTCCGGTCCCGCCTGGCCCGCCTCAGGCCGCGGGTCTGGCCGCTTCGGAAGCCGCGGGCGCGGCGCTGGGATCGGCGATGAGCCGCGAGGCCGGAATGACCAGCGTGAAGGTGCTCCCCTCGCCGGGCACGCTGGCGATGCGCAGCTGCCCGCCGTGCCGCTGCATGATGTGCTTGACGATGGCCAGGCCCAGGCCGGTGCCGCCGGTGTCGCGCGAGCGGCCGCGATCGACCCGGTAGAAGCGCTCGGTCAGGCGCGGCAGGTGCTCAGCCGGGATGCCGATGCCGGTGTCGGTCACCCAGAGGTGCCCCTCGGCGCCGGTGATGCGCCAGCCGATCTCGATGCGGCCCCGCTCGGGGGTGTAGCGCACCGCGTTGATCACCAGGTTGCGGATGGCGCTCTCGAGCTCGATGGGCGCGGCCGTCACGCCCACCGGACCTTCCAGGCGATAGACGATCTGGTGGCGGTCCTGCGACAGTGCCTGCCCCTCGGTGCCCACCGCGCGGATCATGGCGTGGACATCGATGCGCTCGGCCTCCGGCGGCGCGGTGGAGCTCTCGAGGGTGGCCAGCATCAGCAGGTCTTCGACCAGGCGCTGCATGGTGCGGCTCTGCTTGAGGATGGTGCCGAGGTACTCGCGCTGCTGCGCGGGCTCCAGCGGCAGCTCGAGCAGGGTCTCGGCAAAGCCGCCGATCACCGTCACCGGCGTGCGGATCTCGTGCGAGACATTGGCGACGAAGTCGCGGCGCATGGCTTCGAGCTTTGCCTGCTCGGTGACATCGCGGCTGATGAGCAGCTTGTGCTGCTCATCGGGCCGGTGCAGGCGCAGCTCGAACAGCCGGCCCGGCCGCTGCGGCAGCGGCAGCACCGGCGGACGAGACAGGTCGGCGCCTTCGAGGTAGGCGATGAATTCCGGCTGACGGACGAAATGGTGGATGGGCCGTCCCGAGCCGACCACGCCGTGGATCTCGCGGGCGGCGTCGTTGCACCACTGGACATGGTCGTAGCGGTCGAGGAGCACCAGGCCATCGGGCAGGCGATCGACCGCGCGGTGAAGCTGCTCGAGCTCGCCGGTGATCTGCTGCCGGTGCTCCCGCTCGGTCTTGACCATGCGGGCCAGGCGATCGAGAAAGGGCTGCCAGACGCCGCCGATGCGCGGCACCTCGCGCTGGCGGGGCAGCGCGGCCCAGAAGTGCAGCCGGGCCATGATCAGGGTCACCAGCAGGGCCTGCAGGGCCAGCGCCGCGGCGAGCCAGCGCGCGGCCCAGGTGTCGCCCAGCGTGACCGAGAGCACCGCCGCGATGGCCAGGGCCAGCGCAGTGGGCACCAGGGATCGCAGCCAGATCACGCCGGCAGCAGGCGGTAGCCGCCGCCTCGGACGGTCTCGACCAGGCGGTCATGGCCGGTGGGCTGCAGCGCCACGCGCAGCCGCCGGATGTGGACATCGACCGTGCGTTCCTCGATGAAGACATGGTCGCCCCAGACCGCGTCGAGCAGCCGGGCGCGGGAGTGCACGCGGTCGGGCTGGGTCATGAGGTAGTGCAGCAGGCGGAATTCGGTGGGGCTGAGCGAGACCGGGGTGTCGCCGGCCTGCACGCGGAAGGTGGCCGGGTCGAGGCGCAGGCCGCCCACCTCGAGGGCCTCGTCGGCAGCGAGCGGCGCGGCGCGGCGCAGCATGGCCTTGACGCGGGCGAGCAGCTCGCGCGGCGAGAAGGGCTTGGTGATGTAGTCGTCTGCGCCGACCTCGAAGCCGGCGAGCTTGTCGCTCTCCTGGGCGCGCGCGGTGAGCAGGATGATGGGCAGCGCGCGGGTGCGGCTGTCGGCGCGCAGGCGGCGGGCAAGCTCGATGCCGGGGCTGTCGGGCAGCATCCAGTCGAGCAGGAGGAGATCTGGCAGGGCGGCATCGATCTGCTGGCGGGCGCTGGCCGCGTCATGAGCCAGCACCGGAGTGTAACCCGCGTGTCGCAGGTTCACGGCGATGAGCTCGGCGATCGCGGGCTCGTCTTCGACGATGAGGATCCGGGCAGTCATGGCGCGGAGAATATGACCGCCCGGTGACGATTTCGTGACGGTCTACCCGGGGCTGCCGGCCTGCGTCATGGCGCTGTCGCGTTGCGCGCTGGCGCTCAGTCGGCCCGGTTGAAGAAGCTGCGCCGGCCGCGCAGCTCGACGATCTGGCGCACCAGCATCGTGAAGTCCTCCTCGCGGCTCACCGGGTTCAGACGCTCGGTGTTGACGATCATCAGCGGCGCGTTCTCGTAGTGGTAGAAGAAGCGGCTGTAGGCCTCGGTGAGCTCGCGCAGGTAGGCCTCCGAGATGTCGGCCTCCATCGCGATGCCGCGCTGGCGCACCCGGTTCACCAGCTGGTCGGGCTGGGCCTGCAGGTAGATCACCAGGTCGGGCACCGGCGCCTGCGGCTGCAGGTTGGCGAAGATCTGCTGGTAGAGCGCGAGCTCGTCGTCGGCCAGCGTCAGGCGGGCGAACAGCGGATCCTTGTCGAGCAGGAAGTCGCCGACCACCGCCTGCGAGAACAGGTCGCGCTGCGCGAGATCGCGCAGCTGGTTGACCCGCTGGAACAGGAAGAACAGCTGGGTGGGCAGCGCGTAGCGCGCGCCGTCGCGGTAGAAGCGTTCGAGGAAGGGATTGCCCTCGGGCTCCTCGAGCACCGGCCGCGCGCCGAAGCGCTCGGCGAGCTTGCGGGCGAGCGTGGTCTTGCCTGCGCCGATCGGCCCCTCGACCACGATGTGGCGGAAGCGTTCGAAGGGCGAACTCGGGACGGGGGGCGTGCTCATGTCGGCGGGCGCGGGAGTCAGGACCGGAAGATGAAGTAGACCGCGCCCATGAGGCACAGCGCCGCCCAGAGGTAGTCGAGGCGGATGGGCTCGTTCATGACCAGCACGGCAAAGGGCATGAACACCGCCAGGGTGATCACCTCCTGGATGATCTTGAGCTGGGCGAGCGAGAAGTGGCCGTAGCCGATCCGGTTGGCGGGCACCTGCAGCAGGTATTCGAACAGGGCGATGCCCCAGCTCAGCAGGGCCGCGATGTACCAGGGCCGCGCCGAGAGGCTGCGCAGATGGCCGTACCAGGCCACGGTCATGAAGACATTCGAGGCGATCAGCAGACCGATGGTCTGCACCGGAATGGGCAGGCCGGCGAGCGCGCTCACTGCCCGGCCCCGGCGAGGTCGGCCGGATCGGCAGGCAGCCGCTCGCAGCGCTGGCCGGCGCAGGCCGCCAGCAGCGGTCCGAGCGGGCCCAGGCCGGGCACGGTCAGCGCCGGCGCGATCTCGGCGAGCGGCGCCAGCACGAAGGCGCGCTGGTGCATGCGGGGATGGGGCAGGGTGAGCCGCGGGCTGGTGATCACGGCATCGCCATGCAGCAGCAGATCGAGGTCGAGCAGCCGCGGGGCGTTCGGCCAGGGCCGCTCGCGGCCGTGGGCGAGTTCGATCGCGAGCAGCGCATCGAGCAGCGGCAGCGGCGCGAGCCCGGTGCGCAGCACCGCGGCGGCGTTGATGAAGTCGGGGCCCTCGGCGAGCACCGGCGCGCTGCGCCACAGCGAGGAGCGGGCGATCACCCAGGTGTCGGGCAGGCGCTCGATCGCGGCCAGCGCGCTGGCGATGGCCGCCGCCGGATCACCGAGGTTCGCCCCCAGTCCGATGCAGGCGAGCGTCCCGGACGCCGGCGCGCCCATCTCAGGCCGCCGGGGTTCCCGGGGGGGGCGCGCCGACCGGGGCCGCGGGCGCGGCCTGCCGTTCGCCATTGCCGGCGCGGTCGTGCGCGCCGCTGGTGTCGCCGCCGC
>JAGWVN010000158.1 GCA_018970865.1 Betaproteobacteria bacterium
GCCGAGCACGAGAAGGCGATCAACTCGGCGATCTTCCCCGGCCTGCAGGGCGGCCCGCTCATGCATGTCATCGCGGCCAAGGCGGTGGCCTTCAAGGAGGCACTCGACCCCTCCTTCATCGACTATCAGCGACAGGTGATCGCCAATGCCGACGCCCTGGCGCGCACCCTGATCGAGCGCGGCCTGCGCATCGTGTCGGGCCGCACCGAGAGCCATGTGATGCTGGTCGACCTGCGCGCCAAGCGCATCACCGGCAAGGCGGCCGAGGCGCTGCTCGGTCAGGCGCACATCACCTGCAACAAGAACGCCATTCCGAACGATCCCGAGAAGCCCTTCGTCACCAGCGGCATCCGGCTCGGCTCGCCGGCGATGACCACCCGCGGCTTCGGCACCGCCGAGGCGGTGACCGTGGGGCATCTCATTGCCGATGTGCTCGACGCCCCGCAGGACGAGGCGCGCATCGCGTCAGTGCGGGCGCGGGTGGCCGAACTCACCGCGCGTTTCCCGGTCTACCGCTGAGCCGGGCGCCGGGACGCCGAGCCGGTCATGCACTGCCCGTTCTGCGACCACGGCGACACCCAGGTCATCGACACCCGCGCCTCCGACGACGGCGACACCATCCGCCGTCGGCGGCGCTGCCCCAACTGCGACAAGCGATTCACCACCTACGAGCGCATCGAGCTCACGATGCCGGCGGTGGTCAAGAAGAACGGCTCACGCGCCGAGTTCGACCGGCGCAAGCTGCGCGCCTCGCTGCAGCTCGCGCTGCGCAAGCGGCCGGTGGGGCTCGAGCAGGTCGATGCCGCCACCCACCGCATCGAGGACAAGCTGCTGGGGCTGGGGCTGCGCGAGGTGCCCAGCGAGCGGATCGGCGAGCTGGTGATGCGCGAGCTCAAGCGCCTGGACAAGATCGCCTATGTGCGATTCGCCTCGGTGTACCGCAGCTTCGAGGATGTGGACGAATTCACCGACGCCATCCAGGAGGTGAAGCCGAGACGCGGCCGCTGAGGCGGGTTCAGCTCCGTCCCGGCAGGCCGGCCTCGGCCAGCGTCGGCCGTTCGCCCGACGGGCGGCCGCGTCGCGGTTCATCGGCGCGCGTGAGTTCTTCGCCGGGCGCCGGGCGCGCCGAGCGGCGGTCGACCACGCGGTCGCGGCCCATGGCCTTGGCGAGGTAGACGCGGCGGTCGGCCATGGCGAACAGTTCCTCGATGGTGGCGGCCTCCCGGCCCTGGGCCACGCCGATCGAGACCGTGAGCGGGATCCGCAGGTTCTCGGCCTGGAAGGGATGGGCCCGCACCCGCTCGCACAAGGCCAGCGCCTCCTGACGGACCAGGGCCTCGCTGTCGCGTTCGATCAGGGCGCAGAATTCCTCGCCGCCATACCGAGCCACCAGGTCGCAGCCGGGCAGGGCGTCGCGCAGCACCGCGGCGAAGTGCGCGAGCACCCGGTCGCCCACCTTGTGGCCGTGCCGGTCATTGACCTGCTTGAACCAGTCGATGTCGATCATGAGCAGCGCGGTGCGGTGCCGCTGGGTGAGCAGGCTGGCCCGCGCGCTGGTGAACAGGTCCCGGCGGGTGGACAGGCCGGTGAGCTCGTCGGTGGAGGCGGCCCGGCGCAGTTCGCCGGCCAGCCGGCCGTTGACGCAGCTGATGGTCACCAGCGCGTGCATCAGTGGCGACAGCGAGCACAGAGCCGCGAGCAGGGATTCGATCACGCTGCCGGAGAAGCCCGGCCCGGTGAGGCCCGCGCCGCTGAACACGCCTACCCAGGACAGCCGGAACAGGTGGGCGAACACCAGAAAGCCCGCCAGCGCGATGGCGGCGGTCATGGGGCCGCGCGGATCGACCGCCAGCCGTCGGCCGAGCACGGGCAGCATCAGCGCCGCGAAGCCGCCCTGGATGACCGATCCGATCTGGGGATAGAGCTCGTCGACGGGCGCGCTCAGGCCGCTCAGCGCCATGTGCAGACCGACCAGGGTGATGACCACGCCGGCGGCCATATGCGGGCGTGGCGGCAGCAGGCACAGCCGGCGCACCGATTCATAGAGCATGACCAGACCGGCCGTGCCGCCCGCGTCGGCGAGGATCTGCTGGGTGCTGCCAGGCTGGGTGGCGGGCAGCGCCGAGAGCAGCAGCGACAGGCTGACCAGCAGCTGCGAGCAGGCCCCCCAGATCAGCGCCGGTCCGCTGGGCGCGTGCGTGCGCCGGGCGGCGAACAGGCTGACGGCGCAGATGGCGCTCGCGGCGGCGCCCACCAGGTAGAGCGTGGGCAGGTCAACGGGAAGATCCATTCCGGCAGGCTATCAGCCGGTCGGCTGCCTGCCTGCGGGCGGGCGACCGCCGTTCCCTGCCGGCCGATGAACGCCCCTCAGCGGCCGGCCTGCTCCGCGTTCCGGCGGATCTGCGCCAGCGTGAGATTGGGCGTGATCGCGTCGGGATCGACCTTGAGGTGCAGCAGGGCGGGGCGGCGCTCGTCGCGGGCCACCGCCAGCGCCCGCGCCAGCGCCGGACCGAATTCGGCGGTGCGGGTGACCCGCTCACCGTGAGCGCCGAAGGCCTGGGCGAACTGCACGAAATCGGGGTTTGTCAGGCCGCTGCCGAGCACCCGCCCGGGATACTCGCGCTCCTGGTGCATGCGGATCGTGCCGTACATGCCGTTGTCGAACACCAGCACCACCAGGCCCGCGCCATAGCGTGTGGCGGTGGCCAGCTCCTGACCGGTCATGAGGAAGTCGCCGTCGCCCGCGAAGCAGATCACGCAGCGTTCGGGCTGGGCGATGGCCGCGGCCACGGCAGCGGGCACGCCCATGCCCATCGCGCCCGAGGTGGGCGCGAGCTGCGAGCGGGTCTGCGCGCCGCCGGGCTCGTCGGGCGCGGCCGCGCGGCCGTCGGCGAGGCGCCGTGCCGACAGCGGCGCGTAGCGCCAGAACCGGTGCGCCCAGGTGGCGAAGTTGCCGGCGCCGTTGGTGATCACGGCATCGGCCGGCGCGAGTTCGCGCAGGGTCTGCACCACCTGCCAGAGATCGAGGTCGGGCGCGAGCGAGGCCATGGCCGGGGGGCGGCCCTGCCAGGCTTCATAGTCGGCCCGCGCCTCGGCGGCCCGCAACTGCCAGGCCGAGGGGTCGACCTGAATGTCGGCCAGTGCCTCGGTGATCTCGGGCATGCCGGCGTTGATCATCATCTCGGTCTGGTAGACCCGGCCGAGCTCCTCGGCGCCCGGGTGGACATGGACGATCGGCTGGCGCGGCACCGGGGCGTCGAACAGGGTGTAGCCCGAGGTGGTCATCTCACCCAGCCGCGGGCCGAGCACCAGCACCAGGTCGGACTCGCGCACGCGCGCCGCGAGCTTCGGATTGATGCCGATGCCGACATCGCCGGCATAGAGCGGATGGCGATTGTCGAACACATCCTGGTTGCGGAACGACACGCCCACCGGCAACTGGTTGCGTTCGGCGAAGCGCTGCAGCGCCGCCACCGCCGCCGGGGTCCAGCCACCGCCGCCGGCAATCACGAAGGGCCGCTGCGCCGCGGCCAGCCGGGCGCGCAGCTGCGCGAGCTGGGCCGGCGAGGCGGCGCCGCGCACCGGCTGGAATGGCCGGGTGTCGGCCACCGCCGCGCGCTGGGTGAGCATGTCTTCGGGCAGGGCGAGCACCACCGGGCCGGGGCGGCCGCTGGTGGCGGTCTGGAAGGCATGCAGCAGGTACTCGGGGATGCGGTCGGCGCGGTCGATCTGGGCGACCCACTTGGCCATCTGCCCGAACATCCGGCGGTAGTCGATCTCCTGGAAGGCCTCGCGCTCGATGAAGTCGTTGCCCACCTGGCCGATCAGCATGATCAGCGGCGTGGAGTCCTGGAAGGCGGTGTGCACGCCGATGGAGCCGTTGGTGGCGCCGGGACCGCGGGTGACCATGAGAACGCCCGGCTTGCCGGTGAGCTTGGCGTAGGCGTCGGCCATGAACGAGGCGCCGCCCTCATGGCGGCAGATGACGAAGCGCATGCGGTCCTGGTGCTTGTACAGGCCGTCAAGGACCGCGAGATAGCTCTCGCCGGGCACGCCGAAGAGCGTGTCCACGCCGTGGATGGCCAGGGCGTCGGCGAGGATCTGGCCGCCGGCGCGGTCCGGGTGGGCAGGGCGGGTGGCGGCGTCGGTCATGGCGGGGCCTCGTCGGTTGAACCGGGCGAGTGTATCGCCTGCCCCGGGGCGTCCCGCGCGCGTCGGTACAATCGGCGGTCCATGTTCACCGATGTCGATCACCAGCACATGAGCCGGGCGCTGGCGCTTGCCGCGCAGGGCCTCTTCACCACCACGCCCAATCCGCGCGTGGGCGCGGTGGTGGTTCGCGAGGGGCAGGTGGTGGGCGAGGGCTGGCACCGGCGCGCCGGGCAGGGCCATGCCGAGGTCCTCGCGCTCGCGCAGGCCGGCGAGCTCGCGCGCGGCGCCACGGTGTATGTCACCCTCGAGCCCTGCAGCCACTTCGGCCGCACGCCGCCCTGCGCGCAGGCCCTGATCGATGCCGGGGTGAGCCGCGTGGTGGCCGCCATGGAAGACCCCAATCCCGCAGTCAACGGCCGGGGGCTGGCCATGCTGCGCGACGCCGGCATCGATGTGCGCTGCGGCCTGCTCAGCCAGCAGGCCGCCGAGCTGAACATCGGCTTCGTCTCGCGCATGACCCGCGGCCTGCCCTGGGTGCGGCTCAAGCTCGCCGCCAGTCTCGATGGCCGCACCGCGCTCCACGATGGCCGCAGCCAGTGGATCACCGGCGCGGCCGCGCGCGCCGATGGCCATCACTGGCGGGCCCGCGCCTGCGCAATCCTCACCGGCATCGGCACGGTGCGCGACGACGATCCGCGCCTCACCGTGCGCGAGGTGGCCACCGATCGCCAGCCGCTGCGGGTGCTGGTCGATTCCCGGCTGGCCGTCGATCCCCATGCCCGGCTGCTGCAGGGCGGCGCGCTGGTGGTCTGCGCGGTCGACGACCCGGCGCGGGCGCGCGAGCTGCAGGACAGAGGCTGCGAGCTGCTCTCGCTGCCCGGTCCGGGCGGCAAGGTCGATCTGCCGGCCCTGATGCGCGAGCTCGCGCGGCGGGGTGTCAACGAGCTGCATGTCGAGGCGGGCTTCAAGCTCAATGGCTCGCTGGTGCGCGAGGGCTGCGTCGATGAGCTCCTGGTCTATCTCGCGCCCAGCCTCATCGGCGATGCCGCGGGCATGTTCGACCTGCCCGAGCCGCCCGATCTCGAGGCCCGTGAGCACCTGGCCTTCCATGCGGTCGACCGGGTGGGCGACGACCTGCGCGTGCTCGCCCGCTGGAATCGCGGACTGGCCTGAGCGGCCCGCTGGTGGGCCGCGGGGTAGAATGCGGCCATGGCGCTTTCATCGACACCCGAGATCCTCGCCGAGTTCCGGGCCGGCAAGATGGTCATCCTCATCGACGAGGAAGACCGCGAGAACGAAGGGGATCTTGTCCTCGCGGCGGACTTCGTCACGCCCGAGGCCATCAACTTCATGGCCCGTCATGCCCGCGGCCTGATCTGCCTCACGCTCACCGAGGAGCGCTGCCGTCAGCTCGCCCTGCCGCTCATGACGGCCAGCAACGGCGCGCGCACCGGCACCAACTTCACCATGTCCATCGAAGCTGCCGAGGGCGTCACCACCGGCATCTCGGCGGCTGACCGGGCACGCACCGTGGCCGCGGCGGTGGCGCGCCACGCGCGCCCCGAAGACATCGTCCAGCCCGGTCATATCTTCCCCGTCATGGCCAAGCCCGGCGGCGTGCTCAGCCGCGCCGGGCACACCGAGGCCGGCTGCGACCTCGGCGCGCTGGCCGGGCTCACGCCCGCGTCGGTGATCTGCGAGATCATGAAGGAAGACGGCACCATGGCCCGTCTGCCCGACCTGATCGAGTTCGCCGCCCAGCACGGCCTGAAGATCGGCACCATCGCCGACCTCATCGAGTATCGCAGCGCCAACGAGACCCTGGTCGAGCGGGTGGGCTCGCGCGAGGTCGAGACCGCGCATGGCGTGTTCCAGCTCAACATCTTCCGCGACAAGCCCACCGGCCAGCCCCACATGGCGCTTGTGCTCGGCGATCCGGCCGGCGCCGACGAGACCCTGGTGCGGGTGCACGAGCCCACCTCGGTGCTCGACCTGATCGACACCGCCCGCGGCACCCATGCCTGGAGCATTCATCGCTCCCTGCAGGCCATCCGTGCCCGCGGCCATGGCGTGCTGGTCATGCTCAACTGCGCCCT
>JAGWVN010000159.1 GCA_018970865.1 Betaproteobacteria bacterium
CTCCACCGCGGGGCGCTGGGGTTCGCGCAACCAGGCCGGCTACAACACCAGCAAGCACGCCGTGCTCGGCCTGACCCGCTGCGTGGCGCTCGAGGTCGCGGCGCGCGGGGTCACGGTCAATGCCATCTGCCCGGGCTTCGTCGACACCGACATGCTCGGCGGCATCAAGCGCGAGTACGGCCAGATGGGCATCGATGGTGAAGCCGCGATCGGCGGCATGCTCGCCACGCGGGTGCCGATGGGCCGCGCCATGCGCGCCGACGAGATCGCCGGCCTGGCCCGCTATCTGGCCTCGCCGGCCTGCTCCGGCATGACCGGCCAGGCGCTCACCATCGACGGCGGCATGCTCACCGCCTGAGGCTGCGGCCCGTGGCCTGCCCGCGGCAGCGGGCGGGTGGCGCGCGCGTCCCGGCTCAGCGCCAGTGGGCCTGGGCGAGCGCGATCCAGATCGGCAGGCTCACGGCGGCCGTCAGCGTGGACAGCGTGATCAGGCGTGCCGCGAAGGGCCCGTCGCCGCCCATGCGGCTGGCCAGCACCGAGGCCGCGGGCGAGGTGGGCACCGCCGCGAACAGCACCACGATCACCGCCGACAGGCTGTCCAGCCCGAGCAGCCGCGCCGCCGCGAAGGCCATCGCCGGCATCGCCACCAGTTTGGCGGCGGTGAGCCAGCCGGCCAGTCGGCGGGCGCTGCGCGCAAGTATCGGGTCGGCCGGACCGGCGCCGCCCAGACGCAGGCTCGCGCCCACGCACAGCAGACCCAGGGCGAGCGCGCCCTGGCCGAGCCGCATCAGGGTGGCGTCCACCGGCTCGGGCATGCGCAGCCCGAGCGTCTGCGCGGCCAGCCCGCCGACGGTGGCCAGCACCAGCGGGTTGCGGGCCAGCGCCTTCCAGACGCTGCCGCCGCCCTGGCGCGCCAGCGGATAGACCGCGGCCATGTTGGCCAGCGGCACGATGAAGCCCACGATCAGCGCCGCCAGCGCCAGGCCGGGCGCCTCGCCCACCCGCGCCGCGACCGAGAGCGTGATGTAGGAGTTGAAGCGGAAGCCGCACTGCGCGGCCGAGGCGAACTGCCGCGGATCGCAGCCCAGCAGGCGGGGCGCGGCATAGCTCAGCGCGACGCCGGTGGCCAGGGCCGCATAGGCCGCGGCCACCAGCGGCGCGGCCTGGTCGAGCGCGAGCGAGGCGCGGCAGATCGAGCCGAACAGCAGGCCGGGGAACAGCACCCAGTAGACCAGCGCTTCGGCGCCGTCCCAGAAGCTCGCCGGCAGCCAGGCGCGGCGGGCGAGCAGCCAGCCGAGCGCGATCAGCGCGAGGTCGGGGAAGAGCAGGGCGAGGGCGGACATGGATGGGCAAGGGCCACCGGCAGCGAACCCTGGGTGGGCAGGACAACGCAGGTGACCCAGGGAGGGCGGCGGTCCCTCAGTGTAAGAGCGCGGGCGGGCAGGGCAGAATGCGCGGGTCATGCCAGCCGCGAAACCGAAACCCGCGCCCGCCGCCGGCCCGCAGCCCGCGCTGCGCCCGCGTTCGCGCGGCCGATCCGCGGCGGCGGCCGCCGGTCTGCCGTCCGCGCTGGCGGCCGATGAGGTCCGCGCCATCGATCGCTTCTGCGAGGCGCTGCTGCTCGAGGACGGACTGTCGGCCAACACGCTCGCGGCCTATCGCCGCGACCTGTCGGCGCTGGCGGCCTGGCTGGCCGAGCCGCCACGCGGCGTGGGTCTGGCTGCCACCGATCCCGGGCTGCTGCAGGCCTATGTGGCGCACCGCTTCGCCGACTCGCGGCCGAGCAGCGCCAACCGCCGGCTCACGGTCTTCCGGCGCTTCTTCCGGCATCAGGTGCGGCTGGGCCTGCGCCCTGACGATCCCACGCTGTCGGTCCGCTCGGCGCGCCAGGCGCCGCGCTTTCCGAAGACGCTCTCCGAGGCGCAGGTCGAGGCCCTGCTTGCCGCGCCGCCCACCGACACCCCGGCCGGCCTGCGCGACCGGGCCATGCTCGAGACCCTCTACGCCAGCGGCCTGCGCGTGAGCGAGCTGGTGGGGCTCACCGGCTCGCAGGTCGGCCTGAACGAAGGCGTGGTGCGGGTGGTGGGCAAGGGCGACAAGGAGCGGCTGGTGCCGCTGGGGCAGGAGGCGCAGCACTGGATCGTGCGCTATCTGGGCGAGGGCCGTCCGGCGCTGCTTGGCCGGCGCGCGAGCGACGCCCTCTTCGTCACCCGACTGGGCGGCCCGATGACCCGGCAGATGTTCTGGAAGCTGATCCGCGCCCATGCGCGGCGGGCCGGCATCGCGGTGTCGATCTCCCCGCATGTGCTGCGCCATGCCTTCGCCACCCACCTGCTCAACCATGGCGCCGACCTGCGGGTGGTGCAGCTGCTGCTCGGCCACGCCGACATCTCCACCACCCAGATCTACACCCATGTCGCCCGCGAACGGCTGCGCCAGCTGCACAGCCGCCACCATCCGCGCGGCTGAGGCCTCGCGCTACACTCGGCGCCATGAAAGTCTGCGTCTTCGGCCTGGGGGCCATCGGCGGTTTCCTGGCGGCCCGGCTCGCGCTGGCCGGCCATGAGGTCTCGGCGCTCGCCCGGGGCGCCACCCTGGCTGCGGTGCGCGCCCAGGGCCTGCGCCTGCTCTCCGGCGGCCGGGAGCACACCGTGCCCATCCGGGTGACCGACTCGCCCGCCGAGCTCGCGGGGGCCGATGTGGTGGTGCTGTCGGTGAAGACCACCGCGCTGCCGTTGGTGGCCGGCCTGATCGGCCCCATGCTCGGCGAGGGCACCGCCGTGCTCTCGGCCATGAACGGCGTGCCCTGGTGGTTCTTCCACGGGCTCGATCCGCGCTGGCGAGGCACCCGTCTGCGCGCCACCGACCCCGACGGCGCGCTGGCTGCGGCCATCCCGCCGCGGCGGGTGATCGGCGCGGTGGTGCACATGGCGGCCTCGTGCCCGCAGCCCGGCGTGGTGCGGCATGCCTTCGGCGAGCGTTTCATCCTGGGCGAACCGGGCGGCCCGGCCACCGATCGCCTTGCGAAGCTGGCCGCCGCCATGGCCGGGGCCGGCCTTCAGGTGGAGACCGACGCCGCCATCGAGCAGGCGGTGTGGGTCAAGCTCTGGGGCAACATGACCATGAACCCGCTGTCGGCCCTCACCGGCGCCACCATGGACCGCATCCTCGACGACCCGCAGCTGCTGCGCTTCGTGTGCGACGCCATGACCGAGGCCGCGCGGGTGGGCGAGCGCTTCGGCCTGCCGATCGCCATGAGCCCGCAGGAGCGCAACCGCATCACCCGCCAGCTCGGCGCGGTGCGCACCTCCATGCTGCAGGATGTCGATGCCGGCCGTCCGATCGAGCTCGATGCCATGCTCGCGTCGGTGGCCGAGATGGCGCGCCTGGTCGAGGTGGATGTGCCCGCCATCGACGCCCTGCTCGGCATGACCCGGCTCTTCGGCCAGGTGCGCGGTCTCTATCCCGCGACGCCGTTGGCCTGAGGGAGCGGGGCGGTGTCGCGTCATGTCTCCGAGACCCCGGCCACGCAGTGGCTGCGCCGGCACGGCGTGCCCTTCGGCCAGCACCCCTATGACTATGTCGAGCACGGCGGCACGGCCGAGTCCGCGCGCCAGCTCGGGGTCGACGAGCACTGCGTGGTCAAGACCCTGGTGATGCAGGACGAGCGCGCCCGCCCGCTGGTGGTGCTGATGCACGGCGATCGCACCGTGTCCACCAAGAACCTCGCGCGGGCGATCGGCTGCAAGTCGGTCGAGCCCTGCACGCCCGAGGTCGCCCAGCGCCACTCCGGCTATCAGGTGGGCGGCACCTCGCCCTTCGGGCTGCGCAAGCCCCTGCCGGTGTATGTCGAGACCACGGTGCTCGAGTGCGCGCTGGTGTACATCAACGGCGGCCGGCGCGGCTACCTGGTGTCCATCGATCCCGCGGTGCTTACCGGCACGCTGCGGGCCACGCCGGTCAGCTGCGCGCTGGCCGCCTGATTCCCCTCCGCCCCTCCGCCCCCATGAACCCCGCATCCCTGATCGCCGTGCTCGGCGCCTACCTCATCGGCTCGGTCTCCTTCGCGGTGGTGGTCAGCCGCGTGATGGGGCTGGCCGATCCGCGCACCTACGGGTCCGGCAACCCCGGCGCCACCAATGTGCTGCGCACCGGCAACAAGACCGCCGCGCTGCTCACCCTGCTCGGAGACGCGCTCAAGGGCGCGGCGGCGGTGCTGCTGGTGGAGGCCGCCGCGCCGCGCTTCGGCATCGGCGAGATCACCGTGGCATTGGCCGCGCTGGCGGTGTTCGTGGGTCATCTCTTCCCGGTGTTCCACCGCTTCCAGGGCGGCAAGGGCGTGGCCACCGCGGCGGGGGTGCTGATGGCGCTGCATCCGGTGGTGGGCGGCGGCGTGCTGCTCACCTGGCTGATCATCGCCTTCTTCTTCCGCTACTCCTCGCTCGCGGCGCTGGTGAGCGCGGTGTTCGCGCCGTTCTGGCACAGCCTGCTCTACGGGTTCGATGCCGCGTCCGCGGCCATCGCCGCGATGGCCGCGCTGCTGGTCTGGCGCCATCGCGCCAACATCGCCAACCTGATGGCCGGCCGCGAGGCCCGCATCGGCCAGAAGAAATCCTCATGAGCCTGCGCCTGGGCGTCGATCTCGGCGGCACCAAGATCGAGATCGTCGCCCTCGAAGGCGATGACACGGTGCTTGCCCGCCAGCGGGTGCCCACGCCGCAAGGCGACTATGCCGGCACGGTGCGCGCCATCATCGGGCTGGTGCGCGGCGTCGAGTCGGCCCTCGGGCGCCGCGGCAGCCTCGGCATGGGCATTCCCGGCGCGCTGTCGCCGGCCACCGGCCTGGTGCGCAATGCGAACTCGGTGTGCCTGATCGGGCAGCCCCTGCGCGACGACCTTCAGGCCGCGCTGCAGCGCGAGGTCCGCATCGAGAACGACGCCAACTGCTTCGCGGTGGCCGAGGCCCAGGCCGGCGGCGCGGCGGCCGGCGTGGCCACGGTCTTCGGGGTCATCCTCGGCACCGGCGTGGGGGGCGGCCTGGTGGTCGAGGGCCGGGTGCTGCGCGGCGCCAATGCCATTGCCGGCGAATGGGGGCACAACCCGCTGCCGCTGTTCGCGCCGGCCGATGCGCCGCCGGGCCGGCCCAGCCGCGAGTGGCCGGGCGAGCCCTGCTACTGCGGCCACCGCGGGTGCCTCGAGACCTGGCTGTCGGGGCCGGCGCTTGCCCGCCTCGGGGGGCGCTCCGATCGTGATGCGGCTGCGGTGGTGGCCGCGGCCCGGGCCGGCGAGCCGATGGCCGTGGCCGCCATGAACGACTACATCGACCGGCTGGCGCGCGCGCTCGCCAGCGTGATCAATCTCTTCGACCCGCAGGCCATCGTGCTCGGCGGCGGCCTGTCGCAGATCGCCCGGCTGTACGACGAGGTGCCGGCGCGCTGGCCGCGCTATGTCTTCGCCGATTCGGTCGGCACGCGGCTGCTGCGCAACCGGCTGGGCGATTCTGCCGGCGTGTTCGGCGCGGCCCGCCTGTGGCCGGCCGGGGCTTCCATCGGCTGAGCCTTCGCCGAGCCCTCTACCCGGCCAGGGCTGTGGGCGCCTCGAGTTCCTCCAGCGGCCAGCGCGGTCTGACCGAGAAGGCTCCGCCATACCCGCCGCCGGGCTGCGCCACGGCTGCGGCCTGCAGCCGCAGCGCCGCCGCGAAGGCGATCATCGCGCCGTTGTCGGTGCACAGCGCGGGCTCCGGGAAGAACACCGACACCCGCTGCTCGTCGCTGGCCCGGGCCAGCGCGGCGCGCAGCCGCTGATTGGCGCTCACGCCGCCGGCGATCACCAGCTGGCGCAGGCCGGTGTGGCGCAGCGCCGCCAGACTCTTGGCGACCAGCACATCCACGATGGCCGCCTGCACCGCGAAGGCGAGGTCGGCCCGGGCCTGCTCGTCGGCCAGACCGCGGCGCACCGCGGTGAGCACGGCGGTCTTCAGGCCGCTGAAGCTGAAGTCGAGATCGCCGGAATGCAGCATCGGCCGGGGAAGACTCACCGCGCCCTCACGACCCCGGGCGGCCAGCGCGGCCACCGCCGGCCCGCCAGGGTAGCCCAGGCCGAGCAGCTTCGCGCTCTTGTCGAAGGCCTCGCCAGCGGCGTCGTCGATGGTCTCGCCCAGCAGCTCGTAGCGCCCCACCGATTCCACCCGCATGAGCTGGGTGTGGCCGCCGGAGACCAGCAGCGCGACGAA
>JAGWVN010000034.1 GCA_018970865.1 Betaproteobacteria bacterium
GCACATGCACGCCCGGCGCGGCGGTGGACTCCATGCTGATCCAGTCCACCTGGCACCAGCGGTTGTTGGCGTTGATCAGGCCGGCCTTGCGCGCGATGTCGCCGGCTGCCTGGGGCGGGATCACATTGAGCACATCGGCCCGCACGCGGTCGCCGATCTCGGTGATCGCCGTGCGCCCGCGCGCATCGATCTCGGTGACATTGCTGTTGGGCCGGTACTCGACGATGCCGGCATAGGTCTCGGTGAAGGCCTTCGTGAACAGGCCCTTCTTGGAGATGATTTCGGGATTGGCGTCGAGGATGATGACCTTCGAGCGCGGCTTGCTCGCCTTGAAGTAGCTGGCCACCTGGCAGGCCCGCTCGTAGGGACCGGGCGGGCAGCGGTAGGGCGCCAGCGGAATGCTCATCACGAAGACCCCGCCATCAGGCATGGCCTCGAGCTGGCGGCGCAGTTCCACCGTCTGGGGGCCAGCCCTCCAGGCGTGCAGCACGGTCTTCTGCGCCTCGGCGTCCAGCCCCTGGATGGCACCGAAGTTGAAGTCGATGCCGGGTGCCACCACGAGACGGTCGTAGCTCTGATCGGCGATCTTGCCGAGCACCACGCGCTTGCGCGCGGCATCGATCGCGGCGACCTCATCGCTGATCACCACCACGCCCTGCTCGCGCAGGCCCTGGTAGCTGACGGTGAGATCCTCGATCTTGCGCGAGCCGCCGATCACCAGGTTGGAGAGCGGGCAGGAGACGAACTGCGGGTTGCGGTCGATCAGCATCACCTCCAGGCCCGGGCCGCCCCAGAGCTTGAGGTAGCGGGCGGCGGTGGCGCCGCCGAAGCCGGCGCCGATCACCATCACCTTGCCCAGGCGAACGGGCGGCGGCGCCGGCGGGGTCAGCGCGCAGGCGCTCAGGGCGCCCAGGGCGCCGGCCGAGCCGAGCGCGCGGAGGGCGCGGCGACGATTGCGGTCATGCAGGCTCATGGCGGGCTCCTAGCGAACGGGCTTGATCTGGGCAAAATAGTCGGCCATCCGCGCGATCTGCTCGTCGGTGTAGCCCTTGGCCAGCTGGTGCATGATCGTGGCCTGCCGCGTGCCGCTGCGAAAGGCGTTCATCTGTTCGATGAAATAGGTGCGCGACAGGCCCGCCAGGCCGGGCATGCCGGCGCCGGCGGAGGCGCGGCCCTCGGTGCCGTGGCAGTTGGCGCAGTTGGCCGCCAGATAGCGGGCATCCTGCGCCTGGGCAGGCGCGGCCCAGGCCAGGCTCAGCGAGGCAACGGCCGCCAGCGCGGCCAGTCGGTGGGTCATGGTGTGGTCTCCGTTGCGGTTTCGGATCGATCAGGGCACCGGCGCCGCGGCGCCGCAGCGCAGCACAGGCAGGGCTCCAGCCGGAAAGATACGCCAGAAGTGCAACGCGGGCCCCGAGGCCCGCGTTGTGGGAGCGGTCAAGCGACGGTGTCAGGCCTGCACCACCTCGGCCTGCTCTTCACCATCGCCGGTGACGGTAGGAATCACCGCGCCGTCGGCGAACGACAGGGTGACATTCTCCTGGTCGTCGAGATCGACCACCACCTTGCCGCCACCCACCAGCCGACCGAACAGCAGCTCGTCGGCCAGCGCCTTGCGGATGGTGTCCTGGATCAGGCGCTGCATGGGCCGCGCGCCCATGAGCGGATCGAAGCCCTTGGCGGCCAGCATCTTGCGCAGACGATCCGAGAAGATCGCCTCGACCTTCTTCTCATGCAGCTGCTCTTCCAGCTGGATGAGGAACTTGTCGACCACGCGCATGATGATCTCTTCGTCGAGCGCGCGGAAGCTGATGATCGAGTCCAGGCGGTTGCGGAACTCGGGGGTGAACAGGCGCTTGATCTCGACCATCTCGTCGCCCGCCTGACGGGTGTCGGAGAAGCCGATGGAGCGCTTCTGCAGATCGGCCGCGCCCGCGTTGGTGGTCATGATGATGATCAC
Organism: Betaproteobacteria bacterium; assembly: GCA_018970865.1. Lineage (GTDB taxonomy): Bacteria > Pseudomonadota > Gammaproteobacteria > Burkholderiales > Burkholderiaceae_E > Quisquiliibacterium. Next base: position 1,958 of record JAGWVN010000034.1, read on the forward strand.
ATTGCGGAAGTCGGCCTTGCGCCCGTTGTTGTCGGTGAGGGTGCCGTGATCCATCACCTGCAGCAGGATGTTGAAGATGTCCGGATGCGCCTTCTCGATCTCGTCGAGCAGGAGCACCGCATGCGGCTTCTTGGTGATGGCCTCGGTGAGCAGGCCGCCCTGGTCGAAGCCGACATAGCCCGGGGGCGCGCCGATCAGCCGGCTCACCGCATGCCGCTCCATGTACTCGGACATGTCGAAGCGGATCAGCTCGATGCCCATGATGAAGGCGAGCTGCTTGGCGACCTCGGTCTTGCCCACCCCGGTGGGGCCGGAAAACAGGAAGGCGCCGATCGGCTTGTCGGGCTTGCCCAGACCCGAGCGCGACATCTTGATGGCCGCAGCCAGAGCCTCGATGGCCTTCTCCTGGCCGAACACCACATTCTTCAGATCGCGATCGAGGTGCTGCAGCTTGCTGCGGTCGTCGGACGAGACCGAGGCCGGCGGGATGCGGGCGATCTTGGCGACGATGTCCTCGATCTCGTTCTTGCCGATGACCTTCTTCTGCCGGCTCTTGGGCAGGATGCGCTGGGCGGCGCCGGCTTCGTCGATGACATCGATCGCCTTGTCGGGCAGGTGGCGGTCATTGATGAACTTGGCGGCCAGCTCGGCCGCCGCCGACAGCGCGGAGGAGGAGTACTTGACGCCGTGGTGCTCCTCGAAGCGGGTCTTCAGGCCGCGCAGGATCTGCACGGTCTGCTCCACCGAGGGCTCGTTGACATCGATCTTCTGGAAGCGGCGCGACAGCGCATGGTCTTTTTCGAAGATGCCGCGGTACTCGTTGTAGGTGGTGGCGCCGATGCACTTCAGCTGCCCCGACGACAGCGCCGGCTTGAGCAGGTTGGAGGCGTCGAGCGTGCCGCCCGACGCCGAGCCCGCGCCGATCAGGGTGTGGATCTCGTCGATGAACAGGATGGCGTGCTGGGCGCTCTTGAGCTGCTTCAGCACGGTCTTGAGCCGCTGCTCGAAGTCGCCGCGGTACTTGGTGCCGGCCAGCAGCGAGCCCATGTCGAGCGAGTAGACCGTGGCATCGGCCAGCACCTCGGGCACATCGCCCTGGGTGATGCGCCAGGCCAGGCCCTCGGCGATGGCGGTCTTGCCGACCCCGGCCTCACCCACCAGCAGCGGGTTGTTCTTGCGGCGGCGGCAGAGCACCTGGATGACGCGCTCCACCTCGTGCTCGCGACCGATCAGCGGATCGATGCGGCCCTCGCGGGCCATGGCATTGAGGTTCTGGGTGAACTGCTCGAGCGCGCCCTGCTGCCCGGCGGCACCGGCCTCCTGCTCGGCCTCGGGCGCCTCTTCCTTGGGCGGCTCCTTGGGCTGCGGGTTCTTGGTGATGCCGTGCGAGATGTAGTTGACGACATCCAGCCGGGTGATGCCCTGCTGGTGCAGGTAGTAGACCGCGTGCGAATCCTTCTCGCCGAAGATGGCGACCAGCACATTGGCGCCGGTGACCTCCTTCTTGCCGTTGGAGGTGGACTGCACATGCATGATCGCCCGCTGGATCACCCGCTGGAAACCCAGCGTGGGCTGCGTGTCGATCTCCTCGGTGCCCGGCACGACCGGCGTGTTCTCCTTGATGAAGGAGGTCAGGCTCTTGCGCAGGTCGTCGATGTTGGCCGCGCAGGCGCGCAGCACCTCGGCCGCCGACGGATTGTCGAGCAGGGCGAGGAGCAGGTGCTCGACGGTGATGAACTCATGGCGCTGCTGCCTCGCTTCCACGAAGGCCATGTGCAGACTGACTTCCAGTTCCTGGGCGATCATGCTTCCTCCATCACGCACTGCAGCGGGTGCTGGTGCTGGCGTGAGTAACTGCTCACAAGTTCGACCTTCGTGGCGGCGACGTCCCGTGGGAAGACGCCGCACACCCCGCGCCCCTCGCGATGCACCTTCAGCATCACCTGGGTGGCCTTTTCACGGCCCATGCCGAAAAACCGCTGCAACACGCTGACGACGAACTCCATGGGAGTGTAGTCGTCATTGAGGATGAGAACCTGATACATCGGCGGCGGCTTGAGCTTGGACTCCTGCCGTTCCGCCACGGTGGAGGGATCGTGCCTTGTCGCCATGAATCGATTCTAACCAGTCAGCAGAGTACCGCAAGGCGAACCTGACGAAGCGCGTGAGGCCGCCGGTCATCGGTTGATCGGAAGCCGACGGCCTGAGCCGAAGGGTTTTGCGGGCCGCAACCATCACCCACCGTGACTTCGGCGCCACCCGCGGCACCGGTTCGCGCCTTGACTTTGCCTGAGCTTTGCAAAAGAATCCCTACGGTCACTGAGGTTTAGCTTTGCTTGGGTGTCGGGCCGCCTTGCCGACACCGGGCCGGTATCTTCAAGCTGTCAAGCTGGCGAATTCTGATGTGAGCAGATGTGAGGGCGGCCCGGGCGTCCTGCAAGTGCACGGGTCATTGGATGATTTTCGTGGGATGGCTTGATATGGCTACCGGTACGGTTAAGTGGTTCAACGACGCCAAGGGATACGGTTTCATCACCCCCGATGATGGCGGTGAGGATCTCTTCGCGCACTTCAGCGCGATCCAGATGAACGGATTCAAGAGCCTCAAGGAAGGTCAGAAGGTGCAGTTCGAGGTCGTCAGCGGGCCCAAGGGCAAGCAGGCCTCGAACATCCAGGCTTCCTGATACCGACGGTCAGGCCCCGCCTGACCGCCTGCCCCCGCCTCTGACAGGACGCGGGGGTTTTTTTCGACCGGGCCCGTTCAGGCGCCGGCGAACGCGAAGTCCACTTCGGGCTTCAGGCCACTGAGGATGCGGGCAATGCTGCGCCCGGACCCGCAGGCATGGGTCCAGCCGAGCGTGCCATGGCCGGTGTTCAGGAACAGGTTGGGCAGACGGGCGCGGCCGATGATCGGCACATTGCTCGGCGTGGCGGGACGCAGCCCGGTCCAGAACTGGGCGCGGGAGGTGTCACCCGCGCCCGGGAAGAGCTGCTCCACCCGACGCACGATCGCCTCGCAGCGCACCCGGTTGAGGTCGCGGTCATAGCCATTGAGTTCGGCCGTGCCGGCGATCCGGAGGCGGTCGCCGAGCCGCGAGAACACCAGCTTGTACTCGTCGTCGGTCAGCGACACCTGGTGCGCCATCGACGCATCCTTCACCGGCAGCGTCACCGAGTAACCCTTGGCCGGGTAGATGGGCAGAGAGATGCCCAGGGGTCGGGCATAGAGCGGCGACAGGCTGCCCATTGCCAGCACATAGGCATCGGCGCGCAGGCGCTGGAAGCGGCCTTCGCTGTCGGTGGCTTCGATGTGATCGATCGATCCACCCGCCTCGCGCAGTGCAGTGATGGTATGGCTCATCAGGAAGCGCACGCCGTCGGCCTCGCAGTGGCGCACCAGTTCGCGCGCGAACCGGTTGGCATCACCCGACTCGTCTTCGGCGGTGTAGGTGGCGCCGGCAAGCTGCGAGCGGATGTGGCGCAGCGCCGGCTCGATGCGCACCGCCTCGTCAGCCGAGATCACGCGTCGGTCGCAGCCAAGCTCGCGCATCTGCGCCGCGGGCCCCTCCGCGCCGTCGAACTCCTTCTGGCTGGTGTAGAAGTGCAGGATGCCCTGGGTGCGCTCGTCGTAGGCGATGCCGATGTCGCGCCGCAACTGCTGCAGGACCGCGCGGCTGTAAGTGCCCAGACGCACGATCTGGGCGATGTTGTGGCGGGTGCGCGCCGGCGAGCATTCGCGCAGGAAGCGCAGCCCCCAGAGCCACTGGCGCATGTCGGAGCGGATGCGAAACAGCAGCGGCGCATCCTCCCGGCCCAGCCAGCGCAGCACCTTCAGAGGCGCGCTGGGGTTGGCCCAGGGCTCGGCGTGGCTGACCGAGATCTGCCCGCCATTGGCGAAGCTGGTCTCGGCCGCGGGCGAGGCCTGGCGGTCGACGACCGTGACCTCGTGCCCGAGCTGACGCAGGAAGTAGGCGGAGGTGACGCCGAGCAGGCCGGCACCGAGGACGATGACTTTCATGGAGAGACTCCGGACGAGAGTGACGGACCACCCCGCGGGTGACCCGTTTGCCGCTCCCCCTGTCCTTGGTACCTGAGAGATTCGGCGCGGACATGGGCCCGCGCCTTGCTCCTTCGGTGCGTCACCGGGGTGACGGCTCTCCAGACGGCGTTGGTATGGTGCAGTACGGAACCTGAGCGTTCATGGGAGTTTGCGCCTTCGGTGGTCCCGACCTGGGCCGGGACGCTCTCCTGCGGATGACTGTCAAGCTGCCGTGGCGACCTCTGCGGTTGGCGTTGTTGCTGTGGCGACGCTGGCTGCGAAGGGCCCCATCGTCCGGGGTGACGATCACGGCAGATGGCGAGGGTGGTCAGCCGACCGCTACTGCGGCTGCAGGTTGATCTGGCGGGCGATGCCGCGATAGCGGGCGGTCTCGGTCTCGAAGAAGCGGGCGGACTCGGCCAGCGACATCGGCGCGGCGGCGACCTGGGTCTGGGCGGCGAGCTGGGTGCGCACCGTGGGGTTCTGAAGGGCCTTGCCGATCGCCTCATGGAGGCGGGCCACCACCGGTTCGGGGGTCTGGCGCGGCACCATCACCCCGCTCCAGATCTTGTAGGAGAAGTGCGGCAGCGTCTGCCCCTCCGCCACGGTGGGCACCTGCCGCAACAGCTCGGAGCGTTGCGCCCCCAGCTGGCCGATCACCTTGAGCCGGCCCTGATCGGCCAGCGCACCCATCGCCGCGCTGTAGACCAGCACCGCGAAGTCCACCTGACCGCCCGCCAGGTCCTGAAGCAGCGGCGCATTGCCCTTGTACGGCACATGCGAGAACCGGGTGCCGGTGACCGACTGAACATTCTCCATGATCAGGTGATAAAGCGATCCGACGCCCACGCTGCCATAGAGCAGCGGCTTGTCGCCCGAGCGGCGGGCGAGCGCGATCAGCTCGTCCACCGCGTTCACCCCCAGGTCCTTGCGGGTGACGAACACCATCACCGCATCGGCCACGGGATGCACCAGGCGGAAATCCTCGGTTCTGAGGCGGACGGCCGCGTTGGCCAGGGGCGAGAGGATCACCTCGTTGGGCGAGCCCTGGAACAGCAGCTGCCCATCCGCGGGGGCTGCCAGCACCTTCTGCGCGGCCAGGGCGCCGCTGACCCCGCCAAGATTTTCCACCAACACCGGCTGGCCAAGCTCGCGGGACAGCGCGCCGTTGAGGATGCGGGCGATCGCGTCGGAAGGGCCGCCCGCCGGGTACGGAACCATCAGGCTCACGGGCTTGACGGGATAGGTCTGCGCCAGCGACGGCGCGGCGCCGACGAAGAGGCCGGCCAGCAGGCCGAGGCATGTCGAGAGAAGGCGTCGGGCCATGGCAACTCCCTGGGAGCAGCGGGTTGTGAGCGGGTGATGCCAATCTAGGTCCGCCGCAATGCCAAGTCCAATGCATTGTTTTTTGCAGATTGATGAGTTTTGATATGCATCAGGAGGATCATCGACCATGACCCTGGTGCAACTGCGGCACCTCATCTCGCTCGCCCAGACCGGTTCCTTCAGCCGCTCCGCGACGGCGCTCTTCCTGACCCAGCCCGCCCTGAGCCGCAGCATTCGCGCGCTGGAGGCCGAGCTCGGGCAGCCGCTGTTCGACCGGATCGGCCGGCGCACCGAGCTCACCCCGTTCGGCCGGGAAGCGCTGGCCCGCGCCCAGGATCTGGTGCTGGCAGCCAGCGACCTGCGCGACAGCGCCCGCGTCGCCGGCGACGGCCTGGGGGGCGTGCTGCGGGTCGGCATGGGCTCGGGGCCGGGCGCGCTGCTGATGTCGCCCCTGCTGCTCACGATGGCGCGGGAGCGCCCTCGGCTTCAGCTGAGCATCGCCCGCGGCGGCATCGCGCCCTTGCTGCAGGCGCTGCGCGAACGCGAACTCGACGCGCTGGTGGTCGATGCCCGCTCGCTGCGTCCGGCGCCCGATCTCGCCGCCGAGACCGTGCTGGAATTGCCCGGGGCCTTCATGGTCCGGCGCGGACATCCGCTTGCGCAGCGGCGCCGGCTGCGATTCGACGAGATCCTGCGCCATCCGATCGCCTCCACGCCCCTCTCGGACGAGGTGGCGCGGGTGCTGGTCGAGCGCTACGGCCCGGCCGCCGACCCCGCTGCCTGCGTGACCCTGCGCTGCGAGGAGATACCCAGCCTGATCGATGTGGCCCGACGCAGCGACGCCGTGGTGCTGGCCATCGAGGCGGCCGCGCCCGACCTGGTGCCCCTGCGCCTCGATCCGCCGCTGGCCGCCACCGCGCGCTTCGCCCTGGTGATGCTGCGCCGCCGCACGCCGCCTCCGGCGCTGTCAAGCCTGCGCGCGCTCATCGCGACGCTGGCGGCCGATGCCGCCAGCGCCCGCGGCGGTGCGCCTGAAAAAAAACCCCGAACCGGGCACGCCGGGTCGGGGTCCTGAGCCAGACGGCGCCAGACGGCGCCGGCGCCTCACATGTTGTCGATCATCACCTGGCCGAAGCCGGAGCAGGACACCTGCGTGGCGCCCTCCATGAGGCGGGCGAAGTCATAGGTGACCTTCTTGCTGGCGATCGACTTCTCCATGGACGAGATGATCAGGTCGGCGGCCTCGATCCAGCCCATGTGCCGCAGCATCATCTCGGCCGACAGAATCTCCGAACCCGGGTTGACATAGTCCTTGCCGGCGTACTTCGGCGCGGTGCCATGGGTGGCCTCGAAGCAGGCCACCGAGTCGCTCATGTTGGCGCCCGGCGCGATGCCGATGCCGCCCACCTGCGCGGCGAGCGCATCCGACACATAGTCGCCATTGAGGTTGAGCGTGGCGATCACCGAGTACTCCGCCGGCCGCAGCAGGATCTGCTGCAGGAAGGCATCGGCGATGCTGTCCTTGACCACGATGTCGCGGCCGGTGCGCGGGTTCTTGAACTGGCACCAGGGGCCGCCGTCGATCGGCTGGGCGCCAAACTCGCGCTGGGCCAGCGCGTAGCCCCAGTCGCGGAAGCCGCCCTCGGTGAACTTCATGATGTTGCCCTTGTGCACCAGGGTGACGCTGGGCTTGTCATTGTCGATGGCGTACTGGATCGCCTTGCGCACCAGACGCTCGGTGCCTTCCCGCGAGACCGGCTTGATGCCGATGCCGGAGGTGTCCGGGAAGCGGATCTTCTTGACGCCCATCTCGTCGATGAGGAATCGGATCAGCTTGCGGGCCTTGTCGGACTCGGCCTCGTACTCGATGCCGGCGTAGATGTCCTCGGAGTTCTCCCGGAAGATGACCATGTTGGTCTTCTCGGGCTCCTTCAGGGGGGAGGGCACGCCCTTGAAGTACTGGATCGGGCGCAGGCAGACATACAGGTCGAGTTCCTGGCGAAGGGCCACATTCAGGGAGCGGATGCCGCCACCCACCGGGGTGGTGAGCGGCCCCTTGATCGACACCACATACTCGCGCAGCGCGTGCAGGGTCTCCTCGGGCAGCCAGACATCGGGACCATAGACCTTGGTCGACTTCTCGCCGGCGTAGATCTCCATCCAGTGGATGCGACGCTTGCCGGCGTAGGCCTTGGCCACGGCGGCATCGACCACCTTGATCATCACCGGCGTGATGTCGAAACCAGTCCCGTCCCCTTCGATGTAAGGAATGATGGGGTTGTCGGGAACCTGGAGCGAAAAGTCGGCATTGACCTTGATCTTCTCGCCGCTGGTCGGGATCTTGATGTGCTTGTACATGGTTGGGGCACCCCTGAAGAGACGCTCGTTGGGTTTCTGCTGCGCGCCGCGATTATAGTGCGCCGCCCGCCGAGGGCCGGATCAGCGCGCATGGAACCGGATTGCCCCCGCCCCGCCGGATCGACGCGCTCTGTTGCAAAACCGCCACCACCGCCACGCTCGCCCCCGGGCTCGGGCTACACTCCGCGCTCTCGTGTCAACGGACCGCTTCCGAGCGCGTTACAGGAGAGGACCGCAAGGTCCCTTTCAATCCATCAAAACCATCCGAGGATGCCATGACCAAACTGATCGCCGCCCTGATCGCCGCCATGTTCGCCACCGGCGCCGTCTACGCTCAGGACAAGAAAGACGAGAAGAAGCCGGCCCCCGCCGCCGCCAAGAAAGACGAGAAGAAAGCCGAAGCCAAGAAGTAATCGACACTTCGGTCGATCAAAGGCAGGGGTTCTCCCCTGCCTTTTTTCATTGTGCCGCCGCCTGCATGGTGGCATCCGGCTCCCGGAGACCGCGTCAATGAAAGCCCAACCTTCCGCCTGGCTGCTCGCCGCAGCGCTGCTGCTTTGCGGCACGGCGCCCGCCGCTGCTCAGACCGACCCCGCTGCCGCGCGTCCCCAGGCGCTTCCCAAGGTGGAACTGCAGGCCGGCATCCATCTGATCAAGGCGGAGGTGGCCGCCGACTTCGCCACCCGGGCGCGCGGCCTCATGTACCGGGACGCGCTGGCTCCCAACCACGGCATGATCTTCGTGTTCGAAGACCGCTCGCGCCAGTGCTTCTGGATGCGAAACACCCGAATTCCGCTGTCGGCGGCATTCATCGACGACACCGGGCGCATCGTGAACATCGCCGACATGCAGCCCTTAAGCGACGACAGCCACTGCTCGGCGAAACCGGTGCGCTATGTGCTCGAGATGGAACAAGGCTGGTTCGCCCGCCGCGGCCTGAAGGAGGGAAGCCGGCTGAGCGGCCCGAAGGGCATGTTTCAGCCCGACTGATCTGCCCACCGGGCGCCGAGGCGCCCGGCGTCACGCCTCATCAGGCGAAGTTGCGGGCAGCGAAATCCCAGTTCGCCAGACTGTTCAGGAAGGTCTCGACGAACTTCGGCCGGGCGTTCCGGTAGTCCACGTAGTAGGCATGCTCCCAGACATCGATGGTCAGCAGCGCCTTGTCCGGCCCGGTGAGCGTGGTTCCGGCGTTGGAGGTGTTGACGATGTCGACCGAACCATCGGGCTTCTTCACCAGCCAGGTCCAGCCGGAGCCGAAGTTGCCCACGGCGCTCTTGGTGAAGGCTTCCTTGAAGGCGGCGAAGGACCCCCACTTGCGGTTGATCGCATCGGCCAGCGCGCCGGCAGGCTCGCCGCCACCCGCGGGCTTCATGCTGTGCCAGAAGAAGGTGTGGTTCCACACCTGGGCCGCGTTGTTGAACACGCCGCCGGACGACTTGCGGACGATGTCCTCCAGACCCAGGGACTCGAACTCGGTGCCCTTGATCAGGTTGTTCAGGTTGGTGACATAGGCCTGATGGTGCTTGCCGTGGTGGTATTCGAAGGTTTCCTTGGAGATGTGCGGCGCAAGCGCATCGGCGGCGTACGGAAGCGGCGGCAGGGTGTGTTCCATGAGGCGTCCTGTGGCAAGGGGTTGGATGAGCCGCGGGGGGCTGGGAGAGCCCGCGATTCTAGGCCAGAAGACCGCGGACCCTCAACGCAAACCGCGCGGCGCAGGGGGACTCGACGACAGCACGGTCAGCTCGAGCGCGCCCTCAGCCAGCGCCGCCCGCAGCGGCTCGCCCGCCGGCACATCGGCCGCGCGCCGGACAACCGAGCCGTCGGCGCGCTGCAGGATCGCGTAACCGCGCGCCAGCACCGCGCGGGGACTGACCAGTTCGAGCTGCTGGGCCAGGCCATCGAGCCGATCGGCCCGGCTGGCCACCACGCGCTCCGCCGCCAGCCCGAGCCGCCGGGCGACCGCGTCCAGGCGCTGGCGGGCAGAGGCCCAGTCGGGTGAGCGCAGGCGGGCCTGCACATGCTCGAGACGGCGCTCGCCGTGATCGAGCGCCTGACGGCCGGCGCGGTTCAGCCGTCCCACCAGCGCTTCGAGGGCCTGGGCGCGCAGGGCCCATTGCGCCGACGGCGATCGCAGGCGGCCCGCGGCCATGTCGAGCCGCTGCTCGCGGGTGTCGAGCATCCGCTGGGTGGCCCGCCCGAGACGGCCCGCGGTCTGTGCGAGAGCGGCGAGGAGGTCCTCGCGGCGCGGCGTGGCCAGCACCGCGGCGGCCGTGGGGGTGGGCGCGCGCAGGTCGGCGACGAAATCGGCGATGGTGGTGTCGGTTTCATGCCCCACGCCACTCACCACCGGCAGGGGGCAGTCGGCGATCGCCCGGGCCAGCGGTTCGTCGTTGAAGGCCCAGAGGTCCTCGATCGAGCCCCCGCCGCGCACCAGCAGGAGCAGATCGCACTCGGCACGCCGCGCCGCGGTCGCCAACGCCCGCGCCAGCGCGGCCGGCGCGTCCGCGCCCTGCACCGGCGCGGGATAGAGGATGACCTCGATGTGCGGCGCGCGATCGCGCAGCACCGCGAGCACATCGCGCAGGGCCGCTGCCTGAGGCGATGTGATCACGCCGATGCGTCGGGGATGGGCCGGCAGGGGGCGCTTGCGTTCCGGCGCCAGCAGGCCTTCGGCGAGCAGACGGTCGCGGATGCGCAGGAACTGCTGGTGCAGGTCGCCGGCGCCGGCCCGTCGCAATTGCTCCACCCCGAGCTGGAAGTCGCCGCGCGGCTGGTAGAGCCCCGCCAGGCCTCGCGCCTCGACCCGGTCACCTTCCCGGGGCTGGAAACCCACGGCCTGCGCCTTGTGCCGGAACATGACGCACCGCACCTGGGCCGCGGCGTCTTTCAGGGTGAAGTACCAGTGACCGCTGGCGGCCCGGGTGAGGTTGGAAATCTCGCCGCCCACCCAGAGCGACGGCAGCCCGGATTCGATCAGGCCGGCAACCATGCGGTTGAGCTGGCTGACGCTGATGACGGCGTTCCCCGAGCCGGGCGTGTCGCGGGCAAAGTCAGCCGGCATGGGACTCTGCACCCGATGGCTGTCCACACGCGCCCTCTCGGGATGGCCGAGGCGACAAGCCCCGCCAGAAACCCTGGAAAATGGTACAAACCATTGTTTTATATATATTTTTTTGATGCGGAAAATTTCGGCAGACCGTCTGGAGCACCGCGCGACGCGGGTTCCGGCCGGGTCGGGCCGGGATATCCACATCTTTGTCCACAGGTTTTGTTGACAGATCATAGCGCCGGCTGACGGCCGCCGCTGCCGCCGGCCAGCCAACTTGCCCGCGCCGCCGGAAACACCGGACAATGCGGGGCAACTCAGTCCTCGACCGCGGAGCGCTCCCTTGTTTTCCCTGATCCAGGCGGCCGGCTGGCCGGTGTGGTTCCTGATCCTGGCATCGGTGGTGGCGGTTGCGCTCATCGTCGAACGCTCGCTGTCGCTGAAACGCTCCCGGGTCGCGCCGCCGCGCCTGCTGGAGGATGTGCTGGCCATGCATCGGGCGCATCAGATCACCCCGGACATGATCCAGAAGCTCGAGGGCAGCGCGCCGATCGGCCGGATCTTCGCGGCCGGTCTGCGCCATGAGTTCGCGCCGCGGGAGGTGATCAAGCAGGCCATGGAGGAAACCGGTCGGGCGGTGGCCCACGAGCTCGAGAAGTACCTGTCGGCGCTGGGCACGGTGGCCTCGATGGCCCCGCTGATGGGGCTGTTCGGCACCGTGGTGGGCATGATCGAGATCTTCGGCGCCCAGGCGCCCGCCGGGACCAACCCGCAGCAACTCGCCCACGGCATCTCGGTGGCGCTGTACAACACCGCCTTCGGACTGATCATCGCGATCCCGGCCATGATCGCCTACCGGCATTTCCGCGCCCGGGTCGACGGCCTGCTGATCGAGATGGAACAGCAGTCGATCCGCCTGCTCGATGCGATCCGGATGCATCACGAGCAGGCGCGGGCGGCGCGCGCCGACGCGGCCGGCAAGCCGCGCGCCTGAGCCGCGAGCCGCCCATGAACTTTCGCCGGAGCACTCCCCGGGACGAGCCCGAGATCAACTTCATTCCGCTGATCGACCTGCTCCTGGTGATCCTGATCTTCCTGATGGTCACCACCACCTACACGCGGTTCACCGAGCTCGGCGTCAACCTGCCCTCGGCCGGCGCCGACAAGCCGGCCGAGCGGCCGCGCGAGCTGATGGTCACGGTCTCGGCCGACGGCCGCTACGCGATCGAGGACAAGGTGCGGCCCTACGACAGCCCGGGCGGCTTCGCGCAGGCGCTGCAGCGCGCGGCCGGCGGCCGCGCCGACATCACGCTGGTGATCAACGCCGACGCCGGCGCCAGCCATCAGTCGGTGGTCAATGTCCTGGAAGCGGCCCGACTGGCCGGGCTGAACCGGGTCACCTTCGCCGCCCAGGCATCCGGCACCGGGCAGCGCTGAGCGCGGCACGATGCCGCCCTCCCTCCGCGAGCGGATCCGCCTGCGCCTGGAATCCTGGCTGCTGCGGCGCTGGTTCGGATCGCCCGCATCGCCCGCCGACTGGCTGGACCGCTGCCTGCTGCTGCCGCTCAGCGGGCTGACCGGATGGGTGAGCCGCCGACGACGGGCGGCCGTGCTGCATCTGGCATCCAACCTGCGGCCGGCGGTGGTGGTGGTGGGCAACCTGGTGGTCGGCGGCACCGGCAAGACGCCGCTGGTCGCCGAGCTCGCCCGCACGCTGACGGCCCGGGGCTGGCGGGTGGGCATCATCGCCCGCGGTCACCGCGCCCATCACACCGGCCCGCGCCTGGTGACCGCGACCGATGATGCCCGCGACCAGGGCGACGAGCCGGTGCTGCTGGCGCGCGCCAGCGCGGTCCCGGTGGCCTGCGCGCTGCGGCGCGCGCAGGCGCTCGCGCTGCTGATCGCCACCCATCCCGAGATCGAGGTCGTGCTGAGCGACGACGCGCTCCAGCACCCGGGGCTGGCCCGCACGCTGGAGATCGCGGTGTTCGACGAGCGCGGCGCGGGCAACGGCCGGCTGCTCCCGGCGGGTCCGCTGCGCGAACCGCTCGCGCACCTTGCCGGCATGGATGCCCTGGTCTGGCGACTGCCGGCCGGCCTGCCGGACGGGATCGCGCCGGCCCCGGCCGCCGGCCAGCCCGCGGCGGCTGCCGGATGGCCGACGCCGGACTCGGCGTTGTCCGCCGCCCCGCTGCCCGATCGACGCTTTGCCTTCCGGCTGGGGGCGACCGAATGGCACCCGGTCGGACGGGGCGGCGCGCCTGCGCGGCCGGATCGGGCCGCGGGGATGGAAGTTCCGCCGCGAACGCTGTCCATCGCGCAGTTCGCGCAGGCCTGCCGCGGACGACGCGTGCATGCCCTGGCCGGGATCGCCCAACCGGAGCGCTTCTTCGCACTGGCCCGCGACCTCGGACTGAGCCTCGAGCGCACCATCGTGCTCCCCGATCACGGCCTCGCCGACGCCGCGCTGCTGCCACCGGGGGCCGAGGTGATCATCATGACCGCCAAGGACGCCGTAAAATTCGAGTCGTTCGACGACCCGCGCTGCTGGTTTCTCGAGGTGCGGGCGCACCCCGACCCGGCGCTGGTCGACTGGCTGGAGGACAGGCTGCGTGGATCATCGACTGATTGACATCCTGGTGTGCCCGCTGTGCAAGGGGCCGCTGCGGCTCGAGCGCGACGCGGCCGAACTCGTCTGCCCGCGCGACCGGCTGGCCTTCCCGATCCGCGACGGCATCCCGGTGATGCTCGAGGAGGAGGCCCGCCGTCTCGCCGACTGAGGCCTGCCGCGAGCCGCGCCATGCCGCCATGAGCTCCCCCTGCGTTCCCGATTTCATCGCGCTGATCCCGGCCCGCATGGCCTCGAGCCGGCTGCCCGGCAAGCCGCTGGCCGACATCGGCGGCCTGCCGATGATCGTTCGCGTCGCGCAGCGCGCGGCGCTCGGCGGCGCATCGCGGGTGGTGGTGGCCACCGACTCCCCCCGGGTCGGGCAGGCCTGCGCGGTCCACGGCGTGGCGCATGTCATGACCCGCGACGACCATGCCTCGGGCTCCGATCGCCTGGCCGAGGCGGTTGAGCGGCTGGGGCTGGCCGACGAGGCCGTGGTGGTCAACCTCCAGGGCGACGAGCCGCTGATCGAGCCGTCGGTGCTGGCGCGGGTCGCCCGCGCCCTCGCCGAGCAGCCGGAATGCCCGATGGCCACCGCGGCTCATCCGATCGACACCCGCGCCGACTACCTCAACCCGAATGTCGTGAAGGTGGTCCTCGACGCCCGCGGCCGGGCGCTCTACTTCTCGCGCGCGCCGATCCCGTTCGAGCGCGACCCCGCCGAGGCCCTGCCCCCGGAGGCCGCGGCCGAGCTGTCGCCGGCGCTGCGTTCCGCGCCGGTGCTGCGTCATGTCGGCCTGTACGCCTACCGCGCCGGCTTCCTGCGCGCCTACCCGTCCATGCCCCGCTCGCCACTCGAGTCGCTCGAGTCGCTCGAGCAGCTGCGCGCGCTGTGGCACGGCCATCCGATCGCCGTGATCACCCTCGCGCACGCGCCGGCGCCGGGGGTCGACACCCCGGCCGATCTCGAGCGGGTTCGGGCCCTGGTGGCCGCGGGCGCGGTTTGACCCTGGGGCGGCTTTGACGATACCTTTCCGGGCGGAAAGCCGCGCAGCAGCCCATTGACGCCGTGTGTCGGCGCCCACGCGCCGGCCCGCACGATGTCCCGCCAACACACTTCCAGGTTGCATTCATGCGATTGATCCTTCTCGGGCCGCCGGGCGCAGGCAAGGGCACCCAGGCCGCCTACATCAAGGAGAAGTTCCGCATCCCGCAGATCTCCACCGGCGACATGCTCCGGGCCGCGGTCAAGGCGGGCACGCCGCTCGGGGTGGCTGCCAAGAAGGTGATGGACGCCGGCGGTCTGGTATCCGACGACATCATCATCGGCCTGGTGAAGGACCGTCTCGCTGAACCGGACTGCCGCGACGGCTACCTGTTCGACGGCTTCCCGCGCACCATTCCCCAGGCCGACGCCATGAAGGCGGCTGGCGTGGCCATCGACTTCGTGCTCGAGATCGATGTGCCCGATGCCGAGATCATCGAGCGCATGAGCGGCCGACGGGTGCATGTCGGCAGCGGCCGCACCTACCATGTCCGCTTCAATCCGCCGAAGGTCGAAGGTCGCGACGACATCACCGGCGAGCCGCTGATCCAGCGCGACGACGACCGCGAAGACACCGTGCGCAAGCGCCTCGAGGTCTACCACGCCCAGACCAGCGTGCTGGTGGGCTACTACGGGCAGTGGGCCGCGAGCGGCGCACCCGGCGCCCCGGCCTACCGCAAGATCGCGGGCATCGGGCCGGTCGAAACCATCCGCGACCGGGCCTTCGAAGCCCTGCGGTAGTCCGGTTTCAGCCGAGCGCTCCGCGTCGCGGGCGCCTCGGCTTGCCAATGCGACGGGCGTTTGAGCAGAATCGCGTGCCCGTCAGAAGCCTTCCCAGTTCCAATCCACAATAAAACGCAGGAGAGAGTCCGATGTCAGCAGTCTCAACAGGCCTGTGGTTCGCCCTGGTCTGCGGCGTGGTCGCCGTCATCTATGGCATCGCCACGAGCCGCACCATCCTGGCCCTGCCCGCCGGCAACGCGCGCATGCAGGAGATCGCCGCCGCCATCCAGACCGGCGCGCAGGCTTACCTGAATCGCCAGTACCGCACCATCGGCATCGTCGGCGTGGTGCTCTTCTTCGTGCTGGGCCTGGTGCCCGGTCTGGGCTGGCCCACCGCGATCGGCTTCGCCCTCGGCGCGATCCTGTCGGGCGCGGCCGGCTACATCGGCATGAACGTGTCGGTGCGCGCCAATGTGCGCACCGCCCAGGCGGCCACCCAGGGCCTGAACCAGGCGCTCGATGTCGCCTTCAAGGGCGGCGCGATCACCGGCATGCTGGTGGTGGGCCTGGGCCTGCTCGGCGTGGCGGGCTATTACGCGGTGCTCGGCGGCACCGGCGCCAAGGGCGCTGATCTGCACACCGTGCTCAAGCCGCTGGTGGGCCTGGCCTTCGGCTCGTCGCTGATCTCGATCTTCGCGCGGCTGGGCGGCGGCATCTTCACCAAGGGCGCCGACGTGGGCGCCGACCTGGTGGGCAAGGTGGAAGCCGGCATCCCCGAGGACGACCCCCGCAACCCCGCGGTGATCGCCGACAACGTGGGCGACAACGTCGGTGACTGCGCCGGCATGGCCGCCGACCTGTTCGAGACCTACGCCGTCACCCTGATCGCCACCATGCTGCTGGGGGCGCTGATGGTCAAGGGCGTCGAGGGTCAGGCGGTGATCTACCCGCTGGTGCTCGGCGGCTTCTCGATCATCGCGTCGATCATCGGCGTGCTGTTCGTCAAGGCCTCGCCCGGCGGCAAGATCATGAACGCGCTGTACAAGGGCCTGGTGGTGGCCGGCGTGATCGCGGTGATCGCGGCCTACCCGATCACCGCCTGGGTGTTCGGCAGCGCCGATCTCGCCGCGAGCGGCCTGTCGGTGATGAACCTGTGGCTGTGCACCGTGGTGGGTCTGGTGCTCACCGGCCTGATCGTGTGGGTGACCGAGTACTACACCGGCACCGAGTACCACCCGGTGCGCTATGTGGCCCAGTCGTCCACCACCGGTCATGCCACCAACATCATCGCCGGCATCGCGGTCTCGATGAAGTCCACGGCCTGGCCGGTGCTGATGGTCTGCGCGGCCATCCTCGCCTCGTTCGCGCTGGGCGGGCTGTACGGGGTGGCGGTGGCTGCCACCTCCATGCTGTCGATGGCCGGCATCGTGGTCGCGCTCGACGCCTACGGTCCGATCACCGACAACGCCGGCGGCATCGCCGAGATGGCCGAGCTGCCCTCGGCGGTGCGCGACATCACCGATCCGCTGGACGCGGTGGGCAACACCACCAAGGCGGTCACCAAGGGCTATGCGATCGGCTCGGCCGGTCTGGCCTCGCTGGTGCTGTTCGCCGACTACACCCACGGGCTCGAGTCGGTCGGCATCCCCACGGTGTTCGATCTGTCGAACCACATGGTGATCATCGGCCTGTTCATCGGCGGCCTGATCCCCTACCTCTTCGGCGCAATGGCCATGGAGGCCGTGGGCCGCTCGGCGGGTTCGGTGGTGGAGGAGGTTCGCCGCCAGTTCCGCGAGATCAAGGGCATCATGGAAGGCACCGCCAAGCCCGACTACAGCAAGGCGGTCGATCTGCTCACCACCGCGGCGATCAAGGAGATGATCATCCCCTCGATCCTGCCGGTGCTGGTGCCGGTGCTGGTGGGCCTGATCCTCGGCCCGCAGGCGCTCGGCGGCCTGCTGATGGGCACGATCGTCACCGGCCTGTTCGTCGCCATCTCCATGTGCACCGGCGGTGGCGCCTGGGACAACGCCAAGAAGTACATCGAGGAAGGGAACCACGGCGGCAAGGGCTCCGACGCGCACAAGGCGGCCGTCACCGGTGACACCGTGGGCGACCCCTACAAGGACACCGCCGGCCCCGCGGTCAATCCGCTGATCAAGATCATCAACATCGTGGCCCTGCTGCTGGTGCCCCTGATGGGCGTGATGTACGGCAAGCCGGGCGGCGCGCCCGCGGCCGGCCATGGTGCGCCGGCGGCGGTGTCCGCTCCGGCCGCGGCCCCGGCCACTGCGCCAGCGGCTGCCCCGACCGCCGCGCCCGCCGATGCCGGCAGCGCGCCCGCGGCTCCGGCGCCGGCCTCGGCTCCCGTCGAAGAGAAGAAGAACTGATCGGGCGCCCTGTCCCGATTCCCGGCCGGCACCTGCGGGTGCCGGCCGATCGCAACGGCGCCTGCAGGGCGCCGTTCGCATTTCAACCGCTCTCAACCCGTCAAGGAGATCCTGATGAACCTGAATGGCCAAGTGGTGATCGTCACCGGCGGCGCGTCCGGACTGGGCGGCGCCACCGCCCGCATGGTGGTCGAGGCCGGCGGCAAGGTGCTGATCGCCGATGTGAACCAGGCCGCCGGCGACGCGATGGTGGCCGAGCTCGGCGCCGCCGCCCGCTTCGTGCGCTGTGATGTCACCTCCGAAGCCGACGGCCAGGCCGCGGTGGCGGCCGCCCAGGCCATGGGCCGCCTGGTCGGCCTGGTGAACTGCGCCGGCATCGGCACCGCCACCAAGACGGTGGGCAAGGACGGTCCGCATCCGCTGGCCGCCTTCACCCGGGTGATCAATGTGAACCTGGTCGGCTCCTTCAACATGCTGCGTCTGGCCGCTGCCGCGATGTGCGCCGGTGAGGCCAATGCCGACGGCGAGCGCGGCGTGATCATCAATACCGCCTCGGTCGCGGCCTTCGACGGCCAGATCGGCCAGGCCGCCTACTCGGCGTCCAAGGGCGGCATCGTGGGCATGACGCTGCCGATCGCGCGCGACCTCGCCCGTGACGGCATCCGGGTGTGCACCATCGCGCCAGGGCTGTTCCTCACGCCGCTGCTGCAGGGTCTGCCCCCGGCGGCCCAGGACTCGCTCGGCAAGCAGGTGCCGTTCCCGCCGCGGCTGGGCCGCCCCTCGGAGTACGCGCAGATGGTGCGCCAGATCTTCGAGAATGTGATGCTCAACGGCGAGACCATCCGCCTCGACGGCGCGATCCGGATGGCGCCGCGCTGAACGCAGCGCGCGCCGCAAGGCGTACCGCGCAGCCCCGCGGCATGCCGGGGGCGCGAGCCGATCGCCAGCCGCGCCCGCGTCTGGCGATCGCTCAGCCCTGTCCGGCCCGGCCGGGCAACGACTCCACCCAGCGGCCCAGGGCGAGCAGCCGGGCGTCGGCATCGAAGGCACCGACCAGCTGCAGCGAGACCGGCAGCCCCTGGGCCAGTCCCATGGGCATGGCCAGCGCCGGCAGGCCGGCGAAGCTGAACGCGAGCGTCTGACCGAGCACGGCCTCGCGGGTGCTCAGCGTTCCGCCCGCCACCGAGACCTCGGCCTGACCCCGCATGGGCGGCAACACGGGCGAGGTGGGCAGCACGATGGCGTCGTGATCCCGCAGCACAGCCTGGAAGCCGGCGCGCACAGCCGCGCGCGCCTGCAGCGCCTCGATGTAGGCGCTGGCTGGAATCTCCCGCCCCGCACTCAGCGGCGGCAGCACCAGCGGCGAGAAGCCGGGATCGCCGGCCGCGAGAGCCGCCCGGTGGACCCAGGCGGCTTCGGCGCGCACCAGCGGCGTGTAGTGCTCCCAGGCCGTGGCGAGCCCGGGAAGATCGACCTCGGTGATCTCGGCGCCGGCCGCGCGCAGGCCGGCCACTTCACGCTCGAACGACTGCGCCACAGCCGCCTCCATGCGCGGCGAGAGCCAGCGCGCCGGCAGCGCCAGCCGGGGGGCACGCGGCACCGATCCATGGTCTGCGCGGCGACCGGCCATCACCTCGAAGAGCAGCGCGCAGTCGTCCACCGTGGGCGCGATCGGGCCGGCATGGTCGCAGGTGAAGGACAGGTACAGGGCGCCGCCCAGCGGAATCGCCTGATAGCTCGGCTTGAAGCCGGTCAGCCCGCAGAACGCGGCCGGGATGCGCACCGACCCGCCGGTATCGCTGCCCAGGCCGGCCACGCCCACGCCGCAGGCGGTGGCCACCGCCGCGCCGCTGGAGGAGCCGCCAGCCTGGCGGGCAGGGTCGTAGGGATTGCAGACATCGCCGGTCCAGACATTCTCGCCGGTGGCGCCAAGCGCGAGCTCGTGCATGTTGGTCTTGGCGAAAGGCAGGGCGCCGGCCTGGCGCAGCCGCGTGACCGCCTCGGCCTCGTCGCGTCCCAGATCAGGAAGCGCCGCGCGAGTGCCGGCACGGGTGGGCATCCCGCGCACGGCATAGAGGTCCTTGATGCTGACCGGCAGCCCATGCAGCGGGCCGCACTGCGTGGGCGCCTGACGCGCCTGGCGATCGAGCTCGCGGGCCTGGGCATCGGCGGCCCCCCAGTCGACATGGGCGATGGGATTGAGCGCCTGCGCCGCCGCCGCGCGCTCGCGGGTCTGCGCGAGCAGCGCCTGCGCGGTGGTGGTCTGGGCACGCACCTCAGCCGCCAGGCGGCGCAGCGGGGTCGGGGGCTGGGGCGAGAGAAACATGGCGGTCTCCGGATCGAGGCGGGTGGCTATTATGCGGGGATCGCCTGTCGCCGATGGCGCCCCCGATCGCGGGCGCGGCGCGCCGGCCGGAGAACCCGCCATGGAACAGCGCCCGCTCTCGGGTGGCAAGCTGCGCAACGCCCGCTATGACCGGCGCGCCCAGCGGCTGGAGATCGTCTTCGCCGACCATTCGGTCCGCGTCTACCAGGGCGTGCCCGACGAGGTCTGGCAGCGCCTGATCGCCGCCCCGAATGCCGGGGTCTACTTCGAGGATCGCATCGCCGACGAGTATCCCAACGCGCCAGGCAGCAGCGGCACCCAGGCTCAGGCGCGGGCCCGTCTGGACGACCTGTTCGGCGGCAAGCCGGACTGATCCGCGTGGCAGGCGACAACGGCCTGAGCCTGCACCTCTGCTGCCGCGTCGTCGACAACTTCGGCGATGCCGGCGTGAGCTGGCGCCTGGCCCGACAGCTCGCCGCCGAGCACGGCTTGCGGGTCACGCTCTGGATCGACCGGCCCGAGGTCCTGCGTCAACTGGCGCCCGAGGCGATGGGCGATCACCCCGCGGACGGGCCGGGACGGCCGCCGGCCGGACCTGGCAGGCCGCCCTCGCCGGCCGCCGTCACGATCCGGCACTGGACGGACGCTGCAAACGGCGAGCCGCCCGACCCCGACATCGTGGTCTGCGCGTTCAGCTGCGAGCCTCCGGCCGGGCTGCGGACGCGGATGGCCGGCGCGCCGGCGCGTCCGCTCTGGATCAACCTCGAATACCTCAGCGCCGAAACCTGGGTGGACGGCTGCCATGGCCTGGCTGCCATCAAGCCCGCGGACGGGGCCCGCGAGCACTTCTTCTTTCCGGGCTTCCGACCCGGCACCGGCGGACTGCTCCGAGAACGAGACCTGATCGCGCGCCGCGACGCCTTCCGGCAAAGCGGCGACGCGGACCGCTGGTGGCGGGCGATCGGCCTGCCGACACTGCCGGCCCGGCGGGTATCGGTGTTCTGCTATCCCGACGCGCCGCTCCTGGCGCTGCTGCGGCGCCTGGCCATCGGGCCGGCCACCACCCTCGCGGTGATTCCCAGGGGCGTGGCTGACGCGGCCCTCGGCGCCTTCCTGGCCGAGCACCCGGCCGACCAGACGGCGCCGGACGCGGATCCGGTCGCTCCCGGCCTGGCGAGGGCGCTGGCCGATGGATCGGACACGCCCTGCCATCGCCACGGCCGGCTCGTGCTGGCCCGTCCGGGCTGGCTCGACATCGACGACTATGACCGCCTGCTCTGGAGCTGCGACCTGAACCTGGTCCGGGGCGAGGACTCCTGGATCCGCGCGCTGTGGGCTGGCCGCCCCATGATCTGGCAGCCCTACCGACAGGCCGATGGCGCCGATCACGCCAAGCTCGAGGCCTTCCTCGCCTGGCGGCGACAGCCCGCCTGGGCCGCCGCCGACGCCGCGACCGACGCCTTCAGCCGGGCATGGGCTGAACGCATCGCCCCCGCTCCCGCTCCGAGCGCTCCGAGCGCTCCGAGCGCTCCGAGCGCTCCGAGCGCTGCGAGTGCCCCGAGTGCCCCGAGCGCCCTGGACGCGGCCTGGACCGCGCTGGACGCCGTCTGGCCGGCGCTGGAGAGCGCCGCCGCCGCACTCGCCGCGCGAGCCGCCCAGGCACCCGATCTGGCCAGTCAACTGGTCAGTTTCTGCCGATCCAGGCTATAATCGCAGGCTTTTTCCCAGCCCGCCGCGCCTGGCGCCAGAGCCCGCGGCCCCCAAGGAAACCCCCCATGAAGCTCGCCCAGGAACTGCGCACCGGCAACGTGATCATGATCGGCAAGGATCCGATGGTCGTGCTGCGGGCCGAATACAACAAGTCGGGCCGCAACGCGGCGGTCGTGAAGCTGAAGCTGAAGAATCTGCTGAACAACTCCGGCACCGAAACCGTCGTCAAGGCCGACGAGAAATACGATGTGCTGATGCTCGACAAGCGCGAGGTCACCTACTCGTACTTCGCCGATCCGCTCTATGTGTTCATGGACGCCGAGTACAACCAGTACGAGGTCGAGGCCGAGTCCATGGGCGACGCCGTGCAGTACATCGACGACGGCATGCCCTGCGAAGTCACCTTCTACGAGGGCCGGGCCATCTCGGTCGAGATGCCCAACAGCGTGGTGCGCGAGGTGGAGTACACCGAGCCCGCCGTCAAGGGCGACACCTCGGGCAAGGTCATGAAGCCGGCGCGCATCAAACCCACCGGCTTCGAACTGCCGGTGCCGGCCTTCGTCGAGATCGGCGACAAGATCGAGATCGACACCCGCACCGGCGAGTACCGCAGCCGCGTCAAGGGCTAGGCGGCAGGCGGTCCGGCCCGGTGCAGATGCCGGGCCACGGTCTCGCGCAGCGACTGCATGCTCACCGGCTTGACCAGATAGCTGTCGCAGCCGGCCAGCGCGCCGCGGGCCAGATCGAAGGGTGAAGACCGGCTGGTGAGGATCACCACCGGCATCGGGCGCAGGGTTCGGCTGCGCTTGATCTCCCGGGTGAGGCGGTAACCGTCCATCTCGGGCATCACCACATCGACGAACACCATCTCGTAGTGGCGCACCGCGAGCGTCTCGAGCGCCTCGCGGGCCGAGTTCACGCCCTCGCTGTCCAGGCCCATGCGATGCAGCGCCACCGCCAGCTGGCGGCGCACCGTGGGGCTGTCGTCCACCACCAGCACCCGCGGTCGGCGCGCCGCCGGCGCGTCGTCGGCATCATCGTCCTCCCAGCCCTGCGGTTCGGCGCCGGGCGGCCGCGACGACGCCGCGGCGGCACCCGCGCCCACTCGCGCAGCCGCATTCCCCTGCGCGCTCAGCAGGCTGTGCTCCACCGCGCGGTTCAGCGCGGGGATCAGGCCATGCGTGAAGGCATTCACCGGCAGCTCGTCCTGGCCACGCTGCTCATCGGCGCGGCGCCCGACCCGCACGATCGCCGGCGCGGCAGGCAACGCGCCCGGCGCGGTCGCGCCCGCATGACCGCGCAGACTCTCCAGCGCCTGCGGCGCGCCCGCCGCGGTCATGTCGACCATGGCGATGTCGAATCCGCCCGGCTGACGGTTGCTCGCGAGCTCGTAGCGGTAGGGGTTGTGACGCGCGTGACGCAGCACGGTGTCGGCATGGCTGAGCAGACGCTGGTCGAGGCCGAAATCGGCCACCCGGAACATGGGTCGGTCATCGAGCGCGGCGCTGCCCGGGTGTCCCATCTCGGTCACGCCCCAACTGGCGCGCCACTGTTCCGGGAAAGGCATTCGGGGTCTCCTGTGCGGGCAACACGCCCACGGCAGGCCGCCCACCGGGATTCTAGCCCCTGCCCACCCGGACGGGGCAACGGCGATGTGGCAAAAAAGTCTTTTTAATCGATCACTTGGCGAAAAAACCTCGCGCCGTGTGTCAGGAGTCTTCGTGAACGCTGAGCGCGTTGTCGCGGGCAAAGCCGCGCAGGAAGTGATAGGCCATGGGTTCGAGGGCGTACAGCCGGGCGTCGACGCGGACGCACTTGTGGCCCTCGTGCAGGCCAGGCGCCACGAAGGGCGAGTAGGTGAGATGGGCCTGCGCGCCCGCCCCGGGCGGCCGGAAGGACGACATCACGCCGCACAGGCGCTCGGCCCAGTCGCTGGGCCGAAAGGGGCGACCCTGGGCGGTGAGGCCGACGATGGTGAACGAGCGGACCGAAGGCGGGGGGCTCATGCAGGCAGGCGGGCCAGGGCCGGATGCTCTTGGACACCGAATGAACGATTATAGCCGCCCGTTCAGGCGGGTTTCCCCTAGAATGGCGGGTCCGGGTCGGCCAGCAGGCGGCTCCGGCAGGCAGACGGCGGCGGCAGCCGCCGTTCGTGTTTCTGCGGGAACCCGCGGGCGGCTGACCCCCGATCCATCCCCGAACCGGAGTCCGAGATGGCTGCCACCACGCCCCTGATGTCCACCTACGGCCGCCTGCCGGTCGCCTTCAGCCACGGCGACGGCGCCTGGCTGTTCGACACCCAGGGCCGGCGATATCTCGACTGCCTGTCCGGCATCGCGGTGAACACCCTGGGGCACAACCACCCTGACCTGGTGGCGGCGCTGCGCGAACAGGTCGGCAGGATCATCCACTGCTCCAACCTCTTCGAGGTGCCGCTGCAGACCGAGCTCGCCAGCCGGCTGGTGGCGGTGTCGGGCATGACCAATGTGTTCTTCTGCAACTCCGGGCTCGAGGCGAACGAGGCGGCCATCAAGATCGCCCGCAAGTACGGTCACGGCAAGGGCATCGCCGAGCCCGAGATCGTCGTCTACGAGAAGGCCTTCCACGGCCGCTCGCTGGCCACGCTCTCGGCCACCGGCAATGCCAAGGTGCAGAAGGGCTTCGAGCCGCTGGTCGGCGGCTTTCCCCGCGTGCCGCTCAATGACGCGCAGGCGCTGCGCCGGGTGGTCGACGAGCGGCCGAATGTGGTGGCGGTGTTCCTGGAGGCCATCCAGGGCGAGGGCGGCATCCAGCCGGCCAGCCTGGAATACCTGCGCGAGGCCCGCCAGCTGTGCGACGAGCGCGGCCTGCTGCTGATGATCGACGAGGTGCAGTGCGGCACCGGCCGTACCGGCAAGTGGTTCGCCCATCAGTGGGCGGGCATCCTGCCCGATGTCATGCCGCTGGCCAAGGGCCTGTCCTCGGGCGTGCCGGTGGGCGCGGTGGTGGCCCACGGCGCCGCGGCCGAGGTGTTCCATCCCGGCAACCACGGCACCACCTTCGGCGGCAACCCGCTGGCGATGCGCGCCGGTCTGGTCACCATGGCGGTCATGGAACGCGACGATCTGCTGGGCAATGCCACCCGCGTCGGCGACTACCTGGTGCAGTGCCTCACCCAGACGATCGGCGGGCTGCCGGGCGTGCGCGAGATCCGCGGACGCGGGCTGATGCTGGGCATCGAGCTCGACCGGCCCTGCGGCGAGCTGGTGCAGCGCAGCCTCGATGCCGGTCTGGTGCTCAATGTCACGGCCGATACCGTCGTGCGGCTGCTGCCGCCGCTCATCTTCACCCGCGAGCACGTCGACCACCTGGTCGAGCGGCTTGCGCCGCTGGTGCGGCAGCACCTCGCAAGCAGCCCCGCGCCGGCCTGACTGGCCGCCGGCGCCGCGCGCACACCCGAGATGCCGATGAAGCACTTCCTGCAGTTCAAGGACCTCGACGCCGAGGAGCTCGCCTATCTGTTCGCCCGCACGCGGGTCATCAAGGAGCGGTTCAAGCGCTACGAGCCGTATCACCCGCTGAGCGATCGCACCCTGGTGATGATCTTCGAGAAGGCGAGCACCCGCACGCGCCTGTCCTTCGAGGCGGGCATGCACCAGCTCGGCGGCTCGGCCATCTATCTGAACACCCGTGACTCGCAGCTCGGTCGCGGCGAGCCGGTGGAAGACGCCGCGCAGGTCATCTCGCGGATGTGCGATCTGGTGATGATCCGCACCTTCGAGCAGAGCATCATCGAGCGCTTCGCGGCGCACTCGCGGGTGCCGGTGATCAACGGCCTCACCAACGAGTACCACCCCTGCCAGATCCTCGCCGACATCTTCACCTTCATCGAGCACCGCGGCGACATCCGCGGCCGCGTGGTGGCCTGGATCGGCGACGCCAACAACATGCTCTACACCTGGCTGCAGGCGGCCGAACTGCTCGGCTTCACGGTGCAGGTCTCCAGCCCCGTGGGCTATCAGGTCGATCCGGCCCTGGCGGGCAGCTCGGCAGCCTGCATGCGGCGTTTCGATCGCCCCATCGATGCCGCCCGCGGCGCCGATCTGGTCACCACCGATGTCTGGACCAGCATGGGCTTCGAGTCGGAAAACGAGGCCCGTCGCCGGGCCTTCGCGGACTGGCAGGTCAATGAGGAGCTCATGGCGGCGGCCGATCCGCAGGCGCTCTTCATGCACTGCCTGCCCGCGCACCGGGGCGAAGAAGTGCAGGCCGAGGTGATCGACGGTCCTCGGTCGGTGGTCTGGGACGAGGCCGAGAACCGGCTGCATGTGCAGAAGGCCCTGATGGAGTACCTGCTGCGCGGACGGCTCTGAGCCCTGCTCCGGGGCGGCGGCACCCCGCCCGCGGCCCTCCGGACCGCACATCTCGAAAACCGCGCCAAAGTGGGTGGCATGGCCCTGACGGTCATGCTTGTTTTACACCCAGGCGCGCCACGCGATCCCTACAATGCGGCCCTGAGAGGTGGGGCGATGGGACGCAGGCTGATCGAAACCGAAGGGCAATGGCATCCGGCGCTGGCCGCCGCCAGCGCCCGGATCACGCTCTACGCCGCCAAGCTTGGCCGGGTGGCAGCCGACGCCTCCGCGCTGCGTCAGGCCCTGCAGCCGTCCGTGCCGGCGCGCACCTGGCATCGGGTCTGCCCCTACCTGCCGCGCGAAGTTCTGGCCGATGGGTCGCTGGTGCTCTGGCATCCTGACGACGCGGGCTGGGCGCTCGCCCTCGAGCAGGTGCACCGCCTGTGCGCCCCCAGCTGGCGGCTGAGCGGCGCCTATGTCGCCATCCCGGGCACTGAACGGGTCGAGCCGCGCGACTTCCATGCCTTCGACGAGATCGATCTGCCCGACTGGTCGCTGGCCGTGCCCGATCCGGGCTTCGCCGACATGCTCGGGCACCTCGACGGCAACGCCTGGCGTCTGTCTGAACTCATCGCGCGCTGGGCGCTTCAGGTGGGGCCAGCGCGCGCCGGCAAGGTCCTGCTGGGCGCGTTGCCGCAGGATCCGCCCAGCCAGCACTGACCCTCGGCGCAGGGCACGGCCCGCCCCGGCGCTGCCGCCCCGGGCGAGCCGCGCGGACACTCAGCCGCGCAGGTCGGGATCGAGCACCTGCCCCTCATCGAGCTGAACCCCGAAGCTGTTCAGGATCATCGACACCTGGGTGTACTGACCCACGGTGAACACCACATCCATGCACTGGCGCGGCTGGAAATGCGCGCTCAGGGCCTGCCAGGTGGCGTCGGTGATGAACTGGCCGGCATGCAGTTCATCGGTCGCCCGCAGCAGCGCGCGGTCGGCGGCACTCCAGTTCGGGCCGTCGGCGCCGAGCTTGATCGCGGCAATCTCGGCGTCGGTCAGGCCGGCGCGCTGGCCGATCGGGACATGCTGGGTCCACTCGTAGCCCGAGCGGCACAGATAGCCGGTGCGCAGCACCACCAGTTCGCGCTCGCGCGCCGGCAGGGTGTTCTTCTTGCTGAGCACATAGCTGCCCCAGCCCATGAAGCCACGCATCGCGTCGGGATGGTTGAGCAGCGTGCGGAAGATGTTGAGCATCTTGTCGCGGGCCACCATCGGCGCGGCGAGGGCGGTCTGCTCGGCGCTCCACTGGTCATCGGGAACGGGGGCGAATCGGGGCTTGGACAGGCGCATGCGCGACTCCGGGCGTAAAAAGGGATGACGGAAAAAGTCCCGCCGACTATGACCGATCAGGCCCCGGCAGCCCGCGCGGGCGTGTCTCGATTTCAGAGCTGAAAGGCGAGCCAGAGCACCAGGCCCTCGGCGATGAAGCGCGCAAGACCGGCCGGCCTTGCCTGGTAGGCCCGCGCATCGGCCACCAGGGCCTCGATCCAGCGCGCGAAACCCGCGATGTCCTGCGGCCGGTAGAAGCCCACCATCAGCTCGTAGTTGAGGAAGAGGCTGCGACCGTCGAGATTGACCGAGCCGGCCATCGCGAGGTGCTCGTCGATCACCACCGCCTTGGCGTGGACCATGCCCGGGGCCAGCCAGAGCTGCGCGCCCGCGGCCGCGAGCTCGCGCATGGGCCGATGCCGCGCGATGTCGGCCAGCCGGTGATTGGAGCGGGCAGGCATCACGATGTCGACCCGCACGCCGCGCCGCGCCGCGAGACACAGCGCGGCGAGCAGGCTCTCGTCGGGCACGAGATAGGGCGTGACCGCGAGGATCCGCGTGCGGGCGCGATAACAGGAGGTGAGCAGCAGCGCATGCACCGTGTCCTCGGCGTAGTCGGGTCCGCTGGGCAGCAGTTGCGCGCTGGCCATGCCGGCGCTGGGCGCGCCGACCGCGGCCTCGGCCTCGGCGGCCTCCCGCCCGCGGGCGAAGGCGGCCTCGATCGCCTCGGGCTGCGAGCTCTGCGCGAACGCCCAATCGGCCTCGAACACCGCCGTGGCCTCGGCCGCCAGCGGGCCGGCGAGGTCGAAGCTCAGATCGGTCCAGGCGGGCCGACCGGGCGCCCCCTCGAAGTACTCGCCCGCGAGGTTGCGCCCGCCGGTCCAGAGCAGTCGGCTGTCGGCCACCACCAGCTTGCGGTGATTGCGCAGGTTGGTGCGGCCGCGCAAGGGCCCTCGCCAGGGCATGCGAAACGGCGGGGCGAAGCGCAGCACCTGAACGCCGGCCTGGCTCGCGCGGGAGAACTCCCGCCGACCGCCCATCCAGGCGCCCATGCCATCGACCAGCAGCCGCACCCGCACGCCCGCCCTCGCCCGCGCGGCGATCCGCTCGAGGAACTCGGCGCCGAACTCGTCGCGGCCCAGGATGAAGGTGCACACATCGAGCCGCTCGCGGGCCGCGTCAACCACCCGCAGCAGCGCCTCGCGCGCGGCTCGGCCGTCGGCATGGATGCTCAGGTCGTGGCAGGCCTGCGCGGGGTGCAGCCCCATGGCGGCGGTGAGACGGCGGGTCCAGAGCGGCACCCGGTCGCCGTGGGCCCCGCCGGGGCCGTCGACCGGGTCGGACGCGGACGGGCTCGCGACCGGGGATGCCGCCAGACGCGGCGGACCTGCGGCAGGGGCCGCATCGGCCGCATCGGCCGCACCGGGAGCGCCGACACGCGCGGCGCCGGGCGAGCGGCGCGCGGCGCGGGGCAGCTTGCGGGTGCCGAACATCAGGTAGAGGGGCACGCCGAGCTCGGGCAGCAGCGTGATCATCAGCACCCAGGCGATGGCCGCCGACGGGTGCCGACGCTGGCCCAGCGCATGCGAACCGAGCACGAACACCAGCAGGCCGATGGCGGACATCAGCCCGTGCCAGGAAAACCACTCGGAGGGCAGATCGGTGAGAGACACCGGGTGGACTCGCGGATCGGGTGGGCAGACTCTAGCAGGCGGGAGGGCCTTCGGCCTTGCGATATCCTCTGCCTGTCATTGACCGAGGTGAACCATGGACCTGAACTACTCCGCAGACGAACTCGCCTTCCGCGACGAAGTGCGCGGCTGGCTGGCCGCCAATGTGCCCGCCGACCTGCGCCAGAAGGTGCTTGATTACCAGGAACTCAGCAAGGAAGACCTGGTGCGCTGGCACAAGATCCTGGCCGCCAAGGGCTGGGTTGCCCCGGCCTGGCCCAAGGAATGGGGTGGCACCGACTGGGATGCCACCCGCCGCTACATCTTCGAGGAAGAATACGCGCTGGCCGGCGCGCCGCCGATCGCGCCCTTCGGGCCGACCATGGTGGCCTCCGTGCTGCTGCATTTCGGCACCGAGGCGCAGAAGCAGCGCCACCTGCCCGACATCTACAACGGCAATGTGTTCTGGTGCCAGGGTTACTCCGAGCCCGGCTCGGGCTCGGACCTCGCCTCGCTCAAGACCCGCGCCGAGCGTCAGGGCGACCACTATGTGGTCAACGGCCAGAAGATCTGGACCACCCTGGGCCACTACGGCGACTGGATCTTCTGCCTGGTGCGCACCGACGCCACGGCGGGCAAGCGACAGGAGGGCATCAGCTTCCTGCTGATCGACATGAAGACCCCCGGCATCACCGTGCGCCCGCTGCTGCTTCTCGACGAGGCCCACGAGGTCAACGAGGTGTTCTTCGACGATGTCCGCGTGCCGGTCGAAAACCTGGTGCACGAGGAGAACAAGGGCTGGACGGTGGCCAAGTACCTGCTCGGCCACGAGCGCCTGAACACCGGGCGGATCGGCGGCTCCAAGCGCGAGCTCGCCAAGCTCAAGCAGATGGCCGCGCGCACGCAGGTCAGCGGCAAGCCGCTGATCGACGACCTGCGCTTCAAGGACCGGCTCGCCCGCGTCGAGATCGAGCTGATGGCGCTCGAGATCACCAACATGCGGTTCCTCGACGAGATGCGCCGCACCGGCAACATCGGGCCCGAGGTGTCGATGCTCAAGATCAAGGGCACCGAGATCCAGCAGGCGCTCACCGAGCTCAGCATGCAGGTGATGGGCCCGATGGCCCAGGCCTTCCGCCCGATCAGCTACGACGGCTTCGACGAGTTCGGCGCCTCGATGGCCGCGCGCTACTTCAACTTCCGCAAGACCTCCATCTACGCGGGTTCCAACGAGATCCAGCGCAACATCTTCTCGAAGATGGCGCTGGGCCTCTGACCCCGGGAGCAACAGGCATGAACTTCGAACTCACGCAGGAACAACAGCTGCTGGCCGACACGGTCAAGCGGGTGATCGACAAGGATTACGCCTTCGAGGCGCGCAAGCAGATCGTGACCAGCGCGCAGGGCCACAGCCCGGCGGTCTGGGCCACCTTCGCCGAGCTCGGCCTGCTCGGCCTGCCCCTGTCGGAGGCCGCTGGCGGCTTCGGCGGCGGCGCGGTCGACATGGTCGCGGTCATGGAGGCCATCGGCGCGGGGCTGGTGCTCGAGCCCTACCTCTCCACGGTGGGTCTGGTCGGACGGCTGATCGACCGCCACGGCAGCGACGCGCAGAAGGCCGCGGTGCTGCAGCCGGTGGTCGAGGGCGCGCTCACCCTGGCGCTGGCCCACTACGAGGCCGGCGGCCGCTTCAGCAATACCGCGGTGGCCCTCACCGCGCGCCGTCAGGGCGCCGGCTGGGTGCTCGACGGCAGCAAGATCGCGGCGGTGGATGCCCCGGTGGCCGGCAAGCTGCTGGTCAGCGCGCGCACTGCGGGCATGCCCGGCGAGTCCGGCGGCATCAGCCTGTTCCTGGTCGATGCCGGCGCGGCGGGCGTGTCGATGAAGACCTACCGCACCCAGGACAGCCTGCGCTCGGCCGATGTTAGCCTGCGCGGCGTGAGCGTGGGCGCCGATGCGCTGGTGGGCGCCGAGGGCGAGGGCCTGGCCCTGCTCGAGGAGGCGCTCGATTTCGCTGGCGCGCTGCTCTGCGCCGAGGCGGTGGGCGCCATGAAGTTCGCCTGCGACACCACGCTGGAGTACCTCAAGACCCGCAAGCAGTTCGGCACCAACATCGGCTCGTTCCAGGCGCTGCAGCACCGCATGGTCGACATGTGCATCAGCACCGAGCAGGCCCGCTCGATCACCTACCTCGCCTGCGCCAAGGTCGGCCCCGACACGCCGGCCGGCGAGCGCGCGCGGGTGGTGGCCGCCGCCCGCGTGAAGGTGGCCGATGCCTGCCGGCATGTCGGGCAGGAGGCCATCCAGCTGCACGGTGGCATGGGCATGACGCTCGAGATGAAGGTGAGCCACACCTTCAAGCGGCTGACCATGATCTCGCAGGCCTTCGGCGACGCCGACTACCACCTCGAGCGCTTCACGGCGGCAGCCTGAGGTGAAGAGCCGCGCGCGTCGCGCCCTGCTGCTGGCCGGCGGGGCCTCGCTGGCCGCGGGCTGCGCCCCGCACGGCCCGCGCAGGTCGGCTGAGGATGCCCTGCCCCGGCAGGGCGCGGCCGCCGGCGGGCCCGCCAGGCCCG